>NZ_JBGCCD010000039.1:0-52306 GCF_041262405.1 Lysinibacillus sp. RC79
GGTTTGTTTGGATCAACCGGTTTCTCTGGATCTGGATTTGGTTTGTTTGGATCAACCGGTTTCTCTGGATCTGGATTTGGTTTGTTTGGATCAACCGGTTTCTCCGGATCTGGATTTGGACCTGGGCCTGGGTCAGGGTTTGGACCTGGACCTGGATCAGGTTTTGGTTTTACTAATGCAGAACATGTATCTTTTACAGTAAATGAGCCAATTAAACTACTTCCCTCATATACATAGTACGTACCTTGTTTAATAGCTTCGTTTGGCAATACAACCGTTCCAACAACACTAGTTGTTAGAACTTCACTGTTGTCTACACCTTTAACGATATTACCATTAGCATCTTTTACTGTTATCTTTGCATTCGCATTAGGCGTTCCAAATATAGTTTGTACTGTTAATGTAAATGAAGGACATGCAGGTGCTGCTGATACTTCTGCTTCACATTTAACTGAATATTTAACTGTTATTTGACCAATGAATAGATCACCTTGATATACACTATATTCACCTGAAGGAATTTCTTTAGGTTGAATGGTAATTTGACCTAACTCATTTGTTGTTTGGTTTGTAGCAATAATTGCCCCTGTTTTGTCTTTGATTGTGATGTTGCTAACATTAGGACGTGGTTTACCATTTTCATCCTTGACCGTTAATGTAAATAGTTTGCATTTTGGTGCTGGTTGAACTGATTTTTCACATTCGATATTTGTTTCGAATGTACCAATTTCTTCACCATCTACTTCAATTGTGTAAGTACCTGGTTCTAAATTAGTTAATTCAATAACACCTGTCGTAGTTGTTGTGTTAATAATCTCGTTACCATCAGCATCTTTAACAACGATTGTTGAAGTACCATCAGTAATATTATTACCATCCACATCTTTTACAGTTAGTTCAAACTTTTCGCATTTTGGTGCTTGTTTAACAATAAATTCATGTCCACAGTCTTCTGTGTACGTTAAAGTTACTGTTCCTAAGAATTGGTTACCTTCGTACACCGCGTACTCACCTGGCTTTACGCCATTATTAGGATTATTTTTATTAGACTCAAAAATAAACTTACCTGACGCATTAGGTGACATCTTTACATCTGTAGTACCCGATTTTAAAGTTAACTCTTTTATATTTGTACGGATATTTCCTTCTGTATCTTCAACCACGATTGTGAAGTTATCGCACTTAGGTGCTGGTTGAATACTCTCCATACATTTGTCATTGTACTCAACTGTAATCGTCTTTAACGTTACACCATCATAAACAACATCGTACTGACCTGCTTTAACTTGGTCTGGAGTAAAAGTAGCTTTACCGTTTTCAATGATATGATCTTCTGATAAACCCGTGACTTTACTTACTAATGTTACTGTTCCATTAACTAATTCACCGTCAATATCATATACTGTTAATTCGAACAGTGAACATTTCAATGAACTTTCCGGCTTGTTGGCGATTTCAACAATTTGTTTACCCGCAAATGAACCTGATGTTGCTTTTTTATTGCGATCTAATGTAAAGTTTACATCTGGATTTTCAAAACCAGCAACTTTTGTTTCTTTTACTGTATATTGACCCTCAGCTAATTTTAATCCGAAATCTAATACACCATTATCATCTGTTTTGGCGCTAATTAACGGTTTATTACCTGTGTATTGGCTATACAAAGTAAACTCAACATCTTTCATTACTTCGCCAGTTGCAGCATTCGTTTTTACAATAACGAATGGTACTTTAACTGTCGATGCTTGGTTACCATATTTAAAATTAACAATCGACCAACTATCATTCCCACTTGTCTGACTGCCGCCTTGATAGCTTACTTCTACTTCATTTTCAGCAGTAGAACCTGACTTACCTGTAAATACTGTTTCGTATTCTACATAGTATGCTCCTGTTACATTACCTAAATTAAGCGTGAAAGTACCATTTTTCATATCTACATTTAATGTATACTCACTTGGAGCTAAAAGTGTCTTATTTTCTTCTGGATTACTTGGAGTTTTTCCAGACAATGCAACTTTATATACTTTAAATGTATCTTCTAAAATCATTTGTTCTGGGTTACCATCATCATCATTACCAACTGTGTCGGTAATGACTACTTTGTCTAATTTAGATTGTGCGTAGTTAAATTTAAAGTTCCACTTAGCTACTGCCGAACCTTGTTGTGCTTGCATACCCTTTTTGTTTAAAATTTTGTCTGTATGACTTACATCAACTGTTTTTGTCCACGATGCATTTTTTTTACCCTCTTCGCTTGTTAAAGTAGCTATGTTTGTAATACTTACTGGGTTACCATGTGGGAAAATGCCATCTGCATCTACTGATTCATACGTCACCTTATAAGGGCTATCAATATCCCCTAATTCAAGTTTAATTTCGTTCGCTTTACCTGAAGTGTTTGGAATAGTTAATGTTTCTGTCTCTTCGAAAACACCTTTTGCATTTAGTTTACCTTTTCTGACTACAATATTTTGAACTTCTTGTGTATCTGGTAATTTATCTTCAAATACTGCATTTGTTAATGAATTGTAGTTAAAATTAAATTCAACATCCCAGTAGAAGGTTTTTGTTGCGTAATTATAGTAACCCTCTTTTTTACCGTTTGCTTTTTGTTCAGCTTGGATATTTTGTTCAGCTGAATCAGATGAAGCGTTTGGTAAAACACTATTTGTCATTTGTACTGCATTTCGATATCGAATTGTATTTTCTCCAACATGTCGAATATCGTAATCTGTATCGTACGTAATTTCGATAAGCTTATTTGTTGCATTCTTTAGAGTAATTTCAAAACCAGTTTTTTCGTTATTAGTTAACGTGTAATCTGTATCTCTAACTAATGTAGTATTACCTACTTTTACTTTCAAAGTTTTTTCTATTAAAGTTAGATTTTCATCTGTAAAAGTATCAGTAAACACAGTACCATCAGCTAAATCATAACCTGCTTGGTTCGCAACAATCTCCCATGACATCGTTTTGTTTTCATAGTCAATACTTTTTGCAGATTTGTCTAGTAATAAAGCTGTTTTACTATAAGTTGTACTGTCCTGAACTGATGTTGCCATATCAATACGCGTCACCGTATTTGTTACTGTATAGCCTCCCGTAGGATAAACACCAGCTTTTGGCTTTGTCTTGTATTTGATTACATATGGTTTTGTTACATTAGCACCAAATGTTAATTTAAAACTGTTACTATCTGTATAATCAACCTTAGGAGTAATATCTGCAGGAGTAATACTATCTGCCATAAACACCTGTACATCTCCATCTAATTCTTGAGTATCTGACCACACATCAGTCAATACTGCGTTTTCTGATGAGATATTACGGTTATTAAAGTTGTAATTAATTGTCCAAGATGTTGCTAAATCACTAGCAGTAGGACCTGTATGCGTTTTTGCTAATGGGTCACCAAAGTTTACGGTAACAGTTTGAGGAGATGATCCCCCATTGTAAGTAGCCTCATTTTTAAAATGTGCACTTTTAACGTTACCTGGGTCACCAACTTCTGTTTGGTACTCTATACGGTAAGCTGTATACTTTTCATTCGGCAATTCAATTATCATTCTGTCTTTACTAGAAACTGTATCATAGGTTGGAGCCACAGTTACAGGGTCATTAGAGACTGTTATTGTGCCATTAGGTAAAATATTTAACTTTGTGATTTTTACAGTATCTTGCTTAAATGTATGTGCACCTTCTAGTGTATCAACAAAATTTGTAGTACCTGACGCTTCATTAACTCCTAGATTTGTATTAACTTCTACTGTCCAGTCAATAAACTTACTGTTTTGTGCGCCATTATCTGCTTTACCTGATTTGGTAACAGATGTACCGCTCGTTTTAGGTTGGAAGTTCAGCTTGATGTTTTCAGCGCCTGGTAAACTAATCGTTTCTTCCCAATTCGTATTACTCTTCGAAATATTTGCCTGTACCATAAAGTATGCATCTGGTTCAAGGGCTACACCCGTTTTTAAATCATCTCGTAACTCATCGTTGAATGTAATTACAATGTCATTTCCATTTTTCGAAATTGTACCTACCTCACCATAAGCTGTTCCATTTGGGAAAGTGATATCTTCAAAAATAGCTGGTAGAGTGTACGTTAATGTTGTACCCGGACCATAATTATGTCCCGCCGCTAGTTCTAAATAAAATTTAAACTCTGCAGATTGTCCATTGGTAACATTAATACTTTCATTTGGATTAACCTTTGTCCCATCCACAGTAAACTCAACATTTTTAATTACCTCAACAGGCATAGTTGGATCATACGATGGCGGTGTAGTTAAGTTCGCCTCATCTCCACTTGGGTCTTCTCCTTCAGCACTAGAACCAGGATTTGTCCCATCCTCTTTTCCTGCTTCAGCTGGTGGTGCGACCTCGTCCGCAGAACCAGTACCAGTATCTCCTTCAGTTTCAGCTGGTGGTATTACTGGTGGTACGGCCTCGCCGGTAGAACCAGTGCCAGTACCATCATCTCCTTCAGTTTCAGCTGGTGGTGTTTCTGGTGGTACGACCTCGCTCGTAGAACCCGTATCAGTATCAGTTCCAGCTTCAACCGCAGGTAGTCCGTCCTCTGCTGCAAACACTGATATCGGTGATAGTACTGTTTGGAATACGAGTAGCATTAAGATAATTGCTATGTTTATTTTTTTAAATTTCCTCATATTTCTCTCCTTTTCTAAGTTCAGAGAGATACCTGTTGATGTTTGCTGACGACGTTGCATCCTTTCGTAGTGTTGAAAGGTATGCTACAAACAATAGGTTAGTCCCTCTTTCTTTCTATTCACTTGTCGTCATAAATGAATTCATTCTAATAAGTACTCGCGAATAGGTAATCATGATGACTTATGTATGTGCGATGTACAATTCGAAAGTACCCATAGTTCTTTTGTGACACCTTTAATAATAGGCCTCACCACCTTAGGATTTTGGACTTATTATAAATTAGAGCACTGAACAAATTCTAAACAATACAGGACTTTCTATTTATATAATTCTAAAAATTTCTATATAGTTTCCACTTTTTTCATCTTTATACAACGACAAAAAACAGTGAAAATAACTCAAATAGAGTATTTTCACTGTTTTTCACTATAGTTATGTTGGAATACTATTTAATTATATACACATTTTTATACACAAAAATTTTTTTATTAATTTTTCCCCTGTCCTTGAAGTAAGGTTAATATTTGTTTCTTCACAACGGGGTGGATACTGTTGTCCTCTAAGAAATCTAGTGGGAAATATACTTTATGATCTCTCTTCATGCGACCAGAAATTGAATCTACAATAATAGATTCACGCGATAGCTCTCGTAGTTCTCCATTCTTCATTTCTAAGAAAATAGGAACACGCACTTCTTCCTCTCCTGGTCGATAAAAGTCATAAGGTAAATCTGCTGTCGTATCGTGGACAAGATAATATTCTGGATTTAAATCAGCTTGTTTGAAGAGTTCTTGTAGTTTTTGATATTTATCTAGCTCTACACCTGGATCTAAATCGATGTACTGAAATAGCTTTCGATTAACAAAACGGCGGCTTAAGTCACTTAATATAGCGTCTTCCTCTTGCATCCAAAGCTGAAAATATGTAAAAAGAATACTTTCATCTAATGCAAGATAGTCCTCAAGCGTAATTGAGTTGCGGAAAAATGCTAAAAAGTGTGTGGGCTCGTGCTTAAATTTGTAGCCTGTCAAGCTTAGTTGCTTAGCGCGTTTTAAAATATTATTTAAAACAACCTCTGCACTGCGAGATACTGGGTGGAAATAAATTTGTAAGTACATTTGATAGCGGCTCATTATATAATCCTCTACCGCATGCATGCCCGTCGCCTTAATAACGACCTGATTTTTTCGCGGACGCATCACTCTTAAAATACGTTCCATATCAAAATGACCATAGCTTACGCCAGTGAAATAAGCATCACGCTGTAGGTAGTCCATACGATCAGCGTCTATTTGACTCGATATTAAACTAACGACCTGCTTATTTGGATATGTTTTTTCAATTACCTGAGATACTTTCTCCGGGAAATCAGCCGATACTTTTTTTAATACTGCATTTACTTCTGTATCGCCGAGCAAAATTTGTCTTGTATAAAATTCATGATCAAGCTCAAAGACATTTTCAAAAGCGTGTGAAAATGGCCCATGCCCTAAATCGTGTAATAGGGCTGCACAAAGCACAAGCAGTCGTTCATCTTCATCCCATTCAGGACGACCTACAAATATATCATCTACTATGCGGCGTACAATTTCGTAAACGCCAAGTGAGTGACTAAAGCGGCTATGCTCTGCTCCATGGAATACTAAAAACGTTGTACCTAGCTGGCGAATTCGACGTAATCGTTGAAATTCTTTCGTACCAACTAGATCCCAAATCACTTGATCCCGTACATGCACATAGCGATGCACTGGGTCCTTGAATACTTTTTCCTCTTGTAATTTAGCTTTTGCATAATGTGTCAATTGTACAGCACCCCCGTTTCCTATTTGTTCTATTATATGCGATTTATATAGGACTAGCATACATATTCCCTTTTAATTATAGAGACTATCAACCTAACTCACTGTATTCTTGTCTTAATTTAGGTTTCTATTGACCTAATTTCCAAGTGATGGAGCAAACGTAAGCTTTCCGTCGCTCTGACTCTTCTTTCCATCACTTCGATGATTCTATCCGTCGCTTTGGCTCTTCTTTCCGTCATCTCGAGGTCTATCCGTCGCTCCGAAGACTCTATAGATGCACAGAAAAAAACAAAAACTATCTCCAACTAGACTAGTGAAGATAGCGCATTGTTTTACTTATTTCTTTAACTTTGCTAAAACCTTTTCCATTAGTTCTTCTTCCGTTAATGCAGCAACAGGACGGCTATTTACAAAGGTAAATGTTTTTTTACGTCCTGGGCCACAATAGGAATGACAGCCAATTTCGATGGTTGCATCAGGATCGATTTCCTTTAATTTTGGAATTAACGTTTTTAAGTTAACGGCCTGACATTCATCGCAAACTTTAAATTCGTTTGCCATTTTGTCAACAACCCTTTCTATATAGTATTTTTGTAACTTCTTTCAGCAAATGTCTTTTGTAGCGAAAGCAAAGCGCCAGCTACAGAAAGTCTCCCACCTCTATAGGTGGTGAGATGAATGCGGTTTTAAATCACTTTTCAGCGGGTGTCCAAACATCCGCTGAAAGAAGTTAAAGCCTCCGGCGGATGTCACGGAATCAGAATGGAGTTCTTTGTGCAAGCACAAAGCTGATTCCGGACGCAATTATGCCGAGGCATAATTGATTCAAATCAAAAATCGTTTCTATTGAACGTATGACTTTCACATAGTTAAGTATGTAGCATACGTACAAACCTACATCGGGTATTGTATCGCATTTTTCCCCTTGTATTCAAGCATAATAATTCCTTCCACATAGATGAATAAAAGGTTAAAAGATTGGTCATGCTAGTTGTAAATAAAAAGTTCCAAATAAAGGTGGGAGGATTTTAATATGAGTAAAGTCAGACAAGATGCTTGGTTAGAAGAAAATGATGAATTATTAGCAGAGGCGGTTATTCGTCATGTGACGGAAGGTAGTACACAGTTAAATGCCTTTGAAGAAGCTGGTGATGCTTTAAATCGTACTGCTGCTGCATGTGGTTTTCGTTGGAATGCTGTTGTTCGCAAAGAATACGAGGAACAATTATCAGAAGCCAAAAAAGAAAGAAAAGAAAGAATGCGAGTGTTAGGAGCTCCAGCAAGACGCCGTGCTTCTAGTATGTTTACAGTTAATAGTAGTGCCGCGGAGGGTAAATCAATTCCTCTTTCTGCATTAAATCTTGATATTGTCATAGCCTATTTACTACGTTTACAGCACTCTGGTGAAATAGGCAATGAGTCTTCAAAATGGAGACAACTAGTACACGTAACATCTGAGAAAAATAAAAAACTAGAGAAGACCGTTACACAGCTTGAAGAGGAAAATAGAGCTATTCGAAAAGATTACGAGCAATTTGTACAAATTATGAATCGCGCTAGACGACTAGTAACACTAGATGAAGAGGAAGAACGAATTGCACCTGTTTTCAAAATGGAGAAAAACGGAAATCTTGTTGTAAGTAGCCCTTTTCAAGAAAATGGCGATGCGCTTAATTAGCAGCATCGCTTTTTTCTTTGGACAGCATTTATGAAAGATCCCTACTTTAAAGGTTTCACTTCATCACTTTGGTTCAAGCATTTTCTTATTCCGGTCTAAAACTCGTTGTAAATAAAACGCATAAAGCGTTATTTCTTCATCATGAAAAGATTCAACTCGAATTTCTTCTGCCATATTGTTAAGGAGTTGCTGTAAACGAATAATTACAGCTTCCACTGTTAATGATGCGTCTATAAGTTCAGATAATGACGCCATCACATCAGGGACAATAGTAGGATAGGTAAATTTTGTTTCCTCACCTTTTAGACTTTCCGCATAAAAGTCACGAATGAGTGCTGCTCGTTCTGAGCCGCTTCCTTCAATACATAAATAAATTTGCACTGCTACCCCTTGACGTAAGCGTCTCTGAGAAATACCAGCAAATTTCTTTCCTTTAATACTTAAATCATAGGAACCTGGACAATAAGAGCCTACAATTTCATAGGCTTCAATTTGATCCGCTACTTCAGGGAACAATCCTTTTACTAGAGCTACCATTACATCATAGCCATCATTAATACTTAGCGCTTCCGTTTGTTCAGATAAAACAATAGAAATATTCAGTACACCTTCATCAAGCACAACTGCTAATCCGCCTGAATTGCGTACAATAGGATGATAGCCATGTGCTTTGAGCAAGTCCATACCGTGCTGCACATATGGTAAACGGTGATCCTGAATACCAAGCACGACAGATGCATCATGTACCGATACGAAAAACATATACATTTCTTAAAAAATGTAGACATCTCTACTGTGACACAACTTATATCTTATGACTTTCGTTTTGTGTCTTCCTTATTCTCCGAGTCTGGTTTCGCCGAAGCTACTGCCATTTAGTATGACTCTCCAAAGGCTTAAATTCCGCAGTATCGTTGCGTACACATCTAAGGATTAGTTTCAGTTAAATTCCTTAGATTGAATAATTTGCTAAGTTAATGATTGCGTTCAAATCTCTATCCAGCTTTAATCTGCAAGAGCAGATAAATAATCTGTCTTTCAGTCTCAAATCGGATTTGATTTGTCCACAAGAAGAACAACTTTTTGATGATGGAAACCATCTGTCGGCTTCAACAAATTCAATTCCATACTTTTCACATTTGTATTGAATTTGTCGTTTAAATTCATAGCCCGGCTACCGCCTTCGCCAGATGTTTATTTTTCATCATACCTTTTACATTTAAATGTTCCATTACAATACGAGATGGCTTGGTTTTCACAATCTCATTAGAACACTGATGTAAATGATTTGTTCGGATGTCGTTAAGTCGCTTATAAAAATTACGGATTTCAGCTTCTAGCAAATTTTCCAATGGATATTAATTCCATGTGCACCACCTCTCTTTCACTATGATAAAATCACATTACCCTATTTAGAGAGGTTGTTAACATTTTTAAAATTTGTATCTATTTTTCTTGTTCACACGAAGGCGCAACCCTTCATGCAGTCTTTCTCTCACAAGTAGACCTCTTATGCTTTCACATAAGCGCAGACTATATCTTCATCTTATCTTCTGATAAGAGCCACATTTTTCTTCCGCCATTCGCTTGCGGTTTTACTCTCCCTCAAGGAGATAGTCGTTGAACGTCTTCCTTGTCTCATTAGAGATTTAGGAGTTCGCTGCTAAACATCCATTGCCAAAGCACTTAGCGCTACCGTTTTCCGTTGTCACGATGATCCTTTACGGACACTGAGTAATTTTTTTTCAGCTTATGCCATCCTTGTTGTTTTTTCTGCTTTCGCACCGTTACGTCTGCCGTTTCCAGCTCCGCTTTGGTCACAAGGCTTTAGGAGTTAAAAGCAATTAACGTGGAGTTCGCACCAATCGCTTGATACGAAGGGTATTCTGTTATAAATCTATGCTTATATACAGATTTGTATAGTTTTGTCTAAATTTATCGTAACAGTTTAGTTACCCATGTACGAATAGTTGGCGGAGAGGCTAATTGCCCAACTAGCTGACATAAAGTATCGTCGGTTGCGAAGGATTCAAGTGGCGATCTTTGCTTCGCGCTAATGGATTGATCGTAAAAACGCCAAATCGGCTGTTGTAAAATACTTTTCATGATTGGAGCTCCTCTATTTACATCTATTCTCTTTAGAATACATTATCTATGGAAGGTGTCAAATTCGTGAAATACAATCATGAACTTAGGGATTTTGTACAAACTATGATAAACTAAATTTCGAATGCTATTCACTTATAAAGGAGTGTTTTTAATAATGAATGAAGCAGCAATTACTTTAGATGGTTGGTACGCTTTACATGATTTCCGCTCAATCGATTGGGCTTCATGGAAACTAGTTTCTGCTGAGGAACGTCAAGCAGCAGTAGAAGAATTCATTGCATATTTAGAAAAATTAAACGAAGCTGATATCGCTAAAACAGGTGCCCATGCATTTTACGCAATCGTTGGTCAAAAAGCTGACTTTATGATTATGACTTTACGTGAAACAATGGAGGAGCTACAAGAGCTTGAAGCTGAATTCAATAAATTAGCGATTGCTGATTTTACAATTCCTACATATTCATATGTATCTGTTGTAGAGCTTTCTAACTATTTAGCAGGTGATTCAGACGAAGATCCTTACCAAAATCCACATGTGCGTGCTCGTCTATATCCTGAACTTCCTCGTGCTAAGCATGTATGCTTCTATCCAATGGATAAGCGTCGTCAAGGCAATGACAACTGGTATATGCTTTCAATGGATGAGCGCAAATCGCTAATGCGTTCTCACGGTATGATTGGTCGTGGCTATGCTGGTAAAGTTAAACAAATCATTACTGGTTCTGTTGGCTTCGACGATCACGAATGGGGCGTAACATTATTCGCAGATGACGTACTACAATTCAAAAAATTAGTATATGAAATGCGTTTTGATGAAGTTTCAGCTCGCTATGGTGAGTTCGGTGCATTCTTCGTTGGTAACCTTCTTGATCAAGAAAAACTTGTGACATTCTTAACTGTCTAATCGAAAACGGTTTTAAATATAAAAATGCGAGTCCATACAATCGGACTCGCATTTTTTAATATTCGTTTTCTTCGCTGTTCTCTGTTTCCAATATTAAAATAATTGTATGAATAAAAAAACCAGCTAGAATCATCAAGAAAACTAAATACCAATTATAAGGTTGGTGATAGTATTCTGCTATTCCAACGGCGATGAATGCACTTATGATAATTGCTACAAACGTACCAAAAATATGCATTATAACACTCCTTCATGCAAGCAAAAAAATAATTTACAACTTTAGTATGTCACCGTTTATTTTTAATATACTTGCAAAACATCAGATTCCACCTACTCAATCCAAAAATAAGAAAGTGTCACCCTAAAATTATCTTAGGGTGACAACCTTCAAACGTATGTAAATAAATAGACCAAACATATTTTATATATATAATATGTTTGATCTATTTTTTATGATTCTGTTATTAACGATTGTTATTTTATCTTGTCTTACTCAACTCCCATGAAAGAACTTAATCATCTTTCATTTTCTGTGGTGAAGAGCTGATTTTTGCGCTTCATGGATGGCTAACGGGGAGGTTAGTTTAATAAGGTGTTTGTTTTATCATTAAACAATAAAGATAGATGATCAAAGAAAAGAAGTAATACAATTTAATATTAGTTTCGATGAACCGCAGCGTAAGATAAGAAAAAGCCATTCCCTCCACAAGCGGAGAGAATGACTTTCCTTCATAAATCGCAAAACTACTGATTATAGTTTTGCCCAACGTTCCTCTAACCAGTTCATAAATTCTACACCTTTGTCGCCTTCATACGCATCAAAGACATCTAAACGCATACGTTTTAGTTTATCCGCAAAGTCTGCCACTGTATGGTCCTTCGGCAAGCTCTTTTTCACCCGCAGGAAAATTTTGTCTGTGCCTTTGATAATATCAAAACGTGCAGGTGATGGCTTCTCTACGTCCTCACCAAACGCCGCGAGTGCTTCATAGGCTGCTAATTGCACCTTGTTGACAGTATCATGCTGCATACGATTTTTTAATAAATCTATGATTTTGTCATGTTGATAAGCCGATAACATTTCGACTGCGTCTAAACGCTCTCGCCAGCTAGACGTATAATTGGCCTGTTTTTTTAATGTTTCATACTGCTCAGGTAATGCTGTTTCAAACTGTTTCAAGTAATTGCACCTCTTTTTTTAACTAGAGGAAAAATGAATTCTTCTTCTGCTTCTCTTATTATACGTTGTCTGGGTGAAAATAGCGATGAATCGCTGGTAAGGATATATATAGAAAATGGAAACTAACTACATTAAGGTGAACCGTATCATAAGTATGTACTATTCTTTATTAGATTTGCTTTTCTTATTAAACTAACGAGGTGCGTAGTTTAGTAGAGACAGCGATTGCTGTCTCTTTTTTATGGTCTATGTAACAATGTTTACTATCCTAGCCTTTGTTATAAATTTTTCATATAATCTGCTAGTTCTGTACTTTCTGTTTTCCGTAATTTTTTGTTTTCATCTTCCAACTCTTCAATTCTTTCTTCCAATTTCTTAATTCTCCGTCTAAGAGAAGCAATTAAAACGTCTTGATTTGCTTCATCTCGCTTAACTCTTGCAAAAGAGGATAACCAGCCTCTATAATAGACTAATTATCCCCTATTCCTATACCCTTATATAACATTACGATGACACTTTCTTATTTTCATATGGCTGCACTGTGCCTCAAGACCTTTCATCTTTAACCTTCAAAATTAATATAATCGTATTAATGAAAAATCCCACTACGATTATTAGTATAAAGAGATACCAATGGAGTGGCTGTCCGTAAAAACTCCCTACTAAAAATGCCAGCACAGCACTCAACAAAATACCTACCCAAACACCAATCTCCATACCTTGTCACCTCACATGTATTCAATACACATGCAATTCCCTATCTCACGTTCCGATACGAAAAACATATACATTTCTTAAAAAATGTAGACATCTCTACTGTGACACAACTTATATCTTCCGACTTTCGTATTTGTGTCTTCCTTATTCTCCGAGTCTGGTTTCGCAAAAAGCTACTGCCATTCAGTATGACTCTCCAAAGGCTTAAATTCCGCAGTATCGTTGCGTACACACCTAAGGTTTAGTGTCAGTTAAATTCCTTAGATTGAGTAATTTCTAGGTTAGAGTAATTTTTTTCAGCTTATGCCATCCTTGTTGTTTTTTCTGCTTTCGCACCTGATTCCCAAGGAGCCCAACCTCACTCCAATCAACTTACATACATGGCATACGTTTGGTGTTGAACATCTAATTTTTTTTAAAAGTCTAGCCCTCTTTTACAGACTACTCGTTATTACTAATATATGCTTAGCAATTTTAAATTGTGAATTTCTTTCATCGAAATTGAACATGTCTACAATACCATCAAGCATATACTGTCTGCGAGGAGGAGTAAAAGTCGCCGTTATAAAAACGAATGATGCACAAACAGCCATGCTAGCAAGGCTTATGCACGCTGAGGCAGAAGGTGAAGGAAATTTAGGTATGCTGATGGTCGGCAATGTGGGCGTCAATCGTGTACGAGCAGATTGTTTAGATTTTACGGATGTTCGTACAATTGAACAAATGTTTTTTCAGCGTCCTGGGGGCTTTGAAGCGACACAAAAAGGCTTCTTTTATCAACGAGCACGTGATCAAGACCTTCGATTAGCAAAAAGAGTTATTCAAGGCGAAAGATTTCATCCAGCGACTCGTTCGCTATGGTTTTTCAGACCTGAGGGAGATTGTCCAGCACAATGGTATGGTCAGTGGAACACGGGGAGATTCAAAGCACATTGCTTCTTCTCGCCAACCGAGAAGATTGTCCTCAAATCTAAAAGAAAGAAGGTTGATAACTTATGATGCCTTATTATTGGACACCGACAACGCAACAACAAATGCCTCCACAGGTAATGCCTCCACAGACGACTGGAGCACGACCACCTGGACGGGAGCAATCGTATATTGAAAATATTTTTCGTTTGAATCGCGGAAAGCCTGGTACTTTCCATTTTTCCTTCGAGCATGCGGTAGAGCAAGGAAAAAACACAAAAACTGTGCGAGGCGTAGTAGAAGCTGCTGGTCGAGACCACGTTATTTTACGTGAACTCAAATCGAATCATCGTTTCCTATTCCCAATGATTTACTTTGATTTTGCTGAATATGATGAAGAAATGGCTTATTTTAACCAAAATCCATAATTGAATTGAACTTTTCAAAAGTCTTCTAATTCATATTTTCTTGTATGGTAAAACCCACTCCTTTAAATAGTGAGTAAGATAAAAGCAGAATCAGTGTGCTCCTTCGCTACGTTTTATTCATGCTCGCGTCGCATTGGCAAGTTTCGCTAGACTCCCATTTGGATTTCGTATCCTTGCATGCGCCGCAAATGTTTTTCGCATGAAAACGAGGAATTTGCGTGGATATTTGCCATTAGATCAAAAGAATTGGCATGTTAGGATACCTCCTAGCATGCCAATTTTTATGTAAAGCTCAAGCCTTGTGGAAGAGCTTATTATTGATTTTCTTGTAAATACTGCAATGTTGCTTTTCCTAATGTTTTGGCAGCAATCAACATTGCACGTTCATCAAAGTCAAAGCGTGCATGATGATGAGGATATGCTACTTCCCACTCCGGCTTTTTAGCACCTGTGAAGAAAAATGTACCTGGTACATTCTCTAAATAATACGCAAAGTCCTCTCCAATCATAAATGGTGGGCACGTTATAATATTTTCTACTCCTGGTATATCTGCTGCAAGTTGTGCAATAAATTCTGTTTCTTTCACATGGTTGTAAACAGGTGGATAGCCTCTTGTATAACGATAATCATAGCTTGCACCAAAGGCCAAACAAGTGGCATTTAACACTGCCTCAAGCTCTTGCTCCAATTGTCTGCGTACCTGCTCCTCAAAAGTACGGACTGTTCCAGCTAATACTACTCGCTCAGCAATAACATTGAAAGGATTAATCGCCTCAAAATGACCAATTGTTAAAACGGCTGATTTTAATGGATCAATACGTCGAGATATAATCTGCTGTGCATTGACTACAAACTGTGACGCAAGAGTAACTGCATCAATAGAATGATGAGGCTCCGCACCGTGACCACCTTTGCCATGAATCGTAATTTCCACTTTATCCGCAGCAGCCATAATTGCTCCATCTCTCACCAATATATCTCCTAACGGTGTTGGTGCCCATAAATGTGTACCGAAAATAACATCTATCCCGTCTAGACAGCCATCTTCAATCATAGGCTTTGCTCCACCTGGCGCCATTTCTTCTGCATGCTGATGAATAAATACTACATTGCCTGCAATGTCATCCTTTATTGCATTAAGTGCTCTAGCAAGTCCTAGTAATGTTGCTGTATGACCATCATGTCCACATGCATGCATTTTACCATCTACTTTTGACTTATAAGGGACTTCATTTTCCTCCTGAATTGCCAGTGCATCAAAATCGGCGCGCAACGCCACTGTTTTACCTGGCTTCCCTCCACGTAAAGTAGCAACAACACCACGTTCACCTACATGCTCACGAACCTCATGTCCTAGCGCACGATGAAAAGCAGCTACATACGCTGGCGTTTCCACTTCCTCAAAGGATAATTCCGGATATTCATGTAGATGACGACGAATCGCTACCATTTCATCATAGTTATGATCTAGTAAAGTAAAAAGCTTCTCCATATCACAAAACCTCGCTTCCAATTTGTCGAACTTATTTGATAATAATAGTGTACTATAAATCCTTACAGAAACAATAGGAATTAAAACTATCCTTTCTATAGAAATTATATTGTTCATTACGAAGAAAAATTCTCTTGATCCGTTACTAGTAGTTTCTAATAAAACAAAAACCCCCTCACACATAGTGCAAAGGAGTAACTTTGTAGGAATATTTATATTCAACTTTTATCGAGCATGCTTAAGGGCAGATACTATAATTAGAATCCAGCCAGCTAAAAATAGAACACCACCAATTGGTGTGATGGCACCTAGAACTTTAACGCCGCTGATTGCCAGTACATATAAGCTTCCTGAAAAGAAAACAATACCTAGGTTAAAAAAGATTCCAGCTAAATTCAACTGCTTTACTTCACCTAGAAGTTTCGAGCTCATCAAAATGCCAATTATAAGTAGACCAGTGGCATGAAACATTTGGTACTGAACAGCTGTCTCCCAAATCCCACGACCATAATCGTCTAGAACTCCTTTTAAAGCATGTGCACCGAATGCACCCAATGCCACTGCTAAAAAGCCGTGGAGTGCACCTGTCACGATAAATTTTTTCATGTCATTTTCCCTACCTTTAATCATGATTAAAAGTCAAAAATTGAATCACCATTTGCTCCGTCTTCTTCTTCAATTTTTGCTGTATATAAACTTGGTGGCTTCGGCTCTGATACTAGCATTTGTGGCAGATGTTTTGACTGCGCTTTAGAAATGCCGTCAGGTGAGTCTAATACTACATCACATAA
The DNA here is from genome assembly GCF_041262405.1 of Lysinibacillus sp. RC79. Taxonomy (NCBI): domain Bacteria; kingdom Bacillati; phylum Bacillota; class Bacilli; order Caryophanales; family Bacillaceae; genus Lysinibacillus; species Lysinibacillus sp. RC79. The sequence goes on from NZ_JBGCCD010000039.1 coordinate 16,686, forward strand.
TGCTCGGATTGCTGTTAAGGCTTCACGAATTTGTTGTTCGTTCCCAGCATTTTTGACACCAGATAATTGTTTTTCAAGTTGTTGAATAACGGCTTGATAAGGAATCATTGCATTCTCCCACTTTCTGCTTTTGGCACAAACTTTAGACAGTCTGTGCCAGAGGATTGTTTAACGACAACGGATGGTATTTGCTTCGTTTTAAAGCCGTATGCAACACAGGCCCGTGGCGTTTGTGGGTCCCATGTTACTTTGAAATATTGACATTTGAAACAATTTACCTTCATCGTTGTTCCTCACTTTCTTCTATTATTAACTGTAACATGAAATTATAAGTGTATCAATTTCGCCTTGGCGTAATTGCGTCCGGATTTTGAATTGTGCCAGCACAATTCATTCCTTTCAAAATCCGTGACATCCGCCGGAGGCTTATCTTCATTCAGGTAACCATCCTCAGAGGTAGGAGTCTATTATAGTTGATGCTTCACTTTTGCTACAAAACATTTGAATGAAGATATATGATTTGTGCCAATCTAAGCTAGAGACCAATCAATTGGTGGCTCTCCCCATTCCACTAACTGTGCATTGATCTTCGAATATGGTTTACTGCCGAAAAAACCTCGATAAGCACTAAGTGGACTTGGATGAGGCGCTTCTAAAATTAAATGTGGCGTTGAGTATTTACGAATTAATTGTTTTTTTCGTTGCGCTGGTTTACCCCAAAGCACAAAAATAATTGGTTTATCTCTTGATGCTAATTTATCGATTACAGCATCCGTAAATTGCTCCCATCCTTGTTCTTTATGAGAATTCGCCTGTCCTGCTCGAACAGTTAATACAGTGTTTAATAACATTACACCCTGCTGTGCCCATTTTGTTAATGTTCCGTTTTGAGGGATTGGACAGCCAAGATCATCCTGTAACTCTTGTAGCATATTTCGTAAGCTCGGTGGATGTTTGATTCCCGGCATGACCGAAAAACTTAATCCATGCGCTTGGTTTGGTCCATGATAAGGATCCTGACCTAAAATTACGACCTTTACGTCATGATAAGCCGTCGTATAAAATGCATTCATTACGTCATTCATCGGTGGAAAAATTGTTTGTGTTGCATATTCATCTGCTACAAATTGACGTAACTTTGTATAGTATGTTTTTTCTATTTCTTCTACAAGTATTTCTTGCCAGTCATTCGGGAATGCTTGTTTCATCGTAATATAAGCCCCTTTCTCTTCTTACAACGGTACAAAAAAATAATGTTGAATTCAAGCATCAGAAAAAGAAGTTAAACTGACCTTGTAAAAATATATAATTCTGACTATTTTTACGGAACCAGAATAAGACTATACTAGATGGTAATTTTAAAACTTTCATCTATAAAGGAGATCTTCCACATGGCTCTTAAAAAAACTTTAACGATTGCTGGTTCAGATACATCAGGTGGCGCAGGTATGCAAGCCGATCTTAAAACATTCCAGGAGCACGGCACATATGGCATGGTGGCATTAACGGTTGTCGTAACAATGGATCCAAACGGTTGGACTCATAACGTAACGCCATTACCAACAGAGCTTTTGCAAAAACAAATTGATACTGCTCTTTCAACAGGCATTGACGCCATAAAAACCGGTATGCTGTCAACTGAAGAAATTATTCGTATCGCAGGTGATGCTATCGCAAAATCTGGTACGACAAATGTTGTCATTGACCCTGTAATGGTATGTAAGGGAGAAGATGAAGTATTGAACCCTGGTAACATAGATGCAATGATTCAATATCTTTTACCATTAGCTGCAGTTACAACACCTAACCTGTTTGAGGCTGGACAATTAGCTGGAACTGGAACACCAAAAACAATCGAGGAAATGAAAACAACAGCTCGTAAAATTCACGAGCTTGGTGCTAAAGCTGTTGTGATTAAAGGTGGAAAAGCGTTAGCTACTGAAAAAGCAACTGACTTATTCTTCGACGGTGAAAAATTCTACTTATTAGAATCTGAAAAAGTTGCTTCTACTTATAACCATGGGGCTGGCTGTACATTTGCTGCTTCAGTAACAGCAAACCTTGCAAACGGTCTTTCAGTAAAAGAAGCTGTAATTGAAGCAAAAGAATTCGTTTCAGCTGCAATCGCTCACGGTTGGGCATTAAATGACTATGTTGGACCAGTTATGCACGGTGCAAAATCTCGTTTTGGTGCACCAGAAGTAACAGTGATAGAAATTTAACTTCTTTCAGCAAATGTTTTATGTAACGTAAGTGAAACGGCAGTTACAATTATTTTCTGTAGCGAAAGCAAAGCATCAGCTACAGATGTCTTTTATACCGAAAGCAAAGCGTCAGGTACAGAAGTCTCCCACCTCTATAGGCGGTGAGATGAATGCAAGTTTAAGTTACTTTTCTGAAAGTGTACAAATATCCGCTGAAATAGAGGAACTCAGTCTAAGAACGCCACGTCCTGTGGCAACGACTGAGTGACCAACATCATGTTGCTACCGCTGCGTTAGCACTACGCTTTCGCACAAAAAACATCTGTTGGCCTAAGCCTCCGGCGGATATCACGGAAATCGGAAAGGAGTTAATAAAGGATGTTAGCCGTTATCGCATCCATGCGATAACGGCTAACTGACCTGCATCGGTAAGAACGCCACGTCCTGTGGCATTACCGAAATGACCGACATCGTGTCGGCCCTCGTGCAGGCCTAAGCACAAAGCCGATTCCGGATGCATTGTTTATCTGTGCGAAAGCGAAGCGACAGCAACAATTATGCCGAGGCATAATTGCTAAACGAAAAGGCATCTGATCACTAATCAGATGCCTTTTTTACATATAGTAGTTCTCCATCATTTCGAGCCGATAATCCCATGGATCGTTCATCGAAATGAATTGAGCCAATGCCTTACTTTCCTTTTTACGCTCTGCACGTGCTTTTGCTCGTTCAGCTGCAGTTTCATGTAGCTTAGTCTCTTCTACAGTTTCTGGAATGACAGATGGAACTGGGGCTGGTTTATTATTTTCATCTAATGCAACAAAGGTTAATAATGCTGTCGCAGCTACTTTGCGATCTCCCGTTTTCAAATTCTCAGAAATGACCTTTACGAAAACTTCCATTGAAGATGTCCCTGTCCACGTTACATAAGATTCGAAATAGACAGAATCGGTCGGGCGTATTGGATGCAGGAAGTCTACAGAATCCGTTGAAGCCGTCACACAATCTCTACGACTATGCTTAGCAGCTGAAATTGAAGCTACTTGATCGATATCACTCATTAATCGACCACCAAACAGTGTATTATGATTATTAATATCATTCGGAAAAACTCGACTTGTACGCATAACTCTAGATTCTTTACAATATTTAAAGTTTTTGTTCACATCTATTCCCCCTCAAACAACTGTTTATTTCTACTATATTGCTCTATTATTCCATAAAAATCAATTAAATTGTTAGAAAATTAAGAATTTTATTCTAACAGAGGTTTATTTCTTCTAATGCTCAGGACAAGATACACTACTACTTCATATGCCATATATTAGCTGTATATGGGAGGGAGAAAAATGAAAAGACGTAATCAACAACAAGACCCAAATACAAATACACAAGCAAGTTTCCTAGGTGGTGAAGAAGCAGGTCTCCTAGGTGAAGACATAGGTATCCAAGGTGGAGATATAACCTCTACCAAAGTAGAATTAATATCTTCAATGGTTTTGACAATAGGGTATTCATTAGCAACCCTCTCCACCATTTTAGCATTGCAGGAAGAAGAGGCGCAGGCACAAACAAGAACATCCGACGCGCAAAATCAAAGTGTACAATTTAGACAAATGCATAAGCATCTATCACATCTCAACAATCGACTAGATTCCATTGAACGAAAGCTCAACAAATATTAACAAATACATACCCCCAAAAATCACTAATTATAAAAAGCCGCGATTCTCCGTCATAAAAGAGAATCGCGGCTTTTTACTATACTATGATAATGAGCTTTCCGTCTTCTTTCCTTATTACAGCTATACATATCAATGTTAAAGGAACGTCATCTATTGTACCAAGATAGAATTCGTTATAACCTAGTTTAAAATTTCCTTCAACATTATGCGCTGTCTATTCGTCAATTAAGGAAGAAATCATGGTCGCAGTATCTTTTCATATGTGAAACCGCATACAATACAAAACGACACATTTTGTACAAAATTGCTCTCACACTCATTATATTGATATATTTATATAATTTTTTCAAGAATATTGCTCGAAAAATCTTCATAGATTTAAAGATGCAATCAAATCAATTATGCCTCGGCATAATTGTTGCTGTCGCTTCGCTTTCGCACAGATAAACAATGCGTCCGGAATCGGCTTTGTGCTTAGGCCGACACGATGTCGGTCATTTCGGTAATGCCACAGGACGTGGCGTTTTTAGACTGAATTCCTCTATAATCACTTCTTAGTACTCTTCTGTTTTGAATACTCTAGAGTTTGTAATGAAATGCATATTTTCAACACTATCTAAAGAAAAACTTGCACCTCTGCCCTCAATCGCATGAATTATCAATTGCGTATGCTTAAAATATTCATATTGCGCTCTATGAATGTAAAAAGGAACGTCACCTATTGTACCAAGATAGATATCGTTTTCACCAATTTTAAAATCTCCTTCTACATAACACATCGGTGCAGAGCCATCACAGCAACCCCCAGATTGATAAAACATGATAGCGCCATGCTGACTCTTAATTAGCTCTATCAAATTTAAAGCCTCTTTTGTTGCAATCACTCGTTCTACCATGTTGTTATTCATCCTTTGGTATTAGAAAAATCCTTGTGCTTCTTTTTTGTAGCTCACTAAAAGACATTTAGTTTGTTGGTAGTGATCTAACATCATTGCATGGTTTTCACGACCGATACCAGAAAGTTTAAATCCACCAAATGCAGCACCCGCCGGATATTGATGATAAGTGTTTGTCCACACGCGACCAGCTTGAATAGCTCTACCTGCACGGTAAGCAATGTCACCAGAACGTGACCAAACACCAGCACCTAAACCATATTCTGTATCATTTGCAATTTCCATTGCTTCATCAAAATCTTTGAATGTAGTCACGCCAAGCACTGGGCCAAAGATTTCTTCTTGGAAGATTCGCATTTTATTATGACCTTTGAAAACTGTTGGTTTAATGTAGTTACCTCCTGCAAGGTCGCCTTCAAGAATATTTTCTTCTCCACCTATTAAGCACTCAGCACCTTCTTCTTTACCAAGTTTTAGGTAAGAAAGGATTTTTTGTTTTTGTTCGTTAGAAGCTTGAGCACCCATCATGACTTCTGTATCTAATGGATTACCAATTTTAATAGCTTTTACGCGCTCTAATGCAAGTTCAATGAATTTATCGTAAATGGATTCTTGAACAAGAGCACGTGAAGGACAAGTACAAATTTCACCTGAGTTTAATGCGAACATCACAAAGCCCTCAATTGCTTTATTTAAATATTCATCATCTGAAGCCATTACGTCCTCAAAGAATACGTTTGGTGATTTACCACCTAGCTCTAACGTCACAGGAATAATATTTTCAGTTGCATATTGCATAATTTGGCGACCAACAGCTGTTGAACCTGTAAAAGCAACTTTTGCAATTCGTTTGTTCGTTGCAAGTGGTTTACCAACTTCAACACCAAAGCCGTTTACAATGTTAAGTACGCCTTTTGGTAGGATGTCTTGAATTGTTTCAATTAACACTAATAATGAAACTGGCGTTTGCTCAGCTGGTTTCATCACGATACAGTTACCTGCTGCAAGCGCAGGAGCAATTTTCCAAGCAGCCATTAAGATTGGGAAGTTCCAAGGAATGATTTGGCCAACTACACCTAGTGGCTCTTGGAAATGGTATGCAACAGTGTCGTTATCTAATTGTGTTGTACGCCCTTCTTGTGCACGGATGACACCTGCAAAATAACGGAAGTGATCAATTGCTAAAGGAATATCAGCGTTTAAAGTTTCGCGAACTGCTTTACCATTATCCCATGTTTCTGCAATAGCAATCATTTCTAAGTTTTCTTCAATGCGATCTGCGATTTTATTTAAAATAGATGCACGCTCAGTTGCGCTTGTTTTACCCCATGCATCTTTTGCTGCGTGTGCTGCATCAAGGGCTAGCTCAATATCTTCAACTGTTGAACGAGCTGCTTTTGTGAAAACTTGACCTGTTACAGGTGTTTTATTTTCAAAGTATTGACCTTTTACTGGAGGAATCCATTCTCCACCGATAAAGTTATCATATTTTTCTTTGAAATTTACTAATGCGCCCGGAGTATTAGGATTTGCATAAATCATAGTATCAATCTCCCCATATTTTATTTATGAAACCGCATACATTTTATATTAATCTGTTTCACGTGTCCTATATTGATACATCAGAATAGTTTTTTCAAGTAATCTACCTTAATAATGGTAAAAAACATTTTTTTACAATAAAGAAATTTCTGCATTTTATCAATAGCATTTATGATTAGGTTGGCAACAAAAGCCTTTCAATTTCCCTTTGTCATCTTTTTTGACTATACTTAAAATAGAAATAATCGAGAGGAGTGTTAAGATGCAAGAAGTACAAGTAAAGACGTTGCAGGAATTATTGAATTCTTTCGCCAACAAAGACGTTTATATTCATCTTGAGACGACGAACGGTTCTTATGCAGCACACTTTGATGAGAAATTTTTTAATGCAGGTGCTTTTATTCGCAATGCTAAAATCAACTATGAGCTTGCTAAAGTGGTAGATGATTCACCCCATCGTGTCGGATTAAAAATGGCACATGGCTGGGTTTATGCTCAAGGCATCACACATTTTGAATTAGATGATTTAGGCCGTTTATTAATGGCTGGACTAGACTACTCAGGTAAATTGGCGATTGCACTTGAAATTAGCGAAACGCCATTTACTTACTAAGGGGGACGACTTTTTGATTTTACAACCACAACGTCATATTTTAATTGTTTACCCTCACCCAGATGATGAGGCTTTTTCAGTTGCTGGAACAATTGCCTACTATACAAAGAAAATGAATACACCTGTTACATATGCCTGTTTAACTTTAGGCGAAATGGGGCGTAATTTAGGAAATCCACCTTTTGCAACACGTGAATCCTTGCCAGAAATTCGACGTAAGGAGCTTATCGCAGCAGCAGAGGCTATGGGAATACAAGATTTACGTATGCTTGGTTTCCGTGATAAAACGATTGAATTTGAAGACGATGAAAAAATGGTAAAGCTTGTTGAAGGTTTAATAGAGGAGTTAATGCCTTCTCTTATCATTACATTCTTACCTGGTTTTGCAGTTCATCCTGATCACGAGGCAACAGCACGTGCTGTAGTAGAAGCTGTTCGTCGTATGCCAAAAGCCGCACGCCCACAAGTGTTAGGCTGTGCCTTTGCAAATGATACAATTGAAAAAAATGGTGAGCCACATGTTGTCAACGATATCAGTGAAATGAAGATGGATAAAATTAAAGCATTACAAGCACACGCATCCCAAACAGCTTGGATGATGCAAGAAACAGAAAAACGTATTGATGACGGTGAGCCAATGAGTGAAAGCTGGCTTAATATTGAAAAATTCTATATTGTAAATCCTGATCAATATGTAAAATAACAATAAATGCGCTAAAATGCGCTTTATAACAATAAAACGGTTCTGTCCTCTTTCTTCATTGAGAACAGAACCGTTTTATATTAAGCAACCTTCATTTTTTTTAAGAAATGAATAATGAAAGTAATAGCAAAAATAATAATTAATACAACAAAAAACATATAATGCGGAACGTGAATACCGATGACGCTGGCTAGCATTTTCAGTGCAATAATTCCAATAATAATAAATGCTGTTGCCTCTAATTCTGGTATTTTTTCAATAACAATTAAAAATAAGCCTGCAATAGTTCTCATCATTAAAATACCTAGCATTCCCCCGATTAGTAATATCCAAATTTGATTGGATATAGCAAAAGCAGCAAAAATCGCGTCAATTGAAAAGGCAATATCCATCAGTTCTACAGAAATAACCGTTGCCCAAAATGTTCCAAAAAGACGAACCAACAACCCTGTTTTTTTCATCTCCTTGGCACTATCCGCTTCCCCAATCTGCAGGAAATGAGCGACACATAGCCAACCTAAATACAGGGCTCCTAGCAATTTAATAAACCAAAATTCTACCAAATAAACACCTATCCCGATAAATAAAAATCGAAAAAAATAGGCTCCAAACATACCATACATTAATGCTCGTTTGCGTTGCTTGTTTGGCAAATGCTTCACTAGCACTGCTAATACAAGTGCGTTATCTGCTGAGAGTAAACCTTCTATTATAATTAGTGTTGATATTAACCCCCAAGATACAGGGTCAGTTAAGATCTCTTTCCACATTTCCCAATTGAAAAATTGAATGTATGTAGATAGAATTCCTTGAATGATTTCCAATTACATACCCTCCTACTTGTCCTAAGGTATTCTAGTATATGCTTGACCATTTTCGTTATGAGGAAATGTGTGCATCCTTTATTTCTACAAAAAATTCTCGAAGAAATTTAATTATTCTTCATTTTGTACGAAATAGACACCGAAAATTTAGAATTTACTAAAAATTAATAACAAAAGGCTTATATAATGTGCTATCATAGATAAATGTTTTATATGTATAACGGAGGATGAATATTATGGAAGCTGCTGACACTAGAACGGTGCAAGTAGAAAATATCTTGATTGCACATCATTTCTTAAAAGACGTAGTGGTACACACTCCACTACAAAAAAATGATTATTTATCCGAGAAATACGGAGCTAATATTTATTTTAAACGCGAAGATTTACAGCATGTACGCTCATTTAAACTTCGTGGTGCCTATTATAAGATTAAAAAAATTGAAGAAGAGGCTCGTAAAGTTGGCGTTGTTTGTGCAAGTGCAGGCAATCATGCCCAAGGTGTTGCCTACGCCTGTGCACAATTGAAAATTGAAGCAAGTATTTTTATGCCTCAAACAACACCTAAGCAAAAAATTGACCAAGTGCGTATGTTTGGTCGTGAATATGTAGAAATTATTTTAGCTGGTGATACCTTTGATGATTCTGCAGAAAGTGCATTTGCTTACTGTGATGAGCACGATAAAATCTTTATTCACCCATTTGATGATTTTGATGTCATCGCTGGACAAGGAACGGTCGCAGTTGAGATTATGAATGACATGGAGGAACCGATTGATTACGTGTTTGGTAGTATTGGCGGCGGAGGCTTAATGTCAGGTGTTTCTGCCTATGTGAAAAACCTTTCCCCTAATAGCAAAATTATTGGAGTAGAGCCTGCCGGTGCGGGCAGTATGAAGGCTGCATTTGCAGAAGGCGGTGCAGTGGCACTTGATTGGATTGACAAATTCGTAGATGGTGCTGCGGTAAAATGCGTCGGTCATCACACATATGATGTTTGTCGTCGCTACTTAGACGACATCGTACTAGTACCAGAAGGAAAAGTATGTACAACGATTTTAGATCTCTACAATAAACATGCCATTATCGCAGAGCCTGCTGGAGCATTATCAGTAGCAGCACTCGACTCTTATAAAGAGGAAATTAAAGGTAAATCAGTCGTTATCATCATTAGTGGTGGTAATAATGACATCGGTCGTATGCAGGAGATTAAAGAAAAATCTTTAATTCATGAAGGCTTACTATACTACTTCATCGTCAGCTTCCCACAGCGTGCAGGCGCGCTTCGCCAATTCCTAACAAGCGTTCTAGGGCCAAATGATGACATTACAACTTTCGAATACACAAAGAAAAACAACAAAGAAAGTGGGCCTGCCTTAGTCGGTATCGAGCTTGGCAACCGTGAAGACTACGAAGGATTACTAGCACGCATGAATGAATTCGGCTTCAAATACAAAGAAGTAAACAACGACATTCAACTATTCGGCCTACTAGTCTAAAATAAAGAGTCACACTTGCTTTGTGAGTGTGGCTTTTTTAGGTTTATCGGAATGATTTTGTGTTTTATCGGAACAATTTTGAGATTTATCGGAACAATTTCAGATTTTATCGGAATGATTTATTAATTTATCGGAACATTTTAGAAAATACAGTCTATCTGACCGCACTGATAGACTATACTATTTAATAATATACTTTCGATCCTTCTTTGCACCTACTTCTTGAAGCTGCAACGACTTCAATATTTTATATACCGTTTTAGCGCAAGAAATGCCGAAAAAATCTTGAAGTGAACTGTTGGATATCAATTCACCATACATATAACGGTAATCTTTCAGCGCATTATTGAAAGCTTGATTATCTACCTCACCACAATTCTCACACTGCCACTTACCTTGACGATAGTGCATGGCAAATCGATAATCGCACTTAGAGCATAATACACCTTTCTTTAGTTCATCCATCTTCATATCCAGTGTCCATTGCGTAGGTTTATGCATCTTTAGAATATGTTTTGAGAGTTCTCTTAAAATTTCTTCACTTAGATAAGCTTGTTGATGTTGATTGAACAACTGCTCTACCTTCTCAGCCAAGCCACTCACATGAATAATTGGTTGCGCCGATAAACTGGACGTCATAATCATATTAGGATTTGCAGAGACAATCATATATATAATAGGTATATGATCGCCAGCTTTTTGAAAAATCTGCCGTAAAAACCTAGCATGCCGCTTCACTTGATCAAAGGGATTTCGGAAACCATCTACTTTGCCATCATACGTAACTCGAATAAATTGATGGTGATCTTCCATATATTCTACACGCCCGACGATATTTTTGATTTCCACTATTAAAATAAAATTCTGCGACATTAATAATGTATCCATTTGATGTATGGATACACCTTCATCCTTAAGCACAACATCATGCAATAAATAATGCACATGCTCCAAATAGATTTCTTGCCATTCCTGGTCTACTCGTTGCTCACCTGCATACCCTGCTCTTGTTCTATTTAGCATTTCTTGATAGTAAGTAGACTTTGGGTGAGATTTCGGTAATCGCCTTTCAAGCATTTCTAATGTGAGTTGCTTCAATGAAACTTCGCGCTTTTTGAGTAACATATTTTCACCTCCTTTAGCTAGATTATAATGCACTTTATCGAAAAATTTCGCCCGTTTATCTAAATTTTCTAAATATTCATCGATCAACTTTATCGATTTATCACCCAACTATCAATTATGCCTCGGCATAATTGCGTCCGGAATCGGCTTTGTGCTTGCACAAAGAACTCCTTTCCGATTCCGTGACATCCGCCGGAGGCTTTAACTTCTTTCAGCGTAAAAACGCCCATACCTATGTATGAGCGTTTTATCATTTATTATCCTAGTAATGCACGGTCTGAGTTCATTTTCTCACCGCGGATACGTTCGAACTCGGCCATTAAATCTGGGATGGTTAATTCATGCTTTCGATCCTCGCCAACCTCTAAAATGATTTGACCTTTATCCATCATAATCAGTCGATTTCCTAAGTCTAATGCTTGTTGCATATTGTGCGTGACCATTAATGTCGTTAAGCTGTCTTTCTCAACTAAGTATTTCGTAATACGTGTGATTAACTCGGCACGAGATGGGTCAAGTGCTGCCGTATGCTCATCTAGCAATAAAATCGAAGGCTTCGTGAATGTTGCCATCAAAAGAGACAGCGCTTGACGCTCTCCTCCTGAAAGTAAGCCGACTTTTGCAGATAGGCGATTTTCCAAATTCAAGCCCAACATCTGTAAGGATTCCTTGAAAAATTCTCGGCGCTTTTTATCAACACCGATACGCATGCCTCTACTCTTATTACGTGAGTAAGCTAATGCTAAATTTTCCTCAATCGTCATTGCTGGTGCTGTACCAGCCATCGGATCTTGGAATACGCGACCGATGTAGTGGGAGCGCTTATATTCTGGTAAAGTCGTAACCTCATTTCCATCAATCGAAACCGTGCCGAAGTCTGGTGTTAACGCGCCAGAAATCATATTCATCATTGTCGATTTACCAGCACCATTACTGCCGATAATTGTGACGAAATCCCCTGGCTTTAAGTGCAAATTAATTTCTGCAAGTGCCATTTTTTCATCTGGTGTACCTTCATTAAATACCTTATTAATGCCGTTTAATTTAAGCAAGGCCATTTCCTCCCTGCTCAACCGTCTTTACGTCTGACTTCTCTGCTGCGCGTTTCACCTTGCGTTTGCGCGCCTTACTCTTATTGATAAATTGAGGTAAAATCAACGCTATAATAACAATGATAGCTGTTATTAATTTCATATCCCCTGAATCAAGAAAATCTACTCGTAATGCTAGCGCTAAAATAATGCGGTAAATGATGGCTCCAGCAATGACAGCGAAAGTTGTGCGCATAATCGTTTTTGTACCGAAGATTGCTTCGCCGATAATAACAGATGCAAGACCGATCACAATCATCCCTATCCCCATACTGACATCTGAGAACTTCGAATATTGTGCGATTAAAGCTCCAGAAAATGCGACAAGTGCGTTAGAAAGCCCTAGCCCAAGAATAATAAGAGTATCTGTATTAGCCGAGAAGCTACGAATCATACGCTTATTATCACCAGTTGCTCGAATAGCTAGGCCGATCTCTGTTTTCAAGAACCAGTCTACAATGAACTTAATTAAAATCGTGATGATTAACACTACGATTATCGTGCTCCATGTTGAAGGTGGTTGCTGAACGCCGAAGCCTTTTAGTAGGTTATTTAATGCCGTATCGATTCCTAAATTACTCCAAATTGCTTGAAACTTTGAAAATAAAGTCTCTGAATTTAATAGTGGAATATTCGGACGACCTATCGTATTTTCTGCCGTTGATCCCATAATACGTAGGTTAATAGAATACAAAGCAATCATCATTAAAATCCCCGATAACAGAGGATTAATTTTCCCTTTTGTGTGAAGAATTCCTGTCATACATCCAGCAATAAATCCAGCAACAATTGCCACTAAAGTCGCTAAGATTGGGTGGTAGCCAAGCATAATCATCGTCGCCGCTGTAGCCGCCCCTGTTACAAAGCTTCCATCAACCGTTAAATCCGGAAAATCTAACACGCGGAATGTTAAATACACACCAAGTGCCATAATTGCATAGATGATTCCTTGCTCCATCGCGCCAAATATTGCTAAAAACATAGTTGAATCATCTCCTAATAATTTCTTAATATATAATTTGGCTCATCACCATAACTTGAAGTTGATTTCCGTTCCGGCTGGGCGCTTTGATGTTGCTGTCGCTACGCTTTCGCACAGATAAAACAATTGCTGTCGCTTCGCTTTCGCACAGAGCAGAGCTTCCTGGGGGCGTCCGATGAGCCGCTTGGGCCAACACGATGTTGGTCACGAAGGCGTTATCACAGAACGTGATGCTTTTAGCCTTCGTTCCCCTGTGTGCTCGCTCCAGGGTCTCATCTGTGACGCTAATCCCCAAGGAGTCGCCCAGCCTCCACTCCAATCAACTTATCCACATGGCATACTTTTAACAAGACTTGAACCATAACCTTCTCAATAAGGTGAAACTAGAAAAGATTATCCCATCATACTTGTGAATCAATACATAATTCTAAATAGAACGGTGATTCTTCCGCATAATTGATTTCAATTTTTACTCTAAAAGTAGATAAAGCGGGGGCAGTTTTAGTTCTCCCCCGCTTCGTTTTATAAGATGATCATGTTAGGTCATTACTTTTCTAAAAGCTCTGCACCCCAAGAATCTTTAATTTTGATTCCTAAATCATCGGCAACTTTTTTATTTATTAATAGTTTTAGCTTTTGTGGGTATTGAGCTGGTATATCAGTAGGTGTTGCTTCACCTTTTAGAATCTTCACAGCCATTTGTCCCGCTTCATAACCGATGTCATAATATTCAAAACCATATGCCGCTAAGCCACCACGTGCCACAGAGTCAAGCTCGCCTACAACTAGTGGTAATTTATTAGCATTTGCTACATCAATGACAGACTCTAGTGCCGAAACTACTGTATTATCAGTAATGATATAGAATGCATCGGCTTTACCGATTAACGATTCAGCAGCTTGTTTTACTTCTGCAGACGTTGCCGCAGATGCCTCAACCACTGTTAAGCCTTGTTCACCCATCACTTTTTTCACTTCTTTTACTTGTGCTACTGAGTTTTGCTCACCAGCGTTGTAAACCATACCTACTTTTTTCGCGCCTAGTTCCTTTAAGAATGCCACTGTTTTCGAAATAGTATCAGGATGTAAATCGATCGTTCCTGTTACATTTTTTCCTGGCTTCTCCATAGAGTCAATGAGCTGTGCTCCAACAGCATCTGTTACAGAAGTGAAGACAATCGGAATATCACTAGTTGCTGTTGCTGCCGCTTGTGCGGACGGCGTAGAGTTAGCAAAGATTAAATCTACATTGGCACTTACTAGATTGTTTGCAATCGTCGTGTTAAGACTGTTATCTCCTTGCGCTATTTGCGGATCGAACTCTACTTTTAATCCTGAATCTTCAATTGCCTTTTTAAAGCCATCAGTTGCAGCATTTAAAGATGGATGCTCTACAATTTGAGTAATCCCGATTTTATATGTTTTGTCACCTGCATTGCCGCTTTCACTCGCGTTATTCGTTTCGTTCCCTTTCGAATCCGATGAACTAGAGCCACTGCTACCGCAAGCAGCCAGCATTAAAACTAACCCAAATAACAGGAACGAAAGCTTTTTTAAATTGCTTTTCACAAATAATCCCCCCGATTTTGATCTCTGATATTTATCACACTTTATCCAAGCAAAGTGTGAACGTATCGCTATATTATCGTTATTATCGAGGTTCGTCAACAACATTATGAATGTTCTGACTTTTAAATCCAGCTAAATATTTTATCTTTTCATTCAATTCGCCGCTTTAAACCGCTAAACTGCGCTGTTTTTACAAATTGATTTCTTTTTCTAACATAACAAAAATTTTTTTGACAATTTAGCGAAGTTATTTTTCTGACATCTAATTATATGTAATATATGTAAAAACTGAAAAACCTGACATCTCCATTGGAAATGTCAGGCTGCCTTCATAACAGATATAATGCGCTCTTACTTTTTCAAGATATCTACTAACCAACTACTTTGAGTTGAGACTCCCACGACTAAAGTCGCAAGCCCTACACCTTACGGTATGACGGGTGGGATTCTTGAATGACTACGCGTTCGCAGTCCATTTCTGTTTTGAACAGCCTTCAAGATGAGGGGATCTCATTACCCTTCCTAAGACAGTGCATATAGCATCTTAGGCTGATTGACTGTTACCATCAATCACAGGTGCATATCGAATATTCATTGCACCGACTAAATCACGATGTTTTTCGAATCCACATTTACACTTATATTTTCTATCATATGCCTTATTCTTTTCGGAACATTTCGGGCATGTTTGACTTGTGTATACAGGATTCACAAATTCAACTTTAATACCCACTAGGTTCGCTTTGTACGCAATGAATTGAGCAAGACGATAGAATGACCAGTTATGCAGATTCTTTTCGTTTTTACGGCTTGTTCTTGCCGTCTGTCTGATGTTCGTTAGTTGTTCTAAACGAATGACAGAAATCTTATTTTCTTTAGCAAAATTAACAATCGCACGACTAACCTTGTGGTCTTGTCCTTTCATGTATCGCTGTTCTGTATCATTAAGATTACGAATAGCATTTAATTTCTTTAATTTACTTAACTTCTTACGTTTGTATTTAAATGTACGTCTGACATATTTGTTTTGTCTACCATTTCCAATGAAACAAGCGCTTCCATCATCTGTCACTGCAACAGCAGGGACTTTCAAACCCAAATCTACACCCATTACCCTTGTTCCTGTTTTTTCACTTGTAGGAATGGTGACAGCTATTTGTGCCATCCATTTATTCGCTTTCTTTGTGATACGAAGAGTACCTAATTTGTGTTTCAACAAATCCAAATTACGGTTATCCTTATCGACCAGCAAAGCACGAATAGGCGTTTTAGTTGCCTTGCCATCCATCATGATAGGCATTGAAATGTGCGTTAAATCAAAAGAATAGTTTTGGTTATTCCAAATACACACTGGCTTCTTTAACACAGGAACAACCTTGTATTTATTTTTCTTCACTTTCTTAAACACACTTTTAGCGTCTTTAATCGCTTGGTTTTTAACAGCACTTGGCAGGTCGGTAGAAATATCCTTGCTTGATTTTTTTGTACTTTTCTTATCTGCAACCATTTCAGAAACAAGGGTATTGATTGTATAAACATACGATTGACTCATATTCTTCAAAATAGAAGCCTGTTCTTTTGTTGGAAGCAGTTTGACTTTAACTGTTATTGTTTGCGACATTGTTCTTCACCTCAGTCTCTAATTAATCTAGCTTTTTTACTCTTCTTTACTCTTCTAAAATTGCTTCACTAATTATTGACCATGAACTGAGCTACAGAATTTATTGAATTTTCAGTCTTTGGAAAATTGCGCAAAACCACAATTACTACATTTAACTTGTATAGTATTCCCCCCTTGTTTTTTGTTGTTCCACATAATGCTTGATGATTTCACTCGATACGTTTCCTGCGGTAGATACAAAATAGGAACGTGTCCATTGGCTTGGTAAATGTTGAAGATGAGGAAATTCCTCTCTCAACTTAAATGTATCAGCTTTATTTATAAAAGCAACATACATACAAAAAAGTGCGAAATTTTCGGATACTTGAAGTACAGCAAACCTTTCAGTTTTTAGTAGCACTCCGTATCCGACCTCACTCTCATCTCATACCTGAAGGATTGGGCTTTCCCGTTCGGAAAATCTGTAACGGGATATCAGGGAAGCATATGTACGTTTGAGCAACCCCTGGAATTGCTGAATAAAAACAACTCGCGAGTGCTTTAGAATCACCCTCTCGTTCTACTTCCTTCACGGTTAGACGTGTAACACATTTATTTCTAATAAGAATGATCTGCAGAAAATGTTCATTTTAGTCTCCCTTTTTACATGTAATGCATATGATGCAAATGAGGTTAGTGCTGTTCCCAAAAAGGAGGAATACTATGAATAATGATGATATCGAATTAACTCAGCCGTCTTATTCACAAGAAAAACCAAAAGCAAGTACAGGAAATATTGACACAATCATTTCTAATCTATGTGACAGTCTATTTGCATTTGCTTTGGATTTTGCCTTAAATGCCTTAGAGTATACAAAAGAATTGGATGAGGAATTAGAATATACAGATGAATTCAAGCAACAAGTAGACGATTTAATTTTGGAAATAGAAGAAATTAAAAATATTTTAGAGGAGTAATTTCAAATCAGAAACCCGTTATATGTACTACTTTCGCGCCAAGACATCCTCATTATTAATATAAAAAGTAGAGGTGTCTAAAATGCAAAGCTTTCAAAATATGTGTACGAAATTTGCACAGATTGCCAACGGAAAAGCTTCTGTGGAACATGGCGTATGTTCAGTAAAACTTCATCGAAGCCTTTATGTTAAGATTCAAGGTCGCCCAAGTCGTAGTGCACTTCATGCTGGGATAACATTCGAATCGCTTGATATATATGGAAATGCACTTAACTTAGGTGAAGTTGTAGTACTCCAAGAGGAATTACAGCCATTTGTTAAAGTACTTGCAGAAAATAATTTGATTATAAGTGCTGTTCATAATCATTGGATATTTACGGATCCCGCTATTTTATACGTTCACTTTCAATCAATAGAGCCCCCATTAATCTTTGCCCAAAAATTTGCTCAAGCATTTAGTGTTTTAAAAAAATACTGAAATGGTCACTTTAAAAGAACTGCTTTGAACAGTTCTTTTAACAAGTGACCGGACAGCTCCATCACTTCTAAGTTTCGAGGTTACTTCTCATCTATAGTCCATCTGTAAAGAAGAATTTAGCTCTACTATCTCTGCATAAGTTTCTTTCGCATTTTAGCAAGTGTACGAGCTCCCCTTCTTTTGGATTGAACATTAAATCTTGGACATGCCTACACACATCTAATTAATGAGCAACGAACAAGAGCTAAATATTACCGTTAGCACTATGAATTTCCGCGTTTTTTTTACTCATCGCTATTTACAAACAAGCATGAACATTGATATGATTGCATTTGCTTCACGTGGTTCGTAACCATCCCACGTAAAAAAACTAAGGAGAAATGAAGATGAAAGTTAAATTTTTAGCAACGAGCGGTATTATTGCAGCGCTCTACATTGCTGTTACATTACTAGTCGGATCATTTGGCTTTACAGAGGTGCAGTTCCGTCTATCCGAAATGTTTAACCATTTAGTTGCCTTTAATCCACGCTTTGCCGTTGGGATTATTATTGGCGTATTTATCTCCAATATATTTTCACCACTCGGCATGTACGATTTAGTTTTCGGTGTAGGCCATTCGATGATTACCCTTGGGTTGTTCATTCTTATTTGTAAATTTGTCAAAAATATTTGGGCACGTTTAGTCATCAATACATTTTTATTTACATGCACTATGTTTATCATTGCATTTGAATTGAACTTAGCATTAGAGTTACCATTCTTCTGGACATGGTTAACTGTTGCTGCAGGTGAATTTGTTGTCTTAGCGGTCGGTGCACCGATTATGTATACATTGAATAAACGCTTAAACTTCAAAAATTTAATTTAAACAGACGGGTCTTATTAGATTCGTCTTTTTTTAATTTCTTAGCACAACATACCTTGACACTATTCTGAAAATACTTTAGAATTCATTTCAATAAATGCGAGGAAAAAGAATAGTAGCAAGCGGTAGTACTTAAAGAGAGCTGATGGTTGGTGCAAATCAGTAGTACATACTTGTGAATGGACTTTAGAGCAGCCTCATCAAATGTGAGGACGAATTTACTCCCCGTTACCAGAGTACGAAAGCGCGCAATTTTTGCGAATGAAGGTGGCACCACGGTTACTCGTCCTTTTACAGAAGGATTGTAGTGACTTTTTTTTATGGAAAAATTAGAAAGAGGAGTCGAGAAGAGATGAGTACAGTAGTAGAGAAAAAAGGATATTTTGGTGAATTTGGCGGTAGCTTTGTTCCTGATGAGCTTCAAAATGTATTAAATATTTTAGATGAAAACTTCCAAAAATATAAAGACGATGAAGACTTTAATAAAGAGCTAGATTATTATTTCCATGAATATGTTGGGCGCAAATCTCCACTTTATTTTGCTGAAAATTTAACAAAACAATTAGGTGGCGCAAAAGTTTATTTAAAGCGTGAAGATCTTAACCATACAGGTTCTCATAAAATTAATAACGTTCTAGGTCAGATTTTATTGGCAAAGCGCATGGGTGCTAATCATGTTATCGCCGAAACAGGTGCAGGTCAGCATGGTGTAGCAACAGCAACTGCTTGTGCAATGTTCGGGATGGATTGCACAATTTATATGGGTTTAGAGGATACAAAGCGTCAAGCATTAAACGTCTTCCGTATGGAGCTTCTTGGTGCAAAGGTAGTAGCAGTTGATAAAGGTCAAGGGCGACTAAAGGATGCAGTGGATGCAGCATTTGCTGATTTAGTAGAAAACTATGAGACAACTTTCTATTTACTTGGTTCCGCTGTTGGACCTCACCCATTCCCTTCAATGGTGAAGCATTTCCAATCAGTCATTAGCCGTGAAAGTCGTGAACAAATTTTAGAAAAAGAAGGAAAGCTACCAGCAGCAGTACTTGCTTGTGTCGGCGGCGGTAGTAATGCGATTGGTGCATTTGCAGAATATATTGCAGATGAAAAAGTTCGCCTCATCGGTATTGAACCCGATAAGGCAGCAACATTAAATGAAGGAACACCGGGTGAATTACACGGCTTCAAATGTTTAGTACTGCAAGATGCAGAGGGCAATCCACTACCAACATATTCGATTGCCGCTGGACTAGATTATCCTGGAGCTGGTCCAGAGCATAGTTATTTAAAAACAATTGGTCGTGGAGAATATGTAACGGTGACGAATGAAGAGGTGCTTGAAGCATTCCAAATACTGTCAAAAGTCGAAGGAATTATTCCTGCGCTTGAAAGCTCCCACGCAGTTGCTCATGCACTAAAGCTTGCGCCAACACTATCTCCAGAAGAGAGCATTATTATCAATATCTCTGGCCGTGGAGACAAAGACGTAGAACAAGTATTTCAAATGTTAAATAAATAAAATGAAAGAGCGATTTCCTTTTATGGAAATCGCTCTTTTAACTATACGAATGAACCTAATTTCGGATAAATTTCCGCCACATTGTCTCGAAGCTTGGCTTTCAGAAACTTTCCTACTGATGTTTTTGGAATTTCATCTAAAAATACCACATCATCTGGTACCCACCATTTTGCAAATTGGCTTTCTAAAAATGCAAGAAGCTCCTCTTCACTTGCTGCCTTTCCTTCCTTCAATACTACGCAAGCTAGCGGGCGTTCTTGCCATTTGACATGCGGAATTGCAATAACTGCTGCTTCCAAAACAGCATCATGGGTCATTAACGTATTTTCTAAATCAACTGAGGAGATCCACTCCCCTCCTGATTTAATTAAATCCTTTGTACGATCTGTTATTTTGATAAAGCCATCCTCTGTTCGCACCGCAATGTCCCCTGTATATAACCAGCCGTCACGATAGGCATCATTTGTACGTTCATCACGATAGTACTCGTGTGAAATCCATGGACCTCGTAAGCGTAACTCACCCATTGTCTCTCCATCCCATGGTACTTCTCCATTGTCATTAATAATACTCGATTCAATGCCGGCCATCGTCATTCCTTGCATTGCTCGCGATTCAATACGCTTTTCAATTGGCCATTCATCCATCCAAGACATATAATTTGATAACGCTACAATCGGTGTTGTTTCAGTCATTCCATATACGACTATATATGGAATGCCATATTGCTCTTCAAATGTACGAATAAGTCGAGTAGGTGAAGCAGAGCCACCACAACAAATAGCTCGTAGCGAACTTATATCTCGCTCACGCTTCTCCTGTTCCTGCAACGCACCGATCCAAATTGTCGGCACTCCAGCTGTTAATGTAACTTTCTCCTGCTCCACTAAATCCAAAATGATTGCCGATGTGAATTGTGGACCAGGCAATACCTGTGTAGCACCCACATTGACACATGCAAATGGTAAGCCCCATGCATTTGCATGAAACATTGGTACAATCGGCATCACGACATCACGCTCAGAAATGCCCATCGAATCAGACATACTCAGCATCATACTATGTAGCACTAGACCTCGATGTGAATAAACAACCCCTTTTGGATTCCCTGTTGTAGCGCTTGTATAGCACATGCCAGCAGGCTCCTCTTCCCCTATATCCTCTGGGAACTGATAGTTTTCATCTGCTGCTGCTAATAAATCCTCATATGATAATGCATTCGGTAATGTCGTTTCTGGTAAAGTATCCTCATCTGTCATAATAATATAATGTTTTACTGTCTTGAGATCAGGCGCAATATTTTCAATAATTGGTAGTAAATCCACATCAATTATTAAAATCTCATCTTCTGCATGATTAATAATATAAATTAAATGCTCTTCTGATAAACGAATATTCACCATGTGCAAAATAGCGCCAGAACATGGTACCGCAAAATAAGCCTCTAAGTGGCGATGCTGATTCCAGGCAAAGGAGCCAATCTTCATTCCTCTTGTCATCCCCAGCTTTGTAAGCGCATCTGCTAAGCGACGTGTTCTTTTCGCCCATTCCCCATATGTTAAACGATGAATCTTCTGCGGGCTCGTCCTTGAAACAATAGTTTTTCTAGCAAAATAGCTTTCTGCTCTTTTAAAAAAGCTTGTTAATACTAACGGCGTTTGCATCATAAAAACCATCCATCCTTTCGTCTTGTGAACTCCCTCTCTTTTTCCCCTTGTGAAATATTAATAAAAATTTAACCAAAAATTATTAACATTCTGAATATAATTATATTTAAAAATCATAAATTAAGCTATATATTCCAATAATTTTCTTTTTATTGTTAACTTTTTCTAAAATAACTATTAGAAATAAAAAAGAGATGAAGAAAACTAAATTGTTTTCTTCATCCCATGTTGTTGAAAAACTATTGTTTCAATAATTAAAGTATGGCTCTTTGGCAAAACGTGGGGTTGATTCCCGTTCCGACTGGGAGCTTTCCTGGAGGCATTGGGCCAACAGATGTTTCTGTGCGAAAGCGTAGTGCAATGTGTTCAGAGATAATAAAGTTGTTTAAAAAACGCCAGTCTTGTTATTTAACAATCGATCCAAATTGCGGAATAAAAGAGGGAATATTCGTAAGTGAGACGAAGTAGTTTATATCCGAGACAAAACATGTGATAAGGTGTAAAGCTGCTTGTCATTTGAATCTTTTTCTGAAAGGGGATTTTAAAATATTATTCGTTAATAAGACGTGAGTAAAATTAATACGTGCATACATATAAGTTTGCTTAAAGGAGAGTGAAATGATGGGGTTTGACGAATGTATAAACGAGGATTTTAGCGGGGTCATATCGGTCATTCAAAACGGTAAAAATGTATACCGTAAAGCCTTTGGATACGCAGATTTACCTAATAAAGTATCAAACGAGATTGATACAAAGTTTGCAACAGCCTCAGCAGGAAAAGTATTTGTTGCCATAGCCATTTTGCAACTGGTTGAACAAAGTCGATTATCTTTTGATAGTTGTATTGGGGACATCTTGAATTTTGATTTAAAGAATATTGACCCTCACATAACCATCAGGCAGTTGCTTAATCATACATCAGGAATACCCGACTATTTTGATGAGTCTGTCATGGACGATTATGACGAACTGTGGGTAGACTACCCCAATTATAAGATTCGCACATCATCGGATATCATTCCATTATTTATTCATAAATCGATGATGTATCCTGCAGGAGATAGATTTCAATACAATAATACAGGATTTGTTGTTCTTGGTCTTATTGTTGAGGCCATAACATGCTCTTCATTTGATGTATATCTTAATGAACATGTTTTTATTCCATGCGGTATGTTGAATACGGGGTATTATGAGCTGGACAGATTGCCTGCTCAATGTGCAAACGGGTATATATATGATGATAGCAAGCAAGCGTTTTATACCAATATTTACAGTGTTGACGTAAAAGGAACAGGAGCAGGGGGAGCATTTACGACTGTAATAGATATTGAAAAGTTCTGGGCTAGTCTGATGAAGGGTCAATTGATATCGAAGGAAATGTTAAAAGAAATGTTAACCCCCCAAGTGAAAGAAGAATGCTACGGGTATGGGATTTGGCTGGATAAAAATGAAGAAGGCACGTTTGAATACCACTTTGAAGGCTGCGATCCCGGTATAAGTTTTTATAGTTCATATGATAAACAACAAGATTTGCTTATCACATTGGTAAGCAATTTTGGGTGTAACGTATGGAAGATCTTTAGAGATATTAAAAGTTTAATCAAATAGTAACTATCGGTTCGCTTTAAGATAATCTTCAACAATTAGGCGCTATTGTTGAATAAAACTTAGATCTTTAAACGATTTTATTGTTATATTTTTTAGTACAAATCAATTATGCCTCGGCATAATTGCGTCCAGGATCGGCTTTGTTCAAGCATAAAGCCGATTCCGTGATATCCGCCGGAGGTTTTAATCCCGTACTAAATTTAGAACGGGGTATACTTGTTTTAGATTTTAAAAATAAATAACTTTTTTGACTTTTTACACAACGTAGCGGCAGCAACAAATGTTTTCTGTGCGAAAGCGTAGTGCAACGTAGCGGCAGCAACACGAGGTTGATCACGAAGGCGTTATCACAAGGACGTGTGTGTAATGCTTTTAACTTTCGTTCCCCTACCTGCTTCGCTCCAATCAACTTATTATACATGGTATACGTTTAACAAATATCATTCCAATTTTTAAGTGATTGCCCGTCAAAATAAAAAAGACGAAGAAAACTAAATTCTTCGTCCGCTTTTTAGGATTGTTTATTTATGAACAGGCTTTCGTTTGTAGTTTGATTTTTAATTTTTCCAGCATATCAACAGTCATTTTGGCTAAATCATACTGTGCTTTAAAGCCCCATTCTTTCTGTGCTGCTTCTATATTTAAAGAATCTGGCCAACTATCTGCTATCGCTTGACGTACTGGATCTACATTATAATCCATACGGAAATGTGGCAAATGCTTTTTAATTTCCGCCGCAATTTCAGATGGCTCGAAGCTCATTGCAGTGATATTAAAGGCATTACGATGTATTAGTTTGCTACTATCGGCTTCCATTAAATCAACAATAGCCTGCAATGCATCTGGCATGTACATCATGTCCATCTTCGTACCTTCTTGAATATAAGATGTGTACTTACCTTGCTCGATCGCCTCATAGAAGATCTCTACTGCATAGTCTGTCGTACCACCTCCTGGAGGAGTTACGTATGAAATTAACCCTGGGAAGCGTACACCGCGAGTATCTACACCAAAACGATTGAAATAATAATCACATAATAGCTCACCAGCAACTTTATTTACCCCATACATTGTTGTTGGACGCTGTAATGTATCCTGTGGCGTATTATCCTTCGGTGTCGATGGACCGAACGCTCCTATTGAGCTTGGCGTAAAAAATTGCAAGTTTAACTCACGCGAAACCTCCAACGCATTCATTAAACCACCCATATTTAAATTCCACGCCAGCAACGGATTTCTTTCTGCTGTCGCTGATAATAACGCCGCTAAATGCATCATTGTATCTGCACCAAAATCCTTCGCTAAATCATGCATTCTTTGTCCATCCGTCACATCCAATACTTCAAATGGACCCTTAGAATGCTCAAGCTTCCGAATATCTGTCGCTAATACATTGTCCTCTCCATAAACACTACGAAGTTTTTCTACAAGCTCAGAACCTATTTGACCTAGTGCTCCTGTAACCATTATCTTTTTCATTTCTCCAAACCTCCACCTATGAACAATTGTACTTTTGGAATGTACAATAATATATAAATAAACATTGATTTAATAACACTTCCAATGAATTTCATTATAATTTGTTCATATTAAAAACACAACCATAATATTTTTAATTTTGAAAACAAGAACGTAAAATCCTTTATCATCAGTATATGAGACCTATAAAATATTGTGCTAGCAAAACAAACAAAATACATATGTACATCTCAAAAGGACAATTATTCATTTTTTCCACATAGGAGCAATATTAATTTTCTTCGATGAAATGATCCTTGCACCTACTAGTCTAAAAAAGAACCTTCTTTATATACAAAGAAGGTTCCATTTGTTCTAAATTGAGAAACGCTTTACGGCTATTTGTAAAACTTTTGATACCTTATGTAGCTCTCTAATATAATCATGGAATTGCTGCTGCGCGTTTAATTGATCGGCTGTTAAAGTAGCTACATGTTTAGTTGATGCTGCATTCGTATCAGAAAATGATGTTAACATTACCGCATCTTCACTAACCTTTTTCGTATGGTTGGCAATTTCTTGAACGGTTGCAGATACTTCCATTATATATGGCTTAATTGTATGTACTTTTTCTAAAATTTGATCAAAGCTTGTTGCCGTATCCCCTGTAACTTGCACACCCTTTTCAGTTGCAACTAACACACCTTCCATCATTTGCACAGCATAGTTAGAATCTAAATGAATGTTTTGTACAATGGACGTAATCGTTTGCGTTGAATGAACGGTTTGCTCCGCGAGCTTGCGAACTTCATTGGCCACAACCGCAAATCCTTTACCATGCTCCCCTGCTCTAGCAGCCTCAATAGATGCATTTAAGGCTAGGAGATTTGTTTGCGCGGTAATTTTTTCAATCACCTCAACCATTTGATCGATTGTAGCCGCTCTCTCTACAAGATTAAAAATGGCTGTATTCGATTTTTCAACTGCAAGTTTAATTGCCTGTATTTGTGTTAAATTTGCCTGTACAATTTCCGTACCACTTTCTGCATCACGTGCAGTTTTATGAGCAAAATTTTCTACAACCTGTACTTTTTCTAAAATTACTTGCACACCCTTTAGCACTTCCTCTAAAGATGCTGTATTAGAAGCTAATTTTTTTGTAGAAGCAGCAGTTGAATCTGAAATGGACTGCACATCCTTTGCAATTTTGTACGTCGTGTTAGACGATTGCTCGGAGGATTCCTGCAGTTTCCCAGTCATTTCTTCAACCTCATGTGCACTATTTGATACTGTATGAAGTAGTCTTTTCATCTCTGTTACCATTTGATTGTAAGACAATACTACCTCACCAAGCTCATCCTGCGCCACATAACTGGCATTCGCTGTGAAGTCACCCTGCTCTGCACGCTTTAATAATGACTTCAATTGACGTGTTGGTATATTCACAGCTTTTGTTGCTATAAAACCTATACAGATTACTAATAAAACAACAAATAAACATACTCCTCCTAATAGCCAATAACCAAATTGCACATCTTTCTGGTATGCCTGCTGCTGTTCCTTAGCTCCCTGAACCAAATAGCTTTGAGTTTCTTCTAATAATGAATGACTTTGCTTGCTTACAGGTAAATAAGACTGAACATAAAATTGTTGTTGTTCATTTTGACCCAATTGCTTATAGCCATCAATCAATTCTACTTGCTGTGCTAGTAAGGTCTTAAATTTCTTCATCTGATGGTTCATCTTTTTATCAATCTCTAGACTTTCTAAATGATTGAAAGACTGCTCAGCATTTTTTAAAATGACAGTCATTTCTTGATAAGCCCCAGCTGAATCCACTAAATAATCTAATTTTCGTTGTGATTCCTCTAGTTGATTTAACCATCCGATCGGTACAAGTCCTTCTGTATAGCTTTCACTTGCATGCCATGACATTTTCCGTAAATAATCAACACTAAAAATACCTAGCAACACGTTCGATAGTACACAAACAATCATCAGCACAAGTAACTTGTCCTTCACCATTATGTATCGAAAAAAATGCATCATCCCTGGCTCCTTCTCCAACTCTTACCAATAATGATAGTATGAAGATATAAAGCCAGTGTTATGTTTTTGTAAAGATTACACGAAGAGTTGCGAGATTATACCGATTTACTCCAACACAAAGTTACTATATTTAACAACACATTCTGTTTCAGCGTTTCGCTTTCGCATATAACACACTCGTAACCCTAAGAGCACTCACCAGAAGAGTTCAGGAAATAAACCAAACGTGATTGTAATAATCCATAAATCTACCCATATAGAATCAAATGTGAAATTAATATATTAGTAAAATCGGTTTACAATTTGTAATTTTTGTAATACTTATTTAACTTGCAACCTTCTGTAATTCCTTATCGTTGTCTATTAATAGTGTGATAAAAAGGAGGTGTTTGAATGTTACAAATCAATAAATTGGATAAAAGTTTAGTCATTAGCTTGGCATTGCTCGGTATTATTAGTTGTCTCTTTGTTCATTCCAGCAGTACGGTGTTTGAGCAGTATACAAGCTCGTTTATTATAAAGCAGTTATTTTATTACCTAATCGGATTTTTAATTATGTATGGAGTAGCAACGCTGGATATTGAGCAACTAAAAAAAATTGGCTGGCCATTTTATTGGGCGATGGTCTTGTTAACTTTCGGCTTATTTATTGCGCCTGAAAGTATTGCCCGAACTGTAAACGAGGCAAAGCGTTGGTACCAAATCCCAGTGTTAGGATCTATTCAGCCGTCAGAGTTTTTAAAGTTCGCGTTTTTAATCGTTGTCAGTAAGGTCATTGTTGCACATCGAGAGAAATATGTGCGCCCAACCTTTTTAACAGATATGCGACTCCTCTTCATCATTGCCGTTATCACTCTTCCACCTACGCTTGCTGTTTACAAGCAACCTGATACGGGCATGGTCATGATTTATATGTCGATGATTGTACCGATGATTTTCTTTTCAGGTATACAAAAAAAATTGCTGATCATCTTTACAGCCATTCCAGTATCAATTCTCAGCGTTGTGGCTATTCTTTATGTAAAGTTTAATGAATTTTTCACAGATAAAATTTTAAATAAATTATCAGGGCATCAAATTTCTCGAATTTACGGCTGGTTGCAGCCTAATGAACATCCAGATTCATCTTATCAAACTAGGCAGGGATTTTCGGCAATTGGTTCAGGACAGTTTACCGGAAAAGGTTACATGAACAACAATGTCTATGTCGTGGAAAAGCATACAGATTTCATTTTTGCCAACATTGCTGAAGAGGTCGGGTTCATTGGAGCGGCATTTGTTATTACTCTTTTATTTTTTGTTATTTACCGTATCGTTCTCATTACAGTAGAAGCAAGGGACCCATTTATGACGCTGATGGGAGCAGGTATTTCTAGTTTATTAGCCTTCCAAATTACACAAAATATCGGTATGACAATTGGACTTTTACCTGTAACAGGTATGACATTGCCATTTTTAAGCTATGGCGGAAGTTCACTCATATCCAATTTCATGTTAATGGGCATTGTGATGATTATCTACAATTCTTATAGCGGTTATATGTTTAAAACAACAAAGGAGTAAGGTGAAGGTGTGTATGGATGATACTTTAAAAAAGAGAATTTTTATCTTCATTCAGTAGAAGATCCCTACCTTTGAAAGGTGAGATGAACACGGATGTGGTTCCTTTTTAGCGAGCATCCAACACCTATTGAATGAAGATAAAGCCTCCGGCGGATGTCACGGATTTTGAAAGGAACGAATTGTGCGAGCACAATTCAAAATCCGGACGCAATTACGCCAAGGCGAAATTGATTATTACTGTTCCTAACAGGAGTTGTTTTGTTCATACTCATAGTTCGCCTCGCCTTTCTTATGCTATAAAACATTCAAAAAGCTGTCTCTAAAGTTTACTTAAGAGACAGCTTTGCTTTTTAGTAGTAATTTATCTAAACCAAAACGAGTTAGGTGGGTTCCTATTAATTAAAGCTTCACTTTATGAATACTATCAATGACAACTTTTATGATTGTATCAAGATCCTCTTGTACAATATTAAGTGGCGGAGATAATGTTAATACGTTATTAAAGCCTGCAACAGTGGCACCATTTTTACCGATAATAACACCCTGCTCCTTACATGCAGCAATAACAGCATTTACTTTATCTACTGGTAAAGGCTCCTTCGACGTTTTATCTGAAACTAACTCGATGCCAATTAATAAACCTTTGCCTCGAACATTACCAACATTCGGGTGATTACTCAATGCTTGCTGAAGTGTTTGTAAAGTAGCAGCTCCAATCTCACTAGATCTTTCAAATAATGCTTCTCGCTGAAGAATCTCAATATTTTTCAGTGCGACCGCACATGCGACTGGTGATCCGCCAAATGTATTGACATGACGGAAATAACTGTATGCATCAGACTCAGTAAATGCCTCATAAATTTCTCGTTTTACAGCTGTAGCTGATAATGGTAAATAGGCACTTGTAATTCCTTTTGCCATTGTAATAATATCTGGTTTTACACCGTAGTTCATAAATCCAAATGGCTTACCTGTTCGACCAAAGCCACAAATTACTTCGTCTACAATCATTAAAGCTCCATGTTTTTTACACACTTCTTCAATGCCCCTTAAATAGTTCTCCGGAGGCATGATGACGCCCCCACCTGTAATAATTGGCTCTAAAATCATTGCGGCTACTGTTTCACTTAGCTCCCACGTCATCGTCTTATCTACAGCCTTGACGCTTGCTAAATCTGTTGGGGCAAGTGTATCACTTTCATGTTCCCGATATTGATCAGGTGGTGCTACATGGATAAAGCCAGGAGATAATGGTTCATATTTATATTTTCGTTCCGCTTGCCCTGTCGCAGCCAATGCTCCAAAAGAACTTCCGTGATATGCACGGTAGCGAGAAATAATTTTATAGCGAGAGCTTTCCCCTTTTTGTTGATGATACTGACGCGCAATTTTAAACGCAGTTTCATTAGCCTCTGACCCACTATTAGAGAAGAAAATAACATAATCTCCACCAAGCATTTCATTAATCTTTTCAGCTAGTTCAACTGCTGGTAAATGTCCCTGCGATAAAGGAGCATATGCATTTTTCATCATCTGCTCATGTGCTACATCTGCTAATTCCTTGCGTCCATAGCCTACATTTACACACCACAATCCTGCCATTGCATCGATGTATTCAACTCCATCTGTATCAACAATCCTCGCACCATTTGATTTTTCTACTACATATGTCGCTTGTGGATTGTAAGGTTTCATTGAATGCCATACATATTGTTCATCTTTCTTTAAAATATCACTTTTAAGATTTACTTGAACCATATCTATACACCCCTTTATGTTTTTTCACTTATTCGCATCGTTATTGCTTGGGAACGCAAATGAGCTTGTCGTATCCTCTGTTTCATCTGGCCAGCGTTCAGAAATCGTTTTTGCTTTCGTAAAGAATCGTGCTTGGTCTGGTCCAAACATATGCCCTTCGCCAAACTTAGATCGCTTCCATCCGCCAAAATTGTGATAGCCAACCGGAATTGGAATCGGAACATTAACGCCTACCATACCTACTTCAATTTCTTCTTGGAATTTACGCGCCGCCGAACCGCTGCTCGTAAACATCGTGACACCATTCCCAAGTTCGTGGTCATTAATTAAATCAATAGCTTCTTGTAAGGTTTCAACGCCTACAATAATACGCACAGGACCAAAAACCTCCTCTTTAAAAATAGTCATTTCTGGAGTTATATTATTTAACAATGTCGGACCAAGATAGAAGCCTTTAGATGTTTCACATATTTTTGGATTTCGGCCGTCCGTTACAAGATTTGCTCCTTCCGCAATAGCACCATCGATATATCGAAGAATGGTATCTTTTGATTGCTGCGTAATAACTGGACCAAAGTCTACCTCCTCATCTGTATATGGACCAACCTTTAATTTCAAGATTTTCTCCTTTAATATTTCTGTAAAGCGTTGTTCAGTATCTTTCCCAACGACTATCGCTCCTGAAATGGCCATACAACGCTGAGACGCCGCTCCATATGCTGCACCTAAAAAGGCATTAGCCGTTTGCTCTAGATTTGCATCTGGCATGACAATCATAAAGTTCTTCCCACCACCAAACGCAGCGACACGTTTATTGTGCTTCGTCCCTGTTTGGTAAATATACTCCGCAACAGGTGTTGATCCAACAAATGAAATTGCTTGTATCTCTTTATTTTCAAGCAGTTCATTAACCGCTTCTTTATCACCATTAACGACTGTCCAAATTCCATCTGGCAGTCCTGCCTCTTTCCATAACTTACTTAAAAATAATGCTGAGATCGGCACACGCTCAGACGGCTTTAAAATAACTGCATTTCCTACTGCAACCGCCATACTTGTAATCGCTAGTGGAACCATAACAGGGAAATTAAATGGCGCAATTGTTGCCACAACTCCAAGTGGGGCTTTTGCAGAGAAGGCATTAATATTACCGCCTACATTAACCGAGTATTCCCCCTTCAGCATTTGAGGAGCACTTATTGCCATATCTACGGATTCAATGCCACGAATAATTTCGCCCTTAGCGTCTTCCTTCGTTTTCCCACTTTCCTCACAAATCGCTTCAATAAGCTCATCCTGTCTTTCTACTAATAACTGACGGAAACGATGCAAAACCTCGACTCGTTTACCAATCGATGTCTTTTTCCATGAAGGGAAAGCTGCCTTCGCTAGCTGGATAGCCTGCTTCACCTCATCTCTAGTAGCTAACGGAACTTGCGCAATGACCTCACCTGTTGTTGGATTATATACTTCCGAGTAACGACCACTAGTACCGGCTGTTTCAACACCATTAATAAAATGTGATAACGTTTTCATTTTTTGCTGAACTGTCATAATTTCCCCACTCCTCGTTTATTGTTATTCAAAATCCAATTTTTCCTTTTGAAAAATAGAACTTGCTTCATCTACTGGGTTAGGTGACTTTTTCTTTTGTGTAACTAAATAGAAAATCATCACGACTGCCACTACAATGCATGTAAATAAAATTTGAGAACGCATCGATTCAATAAAAAACATAGCGACTAGCAAAGCTGTGATAACCAATATTGTGAAATACGTTAAATATGGGAATAACCACATTTTCACTTTTAATAGCTCGGGATTTTCTTTCTCAATTTTCCGTCGCATTTTTAATTGTGAAAAAGCAATGATTAAGTAAAGAATCAACGTGATTGCACTACATGAACTAAGTAAAAACATAAATACTTTATCTGGTGAAACATAGTTCATGATAACGGCAATATAAGAGAAGAATGTCGCTGTTAATATGGCATTAACAGGTGCTCCCTTTTTATTTAATTTCAAAAATGCTTTTGGGGCCTCCCCCTTCTCCGCTAAAGAAAACACCATTCGAGATGTTGCGTAAAGCGCGGAGTTTAAGCACGATAAAACCGCTGTTAAGACAACAAAATTCATAATTTGTGCAGCTGCGGGAATACCGATATAATCCAAAACTGCTACATAGGGACTTGTTAAAATATCTGAGGAATGCCAAGGTAATAATGTGACAACTACCGTTATTGATCCAACGTAGAAAATCAAAATACGCCAAGTAATTGAATTTGTAGCTTTTGTCACCGCCGCTAACGGTTCGTCAGATTCCCCTGCTGCAATGGCAACAATCTCCGTGCCCATAAAGGAGAAAATAACAATGACTACGCCCATCAAGACAGCACCAAAACCATTTGGTAAAAAGCCACCCTCACCGATTAAATTGGCAGTACCTACCGCATCAAAATTAGGGGCGATACCGAAAATAATAAATGCACCAAGTGCCAAAAAAGCTATAATACTTGTAACCTTAATAAGAGAGAACCAATACTCAAATTCACCAAAAGCTTTTACGGAAACAACATTTGTTAAAGTAAGTGCTACGGTTAATAAAAGACTTAGTAGCCATAAAGGGATCCCATCATACCAATATTGAATAATCGCAGCTGCTGCCGTTGCCTCTAAAGCAATGGCGACAACCCAGAAAAACCAATATAACCAGCCAATCATAAAACCAGCCCACGGACCAATTGCTTCATGAGCATAATGCGCAAAAGACCCACTTGTTGGATTGACAGCTGCCATTTCTCCAAGCATTCGCATGACAAGAATAACGATAATACCCGCAAATATATAAGATAAAATTGCGCCAGGGCCGGCTAAGTTAATCACTGAGCCACTCCCCATAAATAGACCGGCTCCGATAACCCCTGCAATAGCGATCATCGTCATATGCCTTTTCTTTAACCCTCTTTGTAAATGCGTCTGTTGCTCCATATCAGCCCACCTCTTTTATTAGATTGGAATACCGCTTACAAAAATTTTACATGTTACATAGAAACGAAGTAATAGACAAACTGTAAAATTCTATACATTTGTTTTAAACATAATGTAAAATAGACTAAAGATTCTAAAAACATAATATTTTCGTTTATTTAAGCAAAAATCGCACGTCAATAAGAAAACCAGAAATTAGTCTATGATCAATTATGCCTCGGCATAATTGCGTCCGGAATCGGCTTTGTGCTTGCACAAAGAACTCCTTTCCGATTTCCGTGACATCCGCCGGAGGCTTTAACTTATTTCAGCGGATGTTTGTACATCCGCTGAAATAAGTTAAAAGAAAGGAGGATAAAAATGAGTCAATTTAAGCTTCAAGTGAAGGATGTATTAGAAAATACATACTTTCAAAGTGCGGAGGTCGTAGCTGGTGAGGATGGATTATTACGAATTGTAAAGTGGGCCCATGTCATTGAAATTATACAAGTAGATAATTTTCTAGCTGGTGATGAACTGGTTTTAACAACAGGGATAAGCCTTCAGCATAGCATAGAGGATTTTATCTTTTTTGTAGAGTCCTTAATCCAAAAAAATTGCGCTGCATTGTGCATTGAATATGGGACTTCCATACAAACCATCCCAGAAGTGATTGTAGCTCTTGCTAACCTTCACAGCTTCCCTATTATCGTTTTTCATGACACTGTCCCTTTTGTCCGCATTACACAGGATTTACATAGTCAAATTATGAATCAACAATATTTAATGATCTCTACTTTAGAATCCTACTCTCAAACATTAAATAAAAATGCTCTATTAGGGCAAACCGCAGAAGAAATTTTACAAAATATGTATAATGAATTAATGACACAAATTATCTTTTCTATTAAAGGTCGAGAGCCTATCTTTTCTCCAAATATGCCTCATAATAAGCGCCAACAACTATTAACGATGAAAAAATCAGCACCAGTATTTAAAAATGAACCAATCTTTATTTTTGACCAGCATTATGCAGATTTAACGCTCTATAGAGAGGATGGTTTATTCTCAGAGTTTGAATTACTTATTTTAGACCGCACAGCTACTGCATTAGCACAGCTGTTAATGAGAGATTTTTATATTGAAGAGAAAAGGGACATTGAGGATGCCTCTATTTTAGCGGATTGGATCGATCAAAAACTATCGAAAGAGGAGATTTATAAATTTATCGTAACCTATCATTCTAACTATAAACTTTCTAGCGGGGCTGTTTTTATTTTAGCAACGCCTAATGCCGTCTCCAAGGTGCAAGAGGATATTATTTATAGTAAGCTCTACTATCGCAACCTTTTTGAGCAAAATGGATTTATACCATTTTTATTTGAAAGAAAAAGCTATGTCATTTTTATTTTACTCCATACGAAGGATAGTAAATCGAGTCGCGAATTATTAAATACGTTAGTTTCTTCCGTTCAGAAAACTGATTTTTATAAAAAACAAATGGTCCAAGGTTATCAAGTAGCCATTGGCAAAGTCGTAGCAGACGTAGAAGAAATACCAAAGAGCTATCAAACGGCACTCGAAACATTGTATATTTGCAGTAAAGTACAAACAACATCTTATTTTTACGATGATTTACATCTGTATCACCTCATCTATAAATTACAGATGCAAGTAAATTTACAGGAAGTAATTCAAGATTATTTACAGCCTGTCATTGAATACGACAAAAAATATAACAGTAAGCTATTAGAAACTCTGCAGGTATACTTGCAAACGAATGGCTCCAAACAACAAACAGCCAATCAACTGTTCATCGTACGCCAAACACTCTACCATCGCTTAAAAAAGCTTGAAACTCTCTTAGGGGAAAATTTCATGAAGGGCCACAATCGGATTACACTTGAATTTATGTTGCTTGCTAATTCTTTAATTGAGGAGAAAAATTAATTTCTAGTTGTTGATTGGGTTACCGGCGATGTTGGCCGAGTTAGCGGCGTTGTTCACCGGGTTTGCGGCGTTGTTCGCCGGGTTTGCGGCGTTATTCACCGGGTTTGCGGCGTTGTTCGCCGGGTTTGCGGCGTTGTTCTCTGCGTTAGCGGCGTTGTTTGCCGAGTTAGCGGCGTTGTTCGCGAGTTTAAAGGCGATGTTCTCTCGTTTATCAGCAATGTTCTCTGGGTTATCTGCGATGTTCACCTGTTTATCAGCGATGTTCATCGGTTTATCAGCGATGTTCACCTGTTTATCAGCGATGTTCACCTGTTTATCAGCGATGTTCACCTGTTTATCAGCGATGTTCACCTGTTTATCAGCGATGTTCACCTGTTTATCAGCGATGTTCACCTGTTTATCAGCGATGTTCACCTGTTTATCAGCG
>NZ_JBGCCD010000040.1:0-49719 GCF_041262405.1 Lysinibacillus sp. RC79
ATGTCCAAAATTTTGTTTCGTTCACCAACTCAAGGTTAGCTACTAAAAACTTTATTGATTACGTTTTGCTTGTTCAGTTTTCAAGGTTCATTTCGTAGCCGTTGTTTTTCGGCGACTTCTTCATATTAACATTTAGCTCAATTTGTGTCAACAACTTTTTTTCAAAAAGTTTTTTCATTCATTGATTTTTTTCGTAATGTCTTAGCGACAATTAATATAATACAATATCAACGAATTAAAAGTCAATAACTTTTTATAAAAAAATATCGAGGTATTTTTCATACCTCGATTACTAGCATACTACAGTCCTTGCTCCATTTCTAGGGCTTCTTTATTTACCTTATAATGACGGTGGAATATCATTTCACTTTTCGCAACGATAGGTACAATTTGAATATAGCCTTTGTCCACTAAATATTCTACAAACACTTCTAAATCAACTGAGTAATTCATGAGCTCATCATGATCATGCAATTCCTGAATTGTCCAAGTCTCTTTTGTTTGCATTACTTCTAAAATATGTTGAGCGCCGTCCCGAGTACGTGAATGTATTAAAAACTCACTTGCTAAAAACAATAGTTCTAACCGTTTTTCTATCGGTTCATTACTTGTAACAAGCTCCTCGTATAATTTATAAATCGCTGGTTCTATTTTTTTCACCTGTGCCCAAACAGTTACTTCAGGATAAAGTCCACTATCAATGATGGATAAACGGCCCAAATGATGTAACGAATCTACTACATGATTATAAGCATCGAGATAGCTACCCTTATCAAAGTATTCTTTTCCTTCTAAGTAACGTCGAATTAACTTTGAAAATTGAATGCCAGTTTTGATTTTACGACCACTAAACGGAAACTCCTGTAATTCAATTTTTAATTTATGAAGAAATTCATTACGATCAAATAATACTCTACCAAAGAAAATCCAGTCGACCACTTTTTTATTTGAGCCAATAAGCAACCATTTTCGTATTATTTTCTCAGTAACTGTATGTAAAGCTACTTTATTTCCTTCATATAAGTAATGTTTCGTAAAGACTGGCTTTTCTGCTTCCTTTACAATAATAAGTAAGACTGTATCAAATGTATCTGTAACATTACTTTTTTCTTCGCGTTTTCCCACTAAAATAACGCCTAATGTATTCGACTGACTTGCACGCTCCTGGTATATCGGACGCAAAACTTGTTCCATGTTTAGTCCCCCTCTATTTGCTAATGACCTTTTATCTTCATACGGTGGGTGTCACGGATTTTCACCGGACTCAATAACGCCTAGGCGAAATTGATTTCGTTAAAATTTCGACATACTCTAAAAGTATTCCTTCTTTCCACGTTATCAAAGCTAAAATACTTTGTTCTTATATGTTATAGTAGATTTTAGATTGGGAGGCAAGATGAAAATGAAACCTTACAAAAGTAAAATTAATAAAATCCGTTCATTCGCATTAGCACTTATTTTTATCGGCTTTGTAGTTATGTATGGGGGAATCTTCTTTAAAAACAATCCTATTCTAGTATTAATTTTCATGACTCTTGGTGTACTTTGTATTATTGGTAGTACAGTCGTATATGCATGGATTGGACTGCTCTCAACAAAAGCTGTTCAAGTGGAATGTCCTAATTGCCATAAGTACACAAAAATATTAGGTCGTGTAGATATGTGTATGTACTGCAACGAACCGTTAACGCTGGATCCAACTCTAGAAGGAAAAGAGTTCGACCAATCTTATAATAAGACAAAAAATTCCTAGCCCCCATAAGAGCTAGGAATTTTTTATTGTACTTTTGCAGATACATCTTTACACGATGGGCAAGTGCCGTAAATTTCCAAACGATGCGAATGCACATCAAAGCCTGTTACTTGTGATGCAAAATGTTCAATTTCGTCGAGACCAGGATAATGGAAGTCGACTATTGTTCCACAGCATTCACAAATCATATGATAATGATCGTTTGTAACGAAATCAAAGCGACTTGAAGCATCACCAAAAGTTAGTTCTTTTACTAGACCAACTTCACGAAATACGCGAAGGTTATTATAGACGGTCGCTACACTCATATTTGGGAATTTCCCTTCAAGTGCTTTATAAATTTCATCGGCAGTTGGATGTGCCATTGTTTGAATTAAATATTCCAAAATAGCATGACGCTGAGGAGTAATACGAACACCAGTTGTTTTTAACGTGTCAAGTGCATCCTGTAAATGCGTTTCAGACATCGTCATGCACCTCTTCCATAAAGATTATTAATTTATAATTGTTATAATTAGTGTATCGAATTAAGCTTACTTCTGTCAACAATCATACACATTTCAGTTTAATTAGGATTAATTCAATAACCTCTTGATAAATCCATCATATTTTCTAAATCAGTTTCACCACGTAACCACTTCTCTAAACTTGGCTTAAAGATTTCTAAGCTGCGTTCAACATAGCGAGATGAGTGACTTGAAATATGCGGAGACACAATGACATTCGAAAAAGTCCATAAAGGATGATTCTCAGCTAAAGGCTCTTGTTCAAATACATCTAAAACAGCATAACCAATTTCACCTGCTTGAATGGCATGTATCAAAGCGTTTTCCTCTACTAAGTTTCCACGACCAAAATTCATGAAAATGGCATCATTTTTCATCGCTTTAAAATGTTGTTCTTTCAATAAATGTGTCGTCTCTTCTGTTTTAGGTAATACAGAAATGACAATATCGGCCTTAGGTAAAGCTTCGATTAGTTGATCGAAGCTCACCATCTCATTCATATATGCCGCTTCGTTCCCTGAACGGTTACAGCCAATTGTCACAACACCAAACGCTTGCAATAAGCGACCTACTTCCGAACCAATAGCTCCAGGTCCTAAAATAAGTGCTGTACTATCCCGCAACTCGGTTTGTTTCGCTTTTTTTGACCATTCGCTTTTCTTCTGCTGTTCATACATCCAAGGTAGTGCACGCTTAATCGCTAAAATATGTGCAAGCATTGATTCTGCCATTGGTGTTTTATGAATGCCACGTACATTCGAAACTAATATCCCTCGTTCAACAATGGCCTGAGCTGGCATTTTTTCGATCCCCGCTGAAGCTACAAATATCCATTTAAGCTTTGTCGCATACTGCATATTTTCATCATTTAAATCTTCACCATAGGTGACAAGCACATCCGCTTGTTGTAACTCATCGTTTGATAAGCCATTTTCAAAAATAAAATCAACTTGTGGAAATTCTGCTACTAGTGGTTCACGTAAATTTGGTCTTGGTTCAAACGTAAAATAAATTCTCATTGAGTCACCTCCCATTCTGCTAAATATGTATATACTTCTTCAATATGATTTTTCACACGTACTTTACGCCAAGCCTTTATGAGATTTCCTTCTGTATCAATTAAAAATGTCGAACGTTCTATCCCCATATATTCACGTCCATACATCTTCTTCAGCACCCACACGCCATACGCTTCTGCTACGGCATGATCCTCATCCACTAATAGCGAGAATGGTAATCCATGCTTATCTATAAATTTGGTATGCTTTTTTGCTTCGTCAGGGCTAATGCCAAGTACAACTGCATTTAATTTACTAAAATCCTCGTTCTTATCACGGAAGTCACAAGCCTCCGTCGTACAGCCTGGTGTCATATCTTTAGGATAAAAATATAAAATAACATTTTGTCCTTTGAAATCCGCTAACTTTACTATTTCTTCTTTTTCATTTATAAGGGAAAAATCAGGTGCTTTTTTACCTTCTATTAAAGCCATATCAATCTCCTCCTCTGTACGCTCTATTTTACTCTAAATAGTAAAACAAATCATATCCCTTAATTTCTTTGGATTTCTTGCACTGATAGGTCTACAATAGATGAAGTATAAAGATTTAGGAGGCAATATATATGAATCACACAAAATCTGAAGCAGTACACGCAGAAGCGCTACAGCATATCGTTGGTGGTGTAAATAGCCCTTCTCGTTCTTATAAAGCAGTTGGCGGAGGTTCACCTGTTGCAATGGCTCGTGGGAAAGGTGCTTATTTTTGGGATGTTGATGGCAACCGTTATATCGACTATCTAGCAGCTTACGGTCCAATCGTTACTGGTCACGGTCACCCACATATCGCAAAGGCTATTACACACGCAGCTGAAAATGGAACTTTGTTTGGGACTCCAACTGAATATGAGGTTACTTTTGCTAAAATGCTAAAAGAAGCAATCCCATCTATGGATAAAGTACGCTTTAATAACTCTGGTACAGAAGCTGTAATGACAACAATTCGTGTTGCACGTGCTTATACTGGTCGTACAAAAATTATGAAATTCGCTGGTTGCTACCATGGTCACTTTGACTTAGTACTAGTAGCTGCTGGTTCTGGTCCTGCAACATTAGGTACTCCAGACTCAGCTGGTGTTACAACTTCAACAGCAGCGGAAGTAATTACTGTACCATTTAACAACCCTGAAGCATTTACAGAAGCAATGGATAAATGGGGCGATCAAATCGCAGCTATTTTAATAGAGCCTATCGTTGGAAACTTCGGTATTGTAGAGCCTAACCCTGGCTTCCTAGAATTAGTTCATGCCACAGCAAAGGAAAAAGGTGCATTAACTATTTACGATGAAGTTATTACTGCTTTCCGCTTCCACTATGGTAGTGCTCAAACCTTATTAGGCTTAACTCCTGACCTAACTGCACTTGGTAAAGTAATCGGCGGTGGTTTACCGATTGGTGCATACGGCGGTCGTAAAGAAATTATGGATACAGTTGCTCCACTTGGACCTGCCTATCAAGCAGGCACAATGGCAGGAAACCCTGCATCCATGCAAGCTGGTATTGCCTGCCTAGAAGTATTACAAACTCCAGGAATTTATGACGAAATGGATCGTCTTGGAGCCATTTTAGAAGAAGGTATTCTGACTGCAGCCAAAAAACATGATGTAACAATTACTATTAATCGCCTTAAAGGTGCTCTTACAATTTACTTTACAGATGTGACAGTAGAAAACTATGAGCAAGCTGAAAACTCAGACGGTGAGATCTTTGGACGCTTCTTTAAATTAATGCTTGCACAAGGCATTAATTTAGCTCCATCAAAATATGAAGCTTGGTTCTTAACAACAGAACATACAGAAGCAGATATTCTTGAAACAATTAAAGCGGTCGATATTGCATTTTCACAATTGTAATTTGTAAATGTAAAGGCTAAACGCTTAGTGAGAAGAGCAATTTATAATAGTATCTAGATTATCTATAGCGATTAAATTTTAAAGACGACTCCCTTGTGGGTCGTCTTTTTCTTTAAATGACATACAAATCTATGTATTTTATGAGCACTTCCTTCTATAATGTAAGGAAGCTTAAAATTTTAGACAGAAAGGACATCCATTTTCTATGAAATTAGGTGCCCGTGTATTTAAAACTGGTGTCGCCATCGTGTTTGCACTATTTATTGCTGAGCTGCTAGAGCTACCTTCACCTGTTTTTGCAGGAATTGCAGCCATCTTTGCGATTCAGCCATCTATTTATCGCTCCTATCAAACGATTGTTGAGCAAATACAAGCCAATATTATAGGAGCTACCATCGCGGTCATTTTTGGCTTGCTTTTCAGCCACCATGTAGTAGCA
This sequence comes from Lysinibacillus sp. RC79, assembly GCF_041262405.1. NCBI lineage: Bacteria > Bacillati > Bacillota > Bacilli > Caryophanales > Bacillaceae > Lysinibacillus > Lysinibacillus sp. RC79. The sequence goes on from NZ_JBGCCD010000040.1 coordinate 5,609, forward strand.
ATTGGCATTGCCGTCATTGTTGCTATCGGTATAATGTTGAAATTTAAACTTGAAAAGTCATTGTCACTAGCACTTGTTACAGTTGTAGCTATTATGGAGTTTCAAGGAGATGACTTTCTTACATTTGGTCTTATTCGCTTTATTACCATATTAGTTGGGGTGCTAGCAGCATTTGTTGTTAATCTGTTCTTCCTACCACCAAAATATGAAGTAAAGCTTTTCCGTAAGATTTACTTTTTACAGGATGATATTATCCGATGGACGCGACTTGCTGTTCGCCAGGCATCTGAGCATACTTCTACAAAAGAAGCATTAAGCAAATTTAAGTCTCGTATGCAACGAGTTGACACACTGTATGATTTTTTTAAGGAAGAGCGTAATTACTTTAAAAATAAAAAGTTTGTAAAAGCACGTAAATTAGTTGTTTATCGTCAAATGATCACAACGTCAAAGAAAAGTTTAGAGCTACTACATCGTCTTCATAATCACGAAAACGAATTATCACAGCTACCGACGCAATTTCATATAATGATTCAAGAGCGACTGGATTTCCTGCTAACTTACCATGAGCAGCTACTATTAAAATATACAGGGAAATTAAAGCCCGAACATTCCGAGTGGAGTAAAAACATCGATTATGTGCAGCGTAACGAGTTAATGGAAATATTCATTAAACAGATCAGTTATGCGCATGAGGAAGGCGATACAGAATTCTCGAGCTATCACTTGCTTTATATTTTATCGCGTATTTTAGATTACGAAGAAAACCTAGAGCATTTAGATACGCTCATCGTGTCGTACCAAACTCATCATGGTCATGAAATTAATGTGGAATTTGAAGAAGAATTCATTTAACTTCTTTCAGCAAGTGTTTTGGTAGCGAAAGCGAAGCGTCAGCTACAAATGTATTTTGTACCGAAAGCGTAGCGACAGGTACAGAAGTCTCCCACCTCGATAGGTGGTGAGATGAATGCGGGTTTAAGTCACTTTTTAGCGGGTGTCCAAACATCCGCTGAAATAGAGGAACTCAGTCTAAGAACGCCACGTCCTGTGGCAACGACTGAGTGACCAACATCACGTTGGCCCAAAGCCTCCGGCGGATGTCACGGAATCGGAATCGGTTTTGTGCCGAGTTGAAGCGCACAAAAGAGCGAAGGGTTGGCATTATATCCATCCCTTCGCTCTTTTCTATTAACTTTTCATTTTCGGATCAAGCGCATCACGCAGACCGTCCCCCATTAGATTAAAACCGAGAACCGTTAACATAATAGCTAAGCCTGGGAAAATCATCGTCCACGGCGCCTTTAATAAAAATACGCGGGCATCCGCCAGCATTTTCCCCCATTCTGGTGCTGGTGCTTGAGCTCCTAATCCTAGGAAGCCTAGTGCTGCCGCTTCAATAATCGCTGTCGCTATCGCTAGCGTTCCTTGCACAATGATTGGCGTCATCGAGTTTGGCAAAATATGCGAGAATAAAATTCGTGAATCACGCATTCCGATCGCCTTTGCTGCTACGATGTATTCCTCTTCTTTTACACTCAATACTTTCGAACGAATCAGGCGCCCGAAATTCGGCACGTTTATAATGGCTATAGCAATCAATGCATTTTGTAAGGATGGTCCAAGCACTGCTACTACTGCAATAGCTAGTAAAATACTAGGGAATGCTAACATAATATCGAAAATACGCGAGATAATCGTATCAATCCATCTTCCATAATAACCTGCAATAATGCCCAGTAAGCTACCTACAATTACAGAAAGAATAACCGAAAAAAAGCCTACCCACAAAGAAATTCTTGCTCCATGTATAATTCTAGAGAAAATATCCCGACCAAAGTCATCTGTGCCAAACCAATGCTCACTTGATGGTGCTAATAAACGCTTCGAAAAATTTTGATCATTAATTCCTTCGGGAGCAATCATCGGGCCAACTATAGCAAGTATAATAAAAAATAGTACAATGCCTGCACCTACTAGGGAGATTTTGCTCTTTTTAAAGCTACGCCAGCCTTCTCTCCAAGGACCTAACGCTCGTTCACGACTTGGTGCTACTTCTGTTTTTATATCTATCGCTCCAGTCATTATCGCTTCTCCCCTCTATTTGTATTTAATCCGTGGATCGATCACCGTATACAGTAAATCCACAATTAAGTTAATCATGATAAAAATAAAAGCAATTATTAAAATACCTGATTGAATAACAGGATAGTCTCGGAAGCCAATGGCATCATAAATATAACGACCAATTCCAGGCCAGCTGAAAATTGTCTCTGTTAAAATGGCACCACCTAACAGTAACCCTGTTTGCAAACCGATTACTGTTAACACTGGAATAACGGCATTTTTTAATGCATGCTTATAAACAACAATAAACATTTTTTGTCCCTTTGCTCTGGCGGTGCGTACATAGTCAGAGCGCATTACTTCAAGCATAGACGATCTAGTCATTCTTGCAATAATCGCCATAGGAATTGTCGCGAGAGCTATGCCAGGTAATACTAATCGCTTTAACACTTCAGTAAATTGATCAAAGCGGCCATGTAGTAACGTATCCAGTAAATAAAAATGAGTAATGGCGGTTATTGGATCTCGCACATCTTCTCGACCTGATGTCGGGAACCAGCCGAGCTGATTACTGAAAGCCCATTGTTCCATTAAACCAAGCCAGAAAACTGGTACAGACACCCCAATTAAGGCAACTACCATTGCCACATAGTCGAACCAAGAATTTTGGAACCATGCAGATATAATGCCTGCATTTACTCCAACTATCACAGCTATAATCATGGCAAATAGTGCTAGCTCAGCTGTTGCCGCTAAATAAGGGAAAATTTCTTCTGATACGGGTAATTTAGTACGTAATGATACCCCTAAATCCCCCTGAAAAATGCCACCTAAATAACTAAAATATTGTGTATACCACGGCTTATTTAATCCTAAACTTGCGTTTAACGCTTCGACCGCTTCTTTCGTTGCCTGCTGTCCTAAAATTACTTGTGCTGGATTACCAGGAATTGCACGAATTAACATGAAGACGATAAAAGTCATTCCAAGCAAAACTGGGATTAATTGAAACAAACGTCTTCCCATATAGTGAAGCATCTTCTTCACCCCTCTGTTATTTTCATAATATACTTTTGCATGAAAAGCATTGAAGTCTTTACACATACTGTAGAAAGGGTCAGCCTTCACCAAACGGTTTTAACGATTGATGATTGGTCTTCCATACAGAAATAATCATTCAAACTGTAAAAAGAATCCGCAAGATTTCTACGGCTTACCCGCAGAAAGCAAGCAGATTCTTTAAAATTCCCTCTTAAATTAGAAAACCCTTTTATGCCTACTTCATATCTACATTAGCTAAACGGTCAGAACCTGTTGGATGTGCAATATAGTTTGTAACTTTAGTGTTAGCAGCTAAAATTGGAGTAGAGTGAGCAAGCGGAACCCATGGAGCATCTTTAGAGATAATATCTTGTGCTTTCTTGTAAAATTCATTACGCTTGTCCTCATTAACTTCAGTTTGTGCAGCTACTAAAAGTTTGTGTAATTCTTTGTTGTCATAGAATGTATAGTTGTTGGAACCAATGTTATCCCCATCTAATAAAGTATAAAGGAAGTTATCCGCATCTCCGTTATCACCTGTCCAACCAAGTAAGAACGCATCTGCTTCACCATTTTGCGCTTTTTCTAAATAAGTAGCCCATTCAAAAGATACAATTTTAGATTTAATACCCACATCTTCTAAGTTCTTTTGAATAGCTTCTGCTACTTTTTGTCCGTCTGGCATGTATGGACGTGGTACTGGCATTGCCCATAGCTCGATTTCTTTTCCATCATAGCCGGCCTCAGCTAATAATGATTTTGCTTTTTCTGGATCATATTCATAGCCTTTAATGTCATCGTTGTAGCCTGAAATTACTGGAGGCATAGGATTTTTCGCTGGCACCGCTAAGCCTTCATAGAATGCATCTACTAAAGCTTGTTTATCGATTGCATAATTTACTGCTTGACGAACTTTTACATTATCAAATGGTGGACGTGTTACTGTTAATCCAAGATAACCAACATTCATAGAAGGACGTTCGATTAATTGTAATTTTGAGTTTGATTCGATTGAAGCTTTATCAGATGGACTTAAACCATCAGCAACATCAATATTGCCTGCAGTTAAATCCATTAAACGTGCAGAGTTATCTGGAATCGAACGATAGATTACTTTATCTAATTTCGGTAAACCATCAATATAGTAATCTGGGTTTTTTTCAATAGTAATTGCATTATTACGTACCCAGCTCACAAATTTGAATGGACCCGTACCTACTGGATTTGTAGATAAGCCTTCTTCATTTGCTTCAAAAGCTGTTGGAGAAGCAATTGCAAAAGGAGACATCGCTAAATTTTTCAGGAATGGTGCCTGTGGCTGGCTAAGTTTGAATACAACAGTATGATCATCTTTAGCAGTTACCGATTCAATCACTTGCTTGTCACCTACTACAAATTGGGAGCTGTAATAAGGGTGTTTATCAGCACCAGCTTTCCAACGCTCAAAATTTTTAACCACTGCTTCTGCATTGAAATCAGTACCATCATGGAACTTTACACCTTCTTGAAGCTGGAATGTGTATGTTAAACCATCTTCTGACGGCTCCCATGATTTCGCCAAACCTGGTTGAATTGTTACATCTTTCTCGCCAAAATTCACTAATGTTTCATATATATTCGCTGTAACCGTGAATGATTCACCATCAGTTACAACTGCAGGGTCTAGTGCTACTGAATCACCACCACGACCATATACTAATGTTTTTGGTCCGCCACTGCTAGCTGAATCGCCACCACTTGAAGTATCTTTACTACCCGTATCCTTAGTATCTGAGCCGCCACAAGCTGCTAAGATCGTCGAAAGAACAAGGATAAGCATTACACCCAAAGTCCAAAGCTTCTTTTTCTTCATTGAATTTCCCCCTAAGTTTTTTTATATCATTGAATGTTGGATTGCATCATAAAGATGGCAAGCAACATAATGACCCGGTTTCACTTCTTGCATTTTCGGAACTACTTGAGAACATTCTTCTTTTTTAAATGGACATCTCGTATGGAAAGTGCACCCGCTTGGCGGATTCGAAGCACTTGGAATATCTCCAGAAATAATGAGCTGTTCACGTTCAAACGTAGGATCTGGAACAGGTACCGAGGATAGCAGTGCCTGAGTATATGGGTGAAGTGGCTCAGCATATAAATCCTCGCTTGCTGTCAACTCCACTAATTTCCCTAAATACATCACACCTACACGATTACTAATATGGCGTACAACCCCTAAATCATGGGAGATAAAAATATAAGTTAGCTTTAAGTCCTTTTGTAAGTTTTGCAATAAATTCAATACTTGCGCCTGTATTGACACATCGAGTGCAGAGACAGGCTCGTCCGCAATAATCAAACGAGGATTCGTCATTAGAGCACGGGCAATACCGATACGCTGTCTTTGACCACCACTAAATTGATGCGGATAACGTTTCACATGATATTCATTTAACCCAACAATTTCGAGAAGCTCTAAAACCTTCTGTTTCCGTTCCTTTGCATTGCCCATTCCATGAACAATAAGAGGCTCCTCCAATATTTTTCCAATATTATGCCTAGGATTAAGAGAGGCATAAGGATCTTGGAAAATCATTTGAATGTCTCTACGGGCTTTACGCATTTCATTGTTCGATAATTCTGAAATCATCTTACCTGCGAATTCAATCTCGCCCTCTGTCGGTTCAAGCAATCGCATTAAAAGTCGACCAGTCGTTGATTTACCACACCCGGACTCACCTACAATGCCTAATGTTTCTCCTTCAAACACTTCAAAGGAAACATCATCCACTGCCTTTACGTCTCCAACCTGTGTATTCAGGACACCCTTCCGAATGGGGAAATATTTTTTTAAACCATCAACTTTCAACAACACTTTCGGCATGGTGCTCCACCTCCTGTTTCTCTAGTAAAAAACATCTCGATTTATGCTGCTCTGCTGCTTCATATAAAGGTGGTGTTTCTCGTACACAGCGATCCATCGCAAATTCGCAACGTGCTGCAAAACGACAGCCTTCCTGAATACTTCCGGGCTTTGGTACACTGCCTGGTATAGAGTAAAGGTTGTCCTTTTTATAACGCATATCCGGTACAGATTTAATAAGCCCCTGTGTATAAGGGTGCTTTGGATTAACGAATATCTCCTGAATAGGTGCCTCCTCTACAATCTGACCTGCATACATCACAATAACTCGCTCGCATGTTTCTGCTACAACGCCTAAATCATGTGTAATTAATAACACAGCTGTATTTAAACGTTTATTTAAATCTTTCATAAGTTGCAAGATTTGAGCTTGAATCGTCACATCTAATGCAGTAGTCGGCTCATCAGCAATTAGCACCTTCGGATCACAGGCAAGCGCCATTGCAATCATGACTCGTTGTCGCATTCCCCCAGATAACTGATGCGGATAATCTTTTAATAATTCCTCAGCACGTGGTAGACCTACAAGCTTCATAATTTCAATTGCCCTTGCAGAGGCTTCTTTTTTCGACCATTTTGGATTATGAATTAAAATCGCTTCTTTTAGCTGATCTCCAATTGTAAACAAAGGATTTAAGGATGTCATAGGCTCCTGAAAAATCATCGCCACATCTTTTCCACGAATTTTCTGCATTTGTTTATCCGATAATGTGACGAGGTTTTTGCTATCTAATAGTATTTCTCCCCCTGTTATTTTTCCAGGCGGTGACGGTATTAAACCCATAATGGATAGAGATGTGACACTTTTTCCACTTCCCGATTCCCCTACAATCCCTAATATTTCACCCTCATGAACAGAAAAATCGATATCATCAACGGCAGGAATTTGTCCATCATCTGTAAAAAAGGTTGTCTTTAAGCCTTTTATTTCTAGCAGCTTTTTTCTCATGATCAATCGCCCCATCCCACCCATATTTTCACTTAATTACATAACCGTCACTTAATTCTCTATTTTCAGATAATTCTAATCAAAAAATATTGCTCTTTCAATCATAATTATTCTGCAATTAACATGGATTTTCTACATCGTTCGAGTTTCGTATTAATAATATCTTACTAATCAATAATATTTTATAAATAAGACAAAAAAATAGCCCTCCGTTTATGTTAAACGGAAGGCTATTTTTAGATTATTGACTCATCAGCAAAATTTAGGTATGGAATTCGTTTGTGAATCAGATTTTTTCTGTTATACCGTGGTATATCAATCTAAATGTTGCACCTGGAATAAATTAAAGTAGGTTCCTTCTTTTTGCATCAATTGCTCGTGCGTACCACTTTCAATTAATTGTCCATGATCTATAACCAAAATTTTATCTGCATGTGTAATTGTAGAAAGTCGGTGAGCAATTATAATGGTCGTGCGTTCATGTGCAAGTATTTCCAATGATTCTTGAATAAGTGCCTCACTTTCTAAATCCAATGCAGAGGTCGCTTCATCCAGTATTAAAATAGGTGGATTTTTTAAAAATACACGGGCGATCGCTACTCGCTGCTTTTGTCCACCCGATAACTTCACACCGCGCTCCCCAACCTTTGTGTCATAGCCATTTGGCAAGCTCATAATAAAATCATGAGCATTTGCCGCTTGTGCCGCAGCAATGACCTCTTCATCAGATGCATCTGGCTTGCCCATTAAAATATTCTCTTTTACTGAATCACTAAACAAAATATTATCCTGTAGGACTATTCCAATTTGTGAGCGTAAAGAATGTAAAGATACGTCACGAACATCATAGTCATCAATACATACGTTGCCACTCGTTGCATCATAAAAGCGAGGAATTAAACTAATGATGGTTGATTTTCCTCCACCACTCATTCCTACAAACGCAACTGTCTCCCCAGGATTAATTGTAAAATTGATGTTGTTTAAAATTTGTGAGCCCTCTTCTTCATATTGAAAGTTCACATTATCAAAACGAACTTCACCCTTTACCCGAGGTAACTCTACCGCATTAGCCTTGTTTTTTATTTCATAGGGTTCGTCTATTAATTCAAACATTCGATCCATTGATGCGAATGACTGTGTTAACATTGTCGATGAACTTACAAGGCGACGAAGTGGACCATACAGTCGTTCGATATAGGCAATAAAGGCAACCATCGTCCCGACTGAAAGATCTCCATTAATAACCTGATAACCTGCATAAGCAATTACTAGGAGTGGTGCTACATCCGTGATTGTATTCACCACTGCAAAGGATTTAGCATTCCATTTCGTATGATCCAGCGCTTTCTCTAAAAATTCACCGTTTGCTTCATCGAATAATTTTTGCTCATGCTTTTCTAACGTGAAGCTTTTAATAATACTCATTCCAGCTACACGTTCATGCAAATAACTTTGCACACCTGCAAGTGCTTGTGACCGTTTACGTGTTAAAGATCGTAGTTTACCAAAGAAGTACTTCACGCTAAATGCATAGAATGGGAACGCAATCAATGCTACTAGCGTAAGTTTTACATCCATGGCGAACATAATACCGATAGCAATAACAATTGTCGCAAGGTCGAGCCAAACATTCATCAAACCTGTCATGATAAAGTTTTTTGTTTGTTCCACATCATTAATCACTCTTGAAATAACATCGCCAGCTCTTGTATTTGCATAGTATCTTAAACTTAGTCGTTGTAAATGTGCATATATCTGTTTTCGAATATCGAAAAGCACCTTGTTACTAACATGCTGAGCAAAATATTGACGGTAATACTCAATCGGTGGTCGAATAATAAAGAATACAATGATCGTACCACCTAACCAATAAAACAGTTCTTTTGTCTTCTCTGCATCGGTTAGATGATTTGCATCAATAATATCATCTAACACAATTTTTATGAGTAATGGGATAAATAACGGAATCGCAAATTTCACTATACCAATTAAAACCGTTAAAATAATTTCCCATGTATATGGTTTTACAAATCTCATATAACGCTTTATACTACCCAATTCATTATCACATCCTTATTTAAAAGCCTCGCTCTTATGTAAATTAAGCAAATGAGCCACTTCGCACATAAAAAGAAACAGACATCCACAAATTGAATGCCCAAACGTATTATAGCAATATTTTGCTTGAAATACAGTTAATTTAGCTTTATCACTAACTATTTTGAAATTAGATTATTTAAGACATAAAAAAACACCCATTAGTAAAACTAATAGGTGCTTCTAACAATCATCTGCTTGCATATCGAGCTGAAACTTATAACGGCTTGTCCAGGCATCGATGAAATCAGGTGCAAAGGGTCCTCTTTTTTGTTGAATCCAGCTAATTAATTTATCGACATTGCGCTTTAAAATTTTATCTATGACATCTGGATAAGACATTTCCTTACTATGTAGCTCATATTCATCCTCATCTAAGAGTGAATAAGACATATCAGGGAAAACTTTAATGTCTAAATCATAGTCAATATATTTAATGGCATTATTATCGAAAACAAATGGTGAGCTTAGATTACAATAATAATACACACCGTCCTCACGTAGCATGCAAATGATGTTAAACCAGTGCTCCGCATGGAAATAACAAATAGAAGGCTCTCTCGTTAGCCACGTACGACCATCGGATTCTGTCACAAGTGTCCGTTCATTCGCACCGATAACGATATTTTTCGTTCCTTTTAAAACCGTTGTTTCTTGCCAAACACGGTGGATACGGCCATTGTGCTTATAACTATGTATTTGTATCGTTTCTCCTTCTACCGGTATTGCCATTTTTGAAGCCCACCTTTTCGTCTATGCTACCTAAATCTAGCAGTCTCTAGTATATTATAGCAATGTGTACGCGAAAGGTGTAGTTAGAAAACCACAAATTTCCCTGCGCTCTTTTAAATTTGTACAAAATTTCGTTAATTTGAAGCGAATTTTATCATAACAACAACTTGATTGGAATTATTTGTTTATTTTTATAGGTCGGATCGGGGTTTTTTCTTCTGAATTTGAGCGGTTTTCTCGGCTATCCGAGCCATTCTCCTTACTTCCTGAGCAATCAAATTTTAAATTTAAAAGGAGCTGCCTTTTTTAATCTTTTCGATTTTAGACAGCTCCTTAGAGGTAAATGCAATTATGCAATTACAAAGTGTTATTCACCAAGATCTTGGTTAGTTTTATTGAAGTTACCTGATGCTTGAGCTTTGTTTTGCTCTGCTTTAGCATTTTTCTTTTGCACTTCATTAGCGTCTGTAACGTCTGTTTCATAACCAAATTCTTGGCTTTGACGTTGCATGTTTTTATTCGGTTGTAAATTTTGGTTGTTGTTTTGCTTTTTCATTATTCATTCACCTCCACGCTCATTATTGTGTACCGAGGTGAATGGTTTTATGCTCATAAATTTTTATAAATATTATTTTCTTGATTAATCCTTAATTTCTTGCCAAATTTTCAGCATTGGAACGGGCATTGGTAATAATTCTATTTGTTCGCGATTCAGCCATTCGCCCTTTACTGCTGAATTGCATTTCATAAAATAGCTATTTATATGCCAGGTTAAATGTGAAAAAACATGTTTAAATGTTAACAAATCCTGTTGCGATTGAACATTCATAGCATAATCATCAATAAAAGTATCTATTGAATTTTTACCGTGTTCAAGCATTGGAAACTGCCATAGATTAGCTAGTAAACCCTCTGCTGGACGCTGCTCCAATAAAATTCGACCTTTGTCATCTTGACATACAAGCACATCGTATGTGATATGCTTCATCTTTACTTTTTTAGATTTGATAGGTAATTTTTCCGGCTCACCTTCATTAAAAGCGGTACAGTATTCTCGAACTGGACATAATAAGCACTTTGGTGAAGTTGGCGTACAAATAAGTGCACCAAGCTCCATTAAGCCTTGATTGAAGGACGATGTATTTTCTGAATCTATCAGTTCTTCAACAGCCGCTTCAAAAATCTTTTTAGTCTTTGGAACTGCTATATCATCATGAATATTAAGCACCCGACTTAAAACGCGCATAACATTACCATCAACTGCATGTTCGGGCTTATTATAGGCAATACTTAAAATAGCTCCAGCGGTATATGGACCAACGCCTTTTAATTTTGAAATCTCATGGCGATTATCAGGTACTACACCACCGTAGTTTTCTAATACCTCACGAACACCTGCTTGTAAATTACGTGCACGGGAATAATAGCCGAGGCCTTCCCAATGCTTCAATAAGTATTCTTGTGGAGCTTCCGCGAGTAATTCTAATGTTGGAAAACTTTCCATGAAACGATTGTAATAAGGAATAACTGTGTCGACACGTGTTTGCTGTAGCATCACTTCTGATACCCAGATCTTATAAGGGTCCGTAGTATGCCTCCAAGGTAAATCACGTTTCTCAACATTAAACCATTCGACTAAAGATTGTCGAAATTCTGTTACATATGGATAATTCACAGTGACCTCCAGCGTCTTTACGATTTTATTTATGGTAAAAAGAGTATACAATTAAGAAAAGGTTATCTGTCAGAAACGACAAAAACCGTCAATTTTTTAGCTTTAATATTTAGCACGACTGTTTTTATTTAAGTAAATATCAAGTATTACGGATTATTGAAATATACATGTATGCAAATTGTACTCTATCTATATGCATACAAGGAGTGGATATTTTTGGATTCAGGTACACATTTCGTTATGGGTATAGCCCTCGGTGGTCTTGCATTAGTTGATCCCGTTGTAGCAAATCATTCTATGACCTTTACCGCAGTAATGGCAGGTACAATTATTGGCTCACAGGCACCTGATGTCGATACTGTTTTAAAACTGCGCAACAACGCAATTTATATTCGACATCATCGTGGAATTACACATTCACTACCAGCAGTAGCTATATGGCCCATCTTAATTACCGCGGTTTTAGCAATTATTATTCAAGACGTAAATGTGTTTCATTTATGGCTTTGGACATTTTTAGCTGTAGCGATTCATGTCTTTGTTGATATCTTCAATGCTTATGGTACACAAGCACTTCGGCCAATCTCTAGAAGATGGGTTGCACTTGGTGTCATTAATACATTTGATCCTATTATTTTTACACTACATTGCCTTGGCATTTTACTTTGGGCATTTGGTGTAAATCCAGTTTGGACATTTAGTATCATGTATCTCATTATTATCGTTTACTACATTTTACGATTTGCAGTCCAAAAAGCTGTAAAGAATGCTGTGCATAATACAATTCAGGATGAAGAGTATGTTATTGTAGCCCCTACAATGCGATTCTTCCACTGGCGAATTGCAGCTAAATCCAAAACGCATTATTATGTTGGCCGAGCTTATGGGCGAACTGTTAATATTTATGATAAATTCGAAATAGAACCTTTACCGAAAACGCCTCTTATCGAAATAGCATTGAAAGATCGCAATCTCGCTGCTTTCGTGTCATTCTCACCATTGTATCGTTGGGAAATTTCAGAACTCGATAATGGCTTAACAGAAGTAAGATTAATTGATCTGCGTTATCGAAGTGATAATCGCTATCCATTCGTTGCTGTCGCTCATTTAAACGATGATAACGAGATTATCACTTCATACACGGGTTGGATTTTTACAGAGGATAAACTCCAGAAAAAATTACAGATTGGCGCAAGTAATTAAACAGCAAACCCTGACCAACATTGGTCAGGGTTTTGTTATTGCACCATATCATCACTAGCATCAAGTAAATGTGCGTATTTGGGATTGCGTCCTGCAAATGTATGCAGTTTATCTCCATAACTAGTAATTAATTGACGCACTAAATTTTCAGTGTAATCAGCACCTCGATAGGCATAGCCAGCTTTTGCAGAAGTTGATTCAAAATCACTCCATAAAAGCTCAATCCATACTCGTGCACGTCCTACTGGCATTTGCGGGTTTTTTGCAAGTAACTCAGCAGTTAGTTTTTCAATTTTTTCATCCATTTATTTGCCCACCTTTACAGGAGATAGCATTGAAACAGGTAAAGCCTCTTGGTATTTTTCGCCCCCTAAGCGATGTCCCCAAGCAAAGCGTCCTTTTAAATAATCTACTTGGAAAAATTCATTTTCAGAGCCGTCAATACGATACATTTCTCCAGGAATTATTGTATCTAAATCAACCAAATAAGCAGCTGCCATTAAAGCCTTGCGCTCGTAAACTGCGAATTCATTGATAATTCCTAGCTGCTCCGCCTTACGTGCTTTTTCCTTTATCATAGCTACTTCTTCACGTAATTCATGCTCTGACATTGCAGCATAATTTTTTTCGTTCATTCCTCATTCTCCTTCTCTTCTATAAAACGATCTATAGCCTCTATAGGAAAACCCTTTTGATAGAGCGCTTGCTTTAGTTTCATTTTCAATTCATAACCAGTATACTTCGATGAATACTTTTTCCAAACTTTTTCGCCTTGTGCCTCAAGTAGCTGTTGCCATTCATCTTCATCCTGCTCAATCTCTATTTGACTTAGCACATCATCTACAACACTAAAAGAATAACCTTTTCGCATTAAAAAATCTTGAATTTTAGCTTTTATTTGTGTTGGTGTTTTCTTTTTTTCTGATCGAATGACCTTTTCAGCCAATTGTGTCGCAAGCTTTACCTGTTCTCCATGACTATATGTAGCAAGTACCTCATCCTGTAAGCTTTTATCAATTCCTTTTTTCATAAGGTCTTGTCTAATTGCCTTGGGTCCCTTTTTCATCGTAGCCTTTTTCGTGTTGAGTAATGCCTTGGAGTAAGTTTCATCATTTAAAAAACCGTATGATTTGAGCTTTTGTATAGCCTCTAAAATAACTGCTTCGCCAAATTCTAACGCGAGAAGCTTTTTCTTGACCTCATGCTCACTGCGCATTTGATAAGACAAAAAATTTAACCCTTTATTAAAAGCTTTTCGAATCTCATCCTCATAGGCAATTTCCTGAATATCAAATTCCTCAAGCACTTTTCCCTTCGTTAATCCAAATTGAATGAGAATTGCCTCATCTACAGGAAAAGCGTATTCTTCGTTCAAATATATATTATAACGTTCTGGATTGTTTTTTTGACGTGCAATTTTCGTAATAATACGCATTAGTAACACCTCACTATTAAGCATTATAACATTTTTCGTGGGTATTGCTTTTTCCTGTGGGTATTCCCATGTTCGCGGGTATTCGCTTCTATTCCGTATCATTTAAAAGAAGCACTTCAAGATTTATTGGTTTAAATCGAATAGGATAATTTTTTTAACGCATTCTAATGAAAAAGAAAGGATGCGTTTTTATGTGGAAACAGCATATTGTAGGAGCGGTCATCGCTACTTTTATTATTGCCGCGGCAATTAGCTTTAATCCATTTTCAGCTTCTGGCTCCGATGAACACCATTGGGGATTAAAGCGAGCGAAAAACGGTGAACCAGCTGAGGCTGGAGCACAGCTTGATCAGCTACTTGAGAAATATGGTGCTATTTATAAAGGTAAGCCTGATAAAAAAGTTGCTTATTTAACCTTTGATAACGGATATGAAAATGGGTTTACGGAAAGCATTTTGGATACATTGAAGAAGGAAAAAGCACCAGCTACCTTCTTTTTAACTGGTCATTATTTAGAAAGTGCCCCCGAAATAGTGAAACGCATGGTTAAAGATGGCCATACAATCGGCAACCATTCATATGGACACCCAAATATGGCGAGATTAACGCCAGATGCTATGCGTACAGAATGGAAAAAATTTGACGATAAGCTGAGGGGATTGACTGGTATTAAACATACAACATACTTCCGCCCACCTGAAGGTATATTTAATGCGAAATTATTAGAGATCGGAAATGCTGAAGGCTACCGTCATATTTTCTGGTCTGTTGCCTTTAAGGATTGGGAAAGGGATGTACGTCGTGGCGCAGATTATGCGTATAATGCATTAATAGAACAGCTACACCCTGGTGCCGTAATATTAATGCATACTGTAGCGCAGGATAACGCTGAAGCTCTTCCTAGGTTTATTGCCGAGGCGAAAAAACAAGGCTATACATTTTTATCCCTTGACGATTTAGTTTTAGAACATGAAGATTTCCCTGTCGCTTTGCAATCGTCTACTCCTTAGTTATAATGGGGAGATGATATTAAAAGAACAGGGACGTGGAACGCTTGACGCAGCAAACAACAATGGAAGTAGGACAAAAATTTCCTCTAATAATAAAAAGACTTGGTATTAACGGTGAAGGAGTAGGCTTTTATAAGCGTAATGTTGTATTCGTAAAGGGCGCTATTCCTGGTGAAGAAATTACAGCACAAGTGACTAAAACACAGAGAAACTTTGCCGAAGCAGAAATATTAGCTATTCGCAAAGCTTCAAAATATCGTCAGGAAGCACCATGCCCAGTTTACAATGAATGTGGCGGCTGTCAGCTTCAACACATGACATATGAAAAACAGCTAATCGAAAAGCGTGATATCGTAATTCAAGCATTAGAACGTTATGCTAAGCCTTTAGCTAATACAGTTGAAGTTCGCAAAACTCTAGGGATGGATAATCCATGGAATTATCGTAACAAAAGTCAATATCAAGTACGTAAAGAAGGTAAGCGTGTCTATGCAGGACTATTTGCAGAAGGTAGTAACAAGTTACTGAACATCAATGATTGCCTTGTTCAACATCCGATTACATCAAAAATTACAGTGGCAACACGTAAAATTTTACAAAAACTGAATATTACTATTTACGATGGTCGTACACTTGATGGCTTAGTGCGTACGATTGTTGTACGTACTGGGATTCGTACTGGTGAAACACAAGTCGTGCTCGTCACAACGCGTAAGGAAATTCCACATCAAGCGGAACTCATTGCTCGTATAAAAAAAATCGACCCAAGTATCGTATCGATCGCACAAAATATTAACCGTGAGAAAACATCGTTAATCTTTGGCGATGAGACGATTGTCCTCGATGGTAAGGAAACGATTCATGAGGAGCTTGGCGAATTAGCATTTGATTTATCAGCTCGCGCCTTTTTCCAACTAAATCCAACACAAACCGTTCATCTCTATGATGAAATCAAAAAAGCAGCAGCATTAACAGGCAAAGAAACAGTTGTTGATGCTTACTGCGGTGTTGGAACAATCGGTTTATGGCTAGCTGACCAAGCAAAAGAAGTTCGTGGAATGGACGTTATTCCAGAAAGCATTCAGGATGCACGTAAAAACGCCCGAAACCATGGCTTCAAGCATACAAAATACGCAGTCGGCACAGCAGAAAGTGTCCTAGCAAAATGGCGCAAAGAAGGATTTACACCTGATGTTATTACAGTTGACCCACCACGCACAGGTCTAGCACCAGAATTCATCCGCACTGTGTTGAAGCTAAAACCGAAGCGCTTTGTCTATACATCGTGTAATCCATCAACTTTGGCGAAGGATTTAAACGAATTATCGAAGTTTTATGATGTGGAGTATATTCAGCCGGTTGATATGTTTGCACAGACGGCGCAGGTAGAATGTATTTGCTCCATGGTTCTTAAATCAGAATATCAGAAATAAAAGTTTGGCGACTCCAGAAGATGCAGCCTGTATATTACAGGCTGTATCTTTTTTTACATTACTTCACCTACAGTCATTCATAATAATGCCCTAATGCTCCAAGCCTTTTCATCACCCTCAACCGATCCATGCCTGTTTCAATTCTCACAAGGTAATCAATTAGGAACATCATCTGGTATTCAAGTGAGCATTAAAATCACCATTCCAACCAATTCTCAATATTTGGTCTGCTATTTATTTGTGTACAACTATCACGTTCTTCTAACCAGTTATAAAACGGTACTGGTCGTTCTCTATTTGGTGTTTCTTCTATATATGATGATTTGGTTGGCTTAATATTTAAACGCTCTACTGCCTTACTATATGCCCCCACAAATACAGCTCTTAATGTGCTAGCAATTGTTAATGTACCGTTCGCAATATCACGTAAAATGTTAGCTAAAACGTCTTTAGCGTGAACAAAATCGCGTATATCATTCATTTTTGTAGACAGTATGCACTTATGTATTTGGTCTTTTAAATCCTCACGTATAGGCAATGAGTGCATGAAATCAAATAACATCATTTGGTACTCATTCATGTATTCTTTTTTCTTTTCAGCTTGCAAAGCCAATTCATTTTCTAAATCACATAAATTATTACTTGCTTGTTTAGAACTTAAAAGATTAAAAGAATTAGATGGTTGGTTTTCTGAAAAAGTCTCGGAAACCGTGTAATTACTGCTTGCTTGAGCTGTCTCTCGTTGAGACACGCTCGATGGGACATAAAGTAATATGCGATAAATACTAGCTCCTTTGATGCCGTTTAATTTTGTTCCAGGTACTTTTTCAATGATGCCTAACTCAACTAATTTCTTAATTGAACGGTAAACAGTCTTCGTGCTAATCTCCAATGATGCAGCAATTGTTGCAGCTTTTAAGTGACAAGCTCCCGGGTATTCCAGTGAATGACTAGCAAGTTTGAAAACGATGGCACGTTCTGATTCAGTCAAATCATAGTAATGTGCTGCCATGTGATTCTCAACAGCTATGTCCATGTCTGCTATTGAATCGAATGTTGTGTATTGTGCTAAATATTCAAATGCCATCGTTTTCACCTCGCTTTCTAATCACGAACCTTTGTGTATCCTAAACAGAAAAATTATTCTTCTTTTCTTAATAAAGATATTTATACTCAATGTTTTCTGCTCGTTGCTGTTGCTCTCTTAATTTGATTAAAATATTCTCTATTTTCTGTATAAACTCATCATTACTTGTTGGATAATCTGAAATGCGTTGTTCAATCTCAGTAATATTTTTTAAAAAATACATTTCAGCAAAGGTTTTTAAAAATGCAAAGTCATCAAGCGAGACATTAACTTTTTCCTTCATCTGTTACACCTACCTTTTGTTATTTAAAAACTCAATCGAGAGCACCAGCTGTGATGCCCCCTGTTCAGCTTTTAAATTTCCCCATAATGTGGTTCGCAGTTTATACAAACATCATCTGGATAATCCACAATATTTACATCTGCTTCATTAAAATTTTCACCGCAAATTGAACATGTAATTGTTTCAGAGTCAAACCAATCAAGTGCTTTACGGCTTTCGGCAATTATTTTGTTTGCTTCATATGCTCGTCTTTGATAGAAGCTATATTCAAAAATTAAATTACTGAATTCTTCTAAAGTTATATGTCCTGCTCCATACTTTCGAAAAGCTACAATAGCAGAAGGCTTTAACTGCTCCGCTTTATTTGCATATTCTCTTTCTAAATCGATGTTTAAATTTAATGCCCCTACCCAATATTTTTTTGTGTGTAGTTTGTACATAACACCATTCATTCTAATTCCACCCTTCGTTTCTAAATTTTAAAAAACGTAAATAAAATACGTATCGTATAACCTATTTACATAATAAATAAAACGAAAAGGTATGTCAATTACAAATTGCGTAATTAATTATTTTGATTTATAATTGTATTATGAAATACATATAAAAAGGGGTGAATTGTTTGGCGCGAAAAGAATTAAAATTACGCTTACGTGTACTTCTTGCAGAGCGTGATTGGGAACAAAAAGATTTAGTGGAACGTACAAATTTAACAAATCGTGCAGTTAGCGAAATGGTAAATGGCAAACAAAAAAGCTATCCAAAGGCGTCACTTAACGAATTAATAAACGCTTTCGGGATAACCGACATGAACGATTTATTTAAAATTGTGGAAGTAGAAGATAACGAAGAAACAGATAACTAATTTGGTTGTCTGTTTTTTATATGTACTTTCACTACAGAATTTCCTAAAATGGAATATAGAAGGAGGATTTATAAATGAAAAAATTATTCTACATTGGAACATTATCAGCACTATTACTTGCTGCATGTGGAGGGCAAGAGGAAAAACTGAAAGAAGATAAAGTTGTTGAGGCTTCTACAGATGACGTTGAGGTAGAAAAAGATACTGATATAGAAGAATTAAAAAATGATCCTGAACATAAAATGCTGTTGGATAGACAACAATTACTAAAGGACGTTATAAGTTTAATTGAAGAAGATGATAAACAAGAACAAGTGTTTAATCCAGGTGATTACATACAAGGTGATATCCCAAAAGGTGAGTATGCTTTCATTGGTATTGATGAAGTTGAAGGTAAAACATACTACTATTCAGAAAAAGATCAAAATGGCAATATTGTAGATAATAAAAACTTTAATAGTTTCGGATATGTATATGTTCACGGAGTAGGAAACATCTCAACCAAAGGTGCATTATTCAGCGTATCAGCTCTTGAAAAATTAAACGTAAGTGGTGCAAAGAATTTTTTTGAAATACTAAATGAAAAAACAGACTATACAGACGTTGGATATTATAAAGTAGGTGTAGATATTCCCGCTGGCTCATACGTACTTGAATCGAACGGTGATGGTTATGTTGCTGTAATGACTGGCCCTGTAGGAAATTCAAAAATTGTAACTAACAAAAACTTTAATGGTAAATATCAAGTAGATGTAAAAGATGGTCAATATTTAACTTTTACTAAAGCTGTGATCAAACAATAACAACAAAAAAGCCCAGGCTCAAATTAATTGAGTACCTGGGCTTTGATATTATGCAGCTATTGGATTTGCAACTTGTGCAAGTTTAGCTGTTTTAATTTTATTTGCTCCGGCTTGTGCTGCCGTTACTCCTGTAAATGTACCTGTTTTAACTCTCCAACGAGAACCATCTGACTCAATATAAGCCACCCATCCAAAACGATGTTTTAACACATCTAAGACGTTTTCAGCTGCTTGTCGTGTGCTATACGTGCCTGTTAGGACACGATACTTATTAGTATCTGTAACTGGCTTTTGTTGCTGTGCATTACCACTCGCATTTTTAACCATAGTAATAAATTGTGACCAACTTACCTTTCCAGCACGCATCTTACTAGGACAATTCTTACCACTGAAATAATTGTGTTGTACCACACGTTCAATAGGAATATTTTCATCTTTCATAATTTTAGCAACAAGTTCAGCAGCATTCTGCACAGCCTTTAAGTAATTGCCATCACTATTAACGCATATTTCCACTTGAATACCTTCTTTATTCCCCTTATCTGAACCCGCTGCCCAACAAGCCCACATATGACCAAATGATTGTACAGCTTCTTTATCATCCACTTGCCAATTCCAACTAGCTGCGCGGCTATTCCCGCTGTATTGTAAACGAGCGTGAGCGTCTGCATCTGCTCCAGTTTTTAGATTATCAGTTTCATGAATAACAATATATTTTCGCTTATTAATTTTACCGTATGTGATTTTTGCAGCTAATGAGTCAGGAACTAATTTTTGTCTAATAACAACCATTATTGAGCACCATCCTTTTCCTTGCCATAAGTCATTGCTTTTTCGCTGTCATTTGTACCCGGTGTTGTCGGGTCCACAACTACACCGATCAAAACTAAAATTGCTAGTGTAGTGTTAAATAACTCCGTAATTTGCTGGTTATAAACTGTTGTATCGTAACCAAATAAAGCAGCTACTTGCTGAACTAAAAGCAGCAATAATGAAAATGCTGCTATTAAAAACGGTTTGTGTTTGAAGCGTACATTCCAATTAATTTTCATCTGTAATTCCCTCCAGTTTGTTTAATCGTTTATTTGCTGATTTTGTTGATTCTTCTACGCGAATCAGACGTTCATTTTGTGATTCAATTTTTCTCGCTTGGTCTTTAAAGTCAAGTTTTATATCATCGACTCCTCGCGCTATATAATCGACTTTAGACGATATACTTGCTTCTGATACCCCTTGATTTTTACTATCTTTTTTCATCGTTACAATCGCACCAAGAACACCTAACACAGTACCGATAGCACCAAAAAGCAATGATATTTCAATACTCATAGAACACCTGCTTTCACCAATATAAAAGCCCTCCACTATTAACCGTGGAAGGCATATTCCCAAACGTCTAGATTTTTAACAATAAAAATAACGCTAGCCTCATGACTGCGTTTCCGTTTGTATGTTATCAACTGGTATTACACTTACTATAATATGCTTATTAATAATTGCTCCACCGATGTTTACAAAGCCGATTTTTTGATCATTTAAAGTAGCTGTGAATGCTGTCACATCAAATTCAGCATTTTTCAATTTAATTGCCTGTCCATTGTTTAGTTGTACTTGGTAATCCATAATATTTTAACCCCTTTTAATTTTTATTTTTAAACATCCGACCGTCTTAATTGTGCGACGTTATTTCCCCATGCATCACGAATGTATACAAATGCATTATTGTAAGCAATTTTTAAACCACCTATTGTATTGGCGTCTAGATTACCTACTCTTGCATTTGAAAAGTCAACATCTCCCCAAAAAATGTGTCGTCTTCCTACATACTCTATATCGTTATAAGCATCTAACAAGATGGTTCCGCTTGATCCTCCAACCGATGTCATGTCACTAAAATACAATCTACGACCCATGTAGATATCTCTATTGACATTAATATCTGTAGCCCCACTAATACTACCGTTGACCACAACAGCACCATTAAGATTTATTTTATCTGCGCTGATAGAAACAGCATATGGGTCCATATTAATTTTTGAAGTAATAGTTCTTCCAGTAAATTCATCCTGCTTAACTACTTCAAATTTTATCTGATTTTCTGTTTGTGTGATTCTTGATTCCGCACGACCGACTCTTTCATTATTATTACTCACTGATAGTTCTATTTTGTTCGCTCTTATATCAATAGCAGCAACTTCATTAGTAATACGGTTATTAACCGAAAAGTTAATGTTATCAGCTTTCACATCAATAGATGCTATAGACTTTTCCAATTGCTCTACTTCAATAGTTATCTGGCTATCAGTTTGCTCAATCTTACTTTGGAATTCCTTTTTAGTTTCGTTAATGCTCTCTTTCAGTTCTTCTTTAGCTTCGTCTAGGTTTTCTTTGGTATCGTCTAAATCTTCTTTCTGATCAACTAACACATCCTCAGCCGTTTTAGGCAGGCTATTACCAAATATGACACTTTGGGTAATTAATTCGCCATTACGCAATACCTTTACTTGCTGGAGTATGCGCGTTTGTATTTCAATATTTAAAGGCTCATAAATAAGCCAAACACGCTCTCCAATCTCGCGTGAAGTCAATTCGGGGATCGTCGACTCAATCGCTAATTCTGGCACGTCTTGCAACTGTGATTTAATATAATCGAGCAGTGTTTGACGGTTTGTGTAACGTTCGTCACTCACTGGCTCCGCTTCTAGCGGACCAAAAATTGCAACGTTAGGTGAGCGATACTCTACAGTTAAACCGTCTGCTCCATAACCCTTTATAATTGTTGCTAAATCAGTCGTATCCTCTTGTAATATCACACTTGATACATTGTGTTTGTAACGATATTGATAGTCGTAATCTCCGCCGATTTCTTTTTTAAAATGAATTTTTTTATCCGGCAATATTAAATATTCGATGTCGTGATACTTACATATTTTTTTGACTAACGACACGATATTGCTTTTACCAAAGGAACGTATATAGTTAGTCTCTCGTGCAATATCATTATCAATTATCGCTGTCCAACCTGTACCATTTAACGTAAAATCAACATGATTTTGTAGCGTATGATTACCACCAAACGTATCATGTCGCTGTACTTTAGTGAGATCATAAAATACACTAGCCGCTATTACAGTTTTACTATGAGCAGTATTGCTGTATTGCTTAACTCTAAAATCATTGCCCTCTACAGTGACAATTGATTCTGACTCTAATAAATCATATCCTGGATTTTTAGAACCTTGAAAACAAGTAAACGACACTGTAAAAGTGCCGTCTATTGACTGTTCCATATTGAAATTAGATACTTGTACTAATAGTTCAACTTCATTTCCTTTAGTTACATGTATCATTGAATCATCTCCTTATTAACTAATAACATCTTTACCATCTCTTAAAACTTTTAATGTTATATCACCTATTAATTCAATAGGCAAATCATTGTTCCCAGTATTTATTGCACTAATCACCATGTAAGTTTCTTGCTCTATATTAAGTGTATGAGGAATAATTACTTGATGATGTGCCGCAAATGTGTTTATACCAGGGATAGTAGGTTTATTCATATCATTACCAAAGACATATACTCTATCATATATTACGTCTTGATACTCAAGTATTTCTGCTGAACTACGCTCGTCAAATATAGAAACACGAATAGCGTATAAATCTTTATTATTATTAGCAGAAATGTCTAAAATCATCTCGTATGTGTATCCCTGTATGAATCTAAATAAATCATAATAGTTTAATAAATTACTATCAGAAGTTGTATAACTTGTCTTTTCCATTGTTAGAGCAGGATTACCCATGCCCATACTTTGTAATGCCTCAACTTTGTTGTTAAATAGTAATGTTGCCCATTTTCCATAGCTAGAATTAAACGTGTAGTTATGTTTCTTAACAGTATTTTTAAACATTCTGTTTGGATTAGTTACTTTTGCAGGCTCTGGAATAGGAAATGATTTCTTAAAAGCTGTCCATCTCCAATCAGGTCTAGAAGGGTTTGGAGCTTCTTTTGATTCTTTTCTTAAATATATACTACCAATATCATACTCATAATAGACACCACCACTAGAAATATTATTGATTAAATATAGTTCTTGTTTTATTATATCTTCCTTATTCTTCGTTGTTATTACAATAAGTTTCATCCATCTAGGGTCATGATTACCAGATGATGACCTTGTTCTCCACGACTGAGCGTCTTCATTAGAAACATACATAATTGTTTGACCACTTGGATAAGTAGATGGTGAAGCGTCAGCATCTCTAGATTCTATAACTTTAAAATCTCCACTTCCAGTTTCAATCCATTCTGAATCCTCTTCAACTGCCCATGTGTTTGTATCTATAGTCTGATATCTAAATCTTTGTACACCAGTAACCTCATTGCTATCGGACAAAAACGGGTCTACTACAACAAAAGTTCGCAACATTACAAAGTCACGAGGTGCGGCTTCATAACCTACAGATAGTTCTACTTTACAAGTCAAAGAAACACCATCATTCGAAGGAAAGAACGATTCTTCTTCTTTTCGTACAACAAAGTATGTTCCTGATTTTCTTAAAGCCAACAGTTCATCCTCGGTAATAGTTTCTGAAATGCCTACTACATCAGAAGGTAGCAAAGTCACTTCGCCGTTACCGTCAGGACTTTTTCCATTGACCTTTTGAACAGTACCTTGTTTTAAATTGAGTTGCACGTTCCCATTTTCATCTGGTAAGACGTTGTTTACAGAACTAACAGCACCTGTACCGTCAACGCCTCGTTGTGCAAGCAGTATCCAATTTTCATTACTCGTAGAAGGTTTTGAGTTCGCATTAGCTTTAGTAGCCTGCCATGATGAACCATTATCCGTTACAATATTGTTCTTTTCGTACTGAGTAGTCTCGTTCCATACTGTCGCTGTGCCCCAACCTTTTATTGCTTCTGCCGCTTGATCGGCTTGATCGGTTGCGTTATTTGCATTAGTGATAGCTGTATCTGCTTCGGTGATTTTATCATTCACAACTTGTGTTAAATCTTCTTTTGCTTCGTTAATATCTTGTACAGCTTGATTAGCCTTTTGAGTTGCTCCTTCGGCATTTGCGATAGCCGTATTGGTGTCCTGTATAGCATTACGTACTTCTTGTGCTGCACTATTTGCATTCGATGTCGCTGTTTCTGCATCTGACTTAGCAGTTTCAAGTTGCTTTTCTAGCAGCTCCATTTGAGCCTTTAATACATCCAAACTATCAATTAATTGTGTTGCTTCTGTTACCTTCTCATTCACAGCATTGATAGCTGTATTAGCATTATTAGTTGCTTTATTAGCATCTGCTGTAGCTTCATCTGCGTTTGTAATTGCTGTATTTATTTCATGTATAGCCATAGAAACTTCATTAAGAGCGTTTTCTAGTGATGTATTTACATTATTGATCGCCTCTTGTGTAGCATCGTTATTTTCTTCGATTGCTGCTGCTACAGAAGTATAAGCATTATTAATAGCGTCCTCAATACGTTGTAGTAATTCCTCAACTTCTTGATCTCCGGCTAAAATATTTATCTGGCGCTGTAAGCTTGCAAAACGTTTTAAGATGTCCTGCCAAGTATTGTTGACATTATTTCTTTCCTCTCTACTTACAGGAGAATTAGTATTGTATATGTTTGACATGCTAACCACCTCTCTTTACATATATAAAAATCTAAAATCAAAAGAGATAGATGCAATCGTTCCACCTGTTACGGTAAATTGATTACTACCTATCCCTAAAGTTAATAGCTTTTTATTCGTATTTTTAAAGACAGACACACCATTTTTTAATGACTGTATACCTTTTAAAACTAAAACGTCATTTGTTGTAAGAGAGCCATTATAACGGTATATATCGCCTGTAGTAGTATTTTTTATCTCCAAATAATTACTAGCCGTTGCTTTGATTGTTATTTCTAACTCATGTTCTCGCGGATCAATTGCAAGGTTACCGATATTATCAATAACAAAGTTATTGGAGGAATGTTCATAACGGTATTCTTTATCCCATTCAAGACCCATGCCCCAAGACCATAGGTTGATATCCCATTCTTTGCGATTTTGGAGGTCTAATGATGTGCCTAGCGTTTCTGCTATGCCATCTACAGATAATAGTCTTAAATCATAACTAGCATGGCTATAGCCCTTCTCGCCCATCGCCTCACTATTTAAGAGGACTTTCCATCGCTTATGAGGCAGGGCGCTTTCATGAAAATACAGCTCTTCATAGGACGATAATAATTGATAAAATTCATCCCGCAATAAATACGTATCGTGAAAATCATACGCTTTTAACAAAAATTTAGTGTCAATCGAGCGTGGTTGTAAAATTCTATCCAACACAACTCGCCGACCATTTTCTACTTCTGCTGTCACGTAATCATAGGATGGCGTTGCAATATTACTATGGAGGGCAACAATGCTTTCAGTATCATATTTAATTCGTTCGCCTTTTTTGTCTGTGAAGAAAAACATTTTATAACCCCCTCATGTAACCTTTCAGACTTTGACCCGACCCCATTTTTCCGTTAATTACGTCAAATGTAGCATAGCCGATAACCTTTCCATCTAAGATAATCGGTGCTGGCTGGATATTAAAGTTATGCACTTGATTTATTTGTTGTTGCGTCGCTTCAACACCTCTACTTAAACCATCAACCAAACCATTACGTAGCATCTGTTTTGTTTGATCGTGGGTCCACACCTTGGCACCTTGTGGTAGATCATACAAACCAAAATCAGCGATACCGTAAGAGCCGTTAGCTCTAAATAATTCAGGACCTTCCTCACCCATGAATGCCATACCGCCAGGGTGATAATTCGTACCTTCCGCATAACCAAATAGACTTTTAGCGGTATCTGCAATAATATTAATTGTCTTGCTAATCGGGCTAGACCATTTTTTATTTTCTTCGTCAGGGTTTTTACTTTGTTTGATATCAACTTTTTTCGTATGGCTTTTATCAAGTTTACTGTTCCATACATCTGTCCTTGTAATATTTTCATCAATATTTTGTTTGGCATTTTTAAACTGACCGTTGACTTTCTCTAACTTTTGCTGACCTGCATCAAATTTCCCATTTTGCGTATCAACACTTTTTATGACACCATCTAATTTAGTTTTAGCAGTGGCGATTGCCTCATTTTCTTTTTGAAGCTTTTCAATACTTTCCTGTTTCTTACCGTTACTATCTCCCTCACGTTTGATCTTGTCTTGCAATTGATTTATAGATGTTTGATTTTTGGCAATTGCTGCATCTAATGATTGAAGTTCTTTTCCTTTTTCAATATTTATGCCTAGATTTTTTGTAAGAATTTCTCTATATAGATCTAGATTATTTCTATTTTTTGTTATTAATTCACCCGTTGAAGAGGATTGGTTTTGCTTTTCCTTTAATGTTTTTTGCTCTATTGATAGCGTATCATTTACTACTTCTAAATTTTCCTTGTTTTTATCATTCTTCTTATCAAGTTGATAGTTTTGTAGTTTAAGCTCTTCTTTTTGATTACCTAACTCAATATTTTCTTTAAAACTAGCTTCCTTTTGACGCTCTTTTATTTCTGCTATTTTTTCATTATTTGCAATAATTGTCGCTTCATTATCTGCAATATCTTTTTGTATATTGTTTCGTTCTGCTATCTTTTCATTAACAGACTCTTCTAACGCTACAACTTCACCTAGTAACGTTTCGTAGTTTTCTATTTCTGCGTTGACTGCTTCTAAATCTGAAATCATTTTGTTATAAACTTCAACTTCCATGCGTGCTAATTCAGCTTGCGTCATATCGCGTAGTTTACCTGTTGTATCAGCAATACGATTACCGTATTCTCCTACAGCTTCACCCGCTTGTGGGAATAATTCCACCAATGATTTATTACTCGAAAGCAATTCATTAAATTCCTCATTGGATAAACCAGACTTCTCACGTAAAGCATCCATTCGCTTCTCAAGTTCTTCTACACGTTTTGGCGCTGTTGTGTTCTCAAGCTCTGTTTGTAAATCCAGAAATTCTGCAAATTCCTCACGTGAAAGTTTTGATTTGTCCCATAGACCTTCAAAACTATTTGTTAATTTGTCCACATTTTCAGCTTGCTTAATTGTTTTTTCTGCAAGCTCAGTAGTCTTATCAATATCAGCACTTTTCTCTTCCAAAACCTTTGAATGAGTTTCCGCCAACTTTAAATTATTATCTGCTAACTCTTTATCTGTCCTTAATTGCTCATCAGCTTTTGTTCTTGTTAATGCATAAGCCGCTCCTAATGCTGCAACAACACCTACAACAATCCCTACAGGTCCTGCAATAGCACCTATTAAAGGCACAAGTGCCGGAAGTGATGTCATTAACATACCTAATCCTGTGAGCAGTCCACCACCAACGACTAGTAAAGGACCAAGCGCCGCAACTAGACCTGCTATAACAACGATAACACGCTGTGTACTTGCATCTAACCCATTCATCCAGTCAACTAAATCTTGTGCTGCACCTACTAACCATGTGAGCGCTGGCTCTAGTGCATCAAAAATCTTGATAGCTAATTCTTCTAGCGCTGATTTTAAATTTGTTAGTGATCCCGCTAGGTTATTCTGCATGACCTCAGCCATTTCCTTAGCTTTTCCTTCGGAATTGTTTATTGCTGATGATAGCTTGTTAAAATCCGCTTCTGAGGCATTTAAAACAGCGAGCATACCCGCCATTGCTTCCTTGCCAAAAATAGTAGCTGCATAACTCGCCTTTTGATCAGCCGTCAAATTTTTGAATGACCCGCGCATGTCTTGTAATAGTACGTCCAGAGGCTTCATTTCGCCGTTGCTGTCTTTAATACTAATACCCAATTTATCCATGGCTTTTTGCATTTCTTTTGTCGGTTTAGCTAAGTTAGTTAGCGACCCTCGCAAAGCTGTACCAGCCGCACTTCCTTTAACACCCGCATTAGCCATTAATCCAAGTGCGGCGGAAGTGTGTTCCAAGCTGTACCCTAATGCTCCGGCTACTGGCGCGACATACTTAAATGCTTCACCTAATCCAGCAACGTCAGTATTGGCATTACTTGCTGTTGCCGCTAATACGTCAGCATAACGTGTTGCATCACTTGCTTTATCTCCAAACGCTGAGATAGCATCGGTTAAAATATCCGATACTAACGCTAAATCTTCACCACTTGCTGCTGCTAAGTTTAAAACGCCATCGATACCGTCCATTGACTGCTTTACGTCCCAACCAGCAAGTGCCATGTATTTAAAGCCCTCTGTTACCTGTTTGGCACTAAACTTTGTGGAAGAACCTAATTCACGCGCTTTAACCTCTAACTTTCCAACTTCCGCGGCAGTCGCTCCACTAATCGCTTGTACCTCTGATAAACCAGCTTTAAAGTCCATACCGATTTTAGCAGCTACTCCGCCTATCGCCATTAAAGGTGCAGTAACTTTCATACTTAGTTCTCTGCCGACATTAGACATAGACTGACCTAATTCTTTTACAGACTTACCAGCATGAGCAACCTTTTCAGAAAATGATCGGTGTGTAGCATCTACACTTTTTAATTGCCCTTCATAATGCTTTAATTTTGATTCTGTTTCAGCTATCTCACGTTGGAACGCTCGATATTGATCTTCGCTAATTTTACCTTCTTTGAAAGCTTGTGTTACTTGCTCTTGTGTCTGTTTAAGTTGATCTAGTTTCTTTCTGGTGTTTTCAACTTGCTCGGCAAGTAACTTCTTTTTTTGAGCCAATAACTCTACATTTTTAGGGTTAAATTTTAAGAGTTTATCTACCTCTCTTAATTCTTTTTGAATATCCTTAGAACGCTTATTGACTTCTGATAACGCTCTATCAAGCCCCTTAGTTTCACCGTCTAGCTCAATCGTAATACCCTTTATGCGTTTACTCACGCCTCGCGTCACCTCACCCCTTTAGAAATTATCAAAATCGTTTTGGGTAGCCTTTCTTACAACTGCTTTTTTAGGCGTGTCTTTTTGATTTTTCAGTTCCAGATAATCTGTCGCATAATCTAAACACGCACCGATTGTCATGTATTCCATATCTTGCAGAGTGAGTCCAACTAGTTTACAAGTCATAAAAAAAGACTCCGTAGTTAGCACGTCGTCTGTGTCAACGTCGTCTACGGAAGTCTTACTTACTTTTTTCTATGGATATTACCCACTAATATTTGTACAAAATCGTCATTCAATAGCAAGTCGGTAACTGGTATATAGTCGCAATCCTCTAACCACTTGAAAAATGGTTTTACTTTAATATCAGCAGTTTTAACAAACGACCATAATAATTGATAAATGGTGATAGTATCAAAATTATCAATGAGCGTCTGCATTTTTTTATAGTCCTTAGCATCTTTAACCGCACTCAACTCCATGACACCTTCAATACCACCTACAGCTGCTAGAGTATCTTTTAAAATGTCACTCTTGAATTGATTTTTATAATGAAAAGCTGTGATAGCGTTACCTTTTATGCTCCATTCGACTTCTCCTAATTTGATTATCCCTTCCATCTTCGATACCTCCTTACGGCTCTATAATTTCTGGTATGCTGTCCATAGGATCAAATGGTTTTGTGTACCACGCGTTATAATCTTCTGGTAGTGTATTTGCTGTTGTTTTCGCACGAGTTATACCATCTGGTCGTGGTGACGCTGTGAATGTTAATTCAGACGTTTGTGCCTCAATTGTGTCCGTATTAGTTTTACCACTTAATGTCGGACGTGAAGCTGTACAGTTGTAGAGGATTTGACGTGTCGCTTTTTTATCTCCGTCAAATTCAAATGCCATAGCAAATTGCTTCCCTTTAGCATTGATATTTTCAACTAAAACACCACTAATAAGTTGTTCACCTAAAATTTCCGTTAAGAAAAACTCTGGAATCTCCGCAATTTCAAGAGCACCTTCATATCCTTGGTTAGCGCTAAAAACGTAATACGTCATGTTATCGGCGTGAAACGGTGTTTGATCGCCTTTAGGTGTTAATGTCAGTGATACAGCTCCTGACATACGTTTAAAATCGTCATAAACCATTTCGCCATCCTTAGTTGTAAAAGTTGCGATGTGTACATTTGTTAATCCGTACCGTACTTTGTTCTCATCCATTTACTTGTCCCCCTTAATTGTTATTGAATAAGTTGTCTTTAATAAATCTTCCTCAGCAATGAAATAAGCATTGGATTGATATGGAATACTCAGATTATCAAGTATCTTTTCAACACTGCCCTCCGCTTCTAAATCGCGTTTATCCGTATAAAGTTCTACCTCTACATCTTCGAATTTTTTATAAACCTTATTGTCAGCAATTAAATTCACTGAACCTTCTGTCATAATAACAATAAAAGGCACAGATTCCCTTTGGGCACACGCGATGTTTGCAACTGGATAACCTGTGCCTTTTTCAAGAGTGCTATATAATTCTTCTAATCCAATCAACCACGTATCACCCTTTCGACTTCCTTCTCATATTTTTCTATTGCCGATTGCTCTACAGGGTAAATATGCTCTTTACCAGGTGTTCTGCCACCATTGCGATTAGCATGACCTTTTTCCAACAAATGCGTTAAAGAAGGCTTTGTTTGATTGCAAATAACAGCCGCTGTACCCTGCTTCACGGTAGTCCATCCTTTGGCGTACTCACCACCATTTTTCTTCCTTTTAGGACTTGTATTTCTTAACTCTGCAGCACCTTCACGTGCAATCTTAGTTTTAGCTTTATCCAGACCTTCACTAACCTCTCGTGAAAAAGTGTTTAATTCTTTAATAAGAGTGTCACTTAGTTCATCAATGCTTACTTTTATCATTAATTTTCACCTCGCAAACTAATTCAAGCTCCCTAAAGCTTTTCTCATATGTTCGAATGATGTGATACGTTTGATTATTATAACTAAGGAATTTTTCACCTTTATATTCATGTGTCCAAATTTTAAATATAATTTCAGGTTTAAAATCTGTTGTAGCAGCTTGATAAAATTCAGATTGTCGCACTGATTTCTTTTCAGCAAGCTTTTTTCTTGGTTCCTCAAATATCTCTTTCTTGTTCCCGATACTATCTTTCTCTATATGAGTAGGTATTAAATAGATAACTCTATTACGTCTCATGAGAACCTCCTAGCGCGAGCTGAGTTGCAAGCGTACGAAAAACAGGAGAGAATTTAATCTCTCCTGCGTTCAAATTCCATAAATCCGTCACACCTATAACCATTACAGCAATGCCTAAATCTGAATCTAATCGTTTGGTTTTAACACCAGCACCTAGTAAATATGCTCGAATTGCTAACAACTTTTGTTTGATAGCGCCATCAATAATTTCATCCGCTTCTAGTGACATATTAAGCCCTTTTTTACATTCGATCACTAATTGTTCTATTTCCAATCAGTTCACCACCTAAGCGCTTTTTTTTGCGTCCTTTGCTCCTTTTTTAATTAACACTACACCATTATGATCAGCTAATTTACCATCACAAATTAATGTTGATTTACTAATCCATTCATCAGTTTCATCGTTGAAATATCGTTTGTATAACAGCTGCATATTACTGTTTACCATGTAATCTGATAGTTTCACTAAAATACCCACAACGTCACCTTCTTCTGCATCATCAATACTTGGTAAATGATCCTCAACAGGAATAACTTCTTTACCAAGTAATCTTTCAGTCTGGATGCCATCCAAACCATAATTCACACGCGCAATAGGTTGTCCATTGTCATCTTTCATTCCTACAATATATTTATTCCAATCCAAATCTGCCATAATTAATACAGCACCGTTGCGATAACTACGTGGAATTTTTGCAAATAACTCTGTCCAAGTGTCATATTTCCCGTACCCATCAGGAGTTACATCCACAATTTGTTCTTCTGGAATATTTGTATCTTTTGTAATACCTAACGGCTGTCCTGTACCACTGCCATTAATAATTGCTGTTTCAAGAGCAATTATCATAGCTTCATAAATATTATTTGTAATTGTTTGTTCAAACACAGGCATAGACACTGTATCCGCTACAAGATCAACAGCTACTCGACATTGTAACTTGTGATAAGAAAACGAAATTTTCCCAGGGACAGTTTTCTTTTGCTTATCAGACATTTTATTTGAAGCTACCCAGGTCGCTACAGGTTTTGCGTTTGAAAGTGGAATTTCGACTCCGCCTTTCATACTTGTTTTTGTTACTCGGTCCCAAATACGACCATAATCTTTCATTTTCTCAACAATTTTATTTAAAACTGTCGTTGGAATAACAACACCAATATCGCCAGTCCCAGTAGTAGCATCTGCACGGAATTCTAATTGTTCACTTTGCGTTCCTTTCGTCACATATTGCATAAATGCATTGCGATATTCAGGTGTATCATGCGGATCACCAGAACGATACTCATTACCATTCCCACCGCTACCACCAACATCATACGTTCCTAAGATGTTCGGCTGACCTTGCGGATTGCTACGCTGCTCTGGTGATTCAATCTCATCCAATCCACCATTTTCACCGTTTCCACCTTTTTCATCTGGTAAAGCATCAACCATACTTCGCAATTCTGCTATCTCTGCATTTAAAGCTTCCAAGTCTGTATTAATACTACGTAATTCAGCTACCGACTCAGTTGTTTCGGCAGTTTTCCCTAATTGTTTTTTACGCTCTTCCTTTTTGGCTAATAGTGCTAGTAATTTCTTTTTCATTTTATACTTCCTCCATTTTCATTAAAATTTGACTTCTCAATTGCAAAACTTCAAGCTCGTTTTTCGAGTTATCCAACTTAGACCGAGCATTTTCCAATGCCTTTTCCGCACTATCCAGCACTTCTTGGTCACGAGCATTTATGTCAGTTCCCGAATAAGCAGGAAAATTGACTGCACTTACTTCCATTACTCTTTTAATCTTTTGAATACGCCTAGTAGGCATATCGCTGTCTAATTCTTTCCACTCCTCTTGATCCACGAAAAAAATAAAAGACATCCCGTCGATGTCTCCTCGTTTTACAGCACTATATAACGCGCCCGCTTCAGTATTATTTTCTATATCAAGATTAGCCCGAATATATAACCCACTACCATCTACTTGTAGTTGCATTGTCGAGTTGCCATTGTTTCTACGACTTCGAGCAAGTGGAATCTTTTTCAAATCATGATTAACACTAAATAGCACATCATCAAAATTACAATTGTCAAATGCACCACGTTCAATGACCTCATTAA
The DNA here is from genome assembly GCF_041262405.1 of Lysinibacillus sp. RC79. Taxonomy (NCBI): domain Bacteria; kingdom Bacillati; phylum Bacillota; class Bacilli; order Caryophanales; family Bacillaceae; genus Lysinibacillus; species Lysinibacillus sp. RC79. The sequence continues at coordinate 39,406 of NZ_JBGCCD010000040.1, forward strand.
ACCATCCGCCAATGTTTGTTACTTGGTCATAGATAGCTGGATGCCCCTCGATATAATTGCCATCATCAGCACTTGCCCTTATATCTTTCAAGCTAAAATGCCGTATTACAGGCTCCGTTTTAGTAGGCAATTTACTCTTGCTCATTCTGACCGCCCCCATCCGTCCCTATATTTTTCTTACTCATTTGATAAGCATTCGCTAAATTTACATCAATATAATTTAGCGACATCGTTCGCTTTTCTCCTCCTGGTATAGGAGGATATCCAAGCAATGCTAATTTTTGATTATCCGATAATAATCCTTGCTCACCAGCTGTCTTCAATAAATCCATTTTGGCTTTGGTACTTAAATACATCATTTCTTTTTGGTAAAACACAATTTCATTTCCAACATCTAGTTCACGTGGTGTAAAAATCGTCTTAGAAAAAGCTTGACCAAGACTAATTAAAATTGGCTCCAATGTTTTTTCATAAAAAGCCTGGTACTGTTCATCATTGAAATCACCTGACAAAATAGCAGCAGAAACCCCATAATGGCGTAAAACTTTTCGATCTAAAAACTCCAATGTATCTTTATCTATTAATTTTGGGTTTGCTTCAATCGGAATATAATCACTCTTTAAATCAATTGGTACAATTCCTGATTTAGAATCAGCCATTTTTTGTTCAAAACGTTCCCGTTCTTCCTTTTGGTCATCTGATTCTAACATTGTGTTTACTTTAATAATCCCACGTACTTGCAGACTCGCTTTCATTCCCTTTTCAAGCCCTTGCATCAATGCATCATTAATACTTAGTACTTTTAACAAAGCTTTATTGTCTGGCGTACCTAATGCACCGCCGCCCATAATGTCATTGCCACTAAATTTTTTCCTCAAATGAATGACATCCGAATAAGCCAAAGTATATTTATCACCGTTTCCGAACGACATTTCCATGAAAAGTTTATTTGTTTTATCTTGCAAAAACGTAACAACCGTAGGATTTAGCGGATAAAAACCTGTATACTCTCTTGTCTTATTACCTCGTCCATCATCCTTTATTACGTACATAGGATAAATAAAAGAGTTATAATTCGTGTACAACAACCAAATAACTTTCTCCAAAAAATCTCGTGTAGTCATTAGTTCATTCGGTGCAAATTTAAACAATCTGTTAATGCTACCTTTCACTATATGTTGCATCCCGTCGTTATCAATGCGGATATGTTTAGGTTGCAACTTACTACATTCTGTCGCAATCACATCAATACACATTTGAACAACATCTGATGCAAAAACATCTTCCCCAAATTGCGAAAATATAGGACTGTAGCCATTCAGCATCCTTGCTTGTTGCATCTCTCTTCTTCCGTTAGAATTCGATGACTTTTTAAAGAAATCCTTAAATGCCAGCGTACTCACCTCCCTAGCAATTGCATAAATTCAGCGCGATTATCAATATAAACTTTGTATGCAATAATCATCGTTACCGCCCCATCAATTTTCTTATGATCCTGCCCCTGAACTTTAATTGGCATAATATCCATTTTGTTATTAAAATTTAGAGCTGTATTTTCTAAACACCACTTGTCTATAGGATCATCGTCATAAACGATAAGTTTGCTTTTTAAATCGCTTTCTACTAGCTTCATTGCCTCAGATAAACTAAAATCTTGATTTACTCTGTCTAAATCAAACCCATAGCCCTCCATCTCTTTTACCCAGTAGATAGCTGACCATTTGTCATAACCCGTCTTATATATCCTAATTCCGAAATCCCGATACATTTTTACGAACCACGCTGTCACCAAGCGAAAGTCATTTTCATTACCTGGCGAAACTTCTATACGATCTTCTCTAATCCATTCCTCAAATCTCTTTTTATCTTCTTTTGATAAGTTTTCAAGTTTCGATTCAGGAATAAAATAGCGTTTAAGCATATATTTTTTCGAATCACCTGGTCGCATTAGCATAATTCTAGCGGATGTTAAGTCACCTGTTTTTGATAAATCAACAGCACCAATACCGAACGCATTTCGAAACTCTTCTATATCAAATTTCTCTTCATTTTTTATGATGTCTGTCGTTAACCATGCTGTCGCATTATTTTGTTTAATATTAAAATCCTTTGACAAAACAAATACTCGCATCGATTTACTCGTTTTAGCTTCCTCAACCATTTTTTGCAAGAAGCTACGTTTTTTTATGACACCTAGACCAGGATTAGACTTAGCCCACGAACTTTCATCTTGCCATACTTCTTGTTCGTTATCCTGCGTATACATCCAAATCAACCAGCGCGGTCGTTCAAGCTCACCATTCAACACTTTCCTAGCTTCACGTAATCGCTCATCTAAATATCCATCATTGATAATCCCCTCAGTAGTTAACTCAATATACAACGGGTCATCTTGTGTTGATACAGCTTGTCGAATTGGCATGACAGAGGTGTTATCTTTTAATTCGTGGACTTCATCAATCGCTCCAACTCGGATATTTTTACCCTCTTTAGCTCCTGTCTTTGCTGATATTTTTTTGATGTGCCCTTTATTCTCGTAGCTAAACTTACCACGCTTCTTAATTTTTTTAGGATTTCCAAAGAAAACGCCTTTTACATTGTTACGAGTAACCTTTTCAAGCGTTCTACTTTCTTCACGCATAGAATTAATTGCTTGGAACATTAAATCTGCCTGTTCATAGTCATTACTGGAACATAAAATCCTTGTCCCCATTTCTCCACAAAAAAATTCAGCCAATGCAATAGCTGAAATAAGTGGTGTTTTTCCATTTTTACGAGCTACCAAATACAATACGTCTTGATACAGCCGTATCCATTGCTCGATTTCTTCATCGTATACCTTAAATATATAGATTGCTTCAATAAATGCTCTTTGAAATAAAGCTAATATAAATGGCTTACCAGCAAACGGCGCTTCAAAATGTTTACATTGTGTTTCAATGAATTTTATACGTTGGTGAGCATCTTTAAAGTCAATTTTGATGGCGTCATTTTCAAAATGAGCTAATAACATATCAAGTTGCATCATCAGCTCTTGTCCAATAGTTATTTCCCCTGCTTTGCATTTTGAAATATATTGAAGTAAAAAAGATTGTTGCAAATATGGATAGATATATTGATTGTTCATTCTTCAAATTCCTTCAAGTCGTCGTCATCTTCAATTATGCCTTTCGACAGTACTCCATTGAGTGTTTTTATTATCACCGCATAGCTATTCACATTTTTTAAATACTGTTTCGATGCTTCGATAGGCTTTTGCAGATTTTTTTGAGACGGATGAACACTAACCATCCCTATTTCCTTTAATAACAATTTCAAGTCGTAATTTTCAGCTTTCAGGAACGCAGCATCATCAATTAATCCTTCAACAAGCCTCCGCTTCGATTCTTCAACATCCTGAAAAATCTCGCTCAATTTCGCCTTTTCTTTAGCTAATACTTCACTTTTAGTCACGTCTCAACCACCCTCAATCCGATTTCGAAATTTTTACCGTGTATCGAAAACCCCTTCCCCTCTCGGTCCCCATAAGAACAATTGTTTGTATTAATAGGGGGGTATTAAGTATGTTGTTCGAACCACTTGTCAATATAACTTGTCCACTCTGCTTGTCTATACTGTCTACCAACATCTTGCTGCAGCCTAGCTATGCATTCCTCTTTGCTAACGTCAATAAAGATTATCTCAGCCCCAAGTTCTTCAGCTAATCGTTCACGTTTATACTTGTCTGCATATCCACCTATAACCCAAGCATTGTGCCACTTACCGTAACGCGTCTTGATATTATCAATGAGCGTACTTTGAACAGCATTAACATTATTAAACAAGTTACCTGGCTTATCATAAGTTGGTAACATCGACACCGCTGCATACAATGCGTCCATATCTACCACTAGATCACCACGTTCCATGTGTTCAGCAACATACGTCGTCTTTCCTGAACATGGAGAACCATAGACAATATAAACCTTTTTAGCACCTTGATAACCAAAACGCTTATGTTCTTTGTTATGGCAATCAAAGCATATCAATTCAATCATTTCAGGATTCAAACTAATCATATGATCATGAACATTCTCTGGAGTTAGCTCAACCTTATGATGTCCTATTAAATCTTTAGACTTTGTTACAGATCGTCCGCAATGTTCACACGTTATACCACGTTCATTTATTAATTTAATCCTCAATTGCGTCCACGCTTGAGATGCATAGAACGACTTTAATACTGCATACTTAGCCATTATTACCACGCCTTTGCTTCTGTCGCTTTAATATCTGCTTTAATCTTTTCTTCGCGTAATCGTTTCATCTGGTTATCATCAAGCAAATCAGTATATTTAGAAAGTACTGCTAGTGCTGCCATCTTATCGGCTAGCTTCACAGCAACACCGTCCTTACCTTTCCTAACCTCAGTGATGATAGTACCATCCACTTCATGCGCTTCTTTTAAACCTACAAAACTATATTCATGCGTTTCCTCGTTGAATATCGGTTTATCTTCATCATCTTTACCTACATACTCTTTCGTCGTATATGTTTTAGTACCGAAATCCACAAAATCAGTAATGTCAGCAAAGGCAATATCAATATACTTTTGCAACACTTGTCGAGCGTCTAACATGACACTATCCGCTAATTGCTTTTTTAAGCGCGCAATTTCGCTTATTATCCCTTCATGTACCATTAATCTATAAGCGTTTCTATTAGCGGTTACATAATCGCATTGGTACGCTTTCTGATAAGCTTTCGTAGCGTTCCAATACTTCACATAATACATACAAAAAAACAACTGCCTATCATTCAGACCGTCGCTTGTAGTTAGCTCATATTTCACTGTTTTTTGTGATGGTTTTTTAGGACTTCCACGTACAGATTTTCTCTTACGAGTTACCGGCGGTTGTTCTTCGTCCCAACGATCTTCTTTTTTCCAACGGCGTATTGTACTTTCATTAACACCATATTTAGCCGCTATTGCTTTTAGCGTTACTTTTCCCTTATTTTTGAGATAGTATTTCCACGCTTTATCCCTATTAGAATTTCTAGCCATATTTCATCTGCACCACCTCCAGATTTTTATAATCTAAAATAGAAGCGAATTATTTTTCTTTACTTTCGAGATATTCAGCTTTTAATGATTCCATGCGTAAGATACGCTCCTGGTTTAACTTCTGCCACTTCTTTGATAACTTCTCTTGTTCACGCGCATATTTTTCTGTCAATTTATCTTCAACCCAAATTGTATTTTCTCCACCACAATTCGGACAAAGAATATATGAACGTATTTGATTCTTTTTCATATTTTTATCATCTCTGCGCAATGCATCGTTTACATTACCTGTGTAACCACAAGGACATTCGAAATTTTCCAATATAATCACCTCTCATAATTATTTACTTCAAACTGCCAGCAATATCTTCTGAACTCTTTTTAGTTTCTGCACCAAGAGACACAGCTTTCGCTTTTAACTTCTCAAAGTCCTCATCATCTATTGAATCAATCGCGTCTAGCTCATCAGCCAACCCACCAAAATACTTTGCAATCGCTCTAAACCTTAATTTATTTTTGTCATCAAAGTTTAAATTGACTGTTACATCTCCTATTTTACCATGGTTCAACCCTCCAAAATTAATAAATATGATTACACAAATCTTTCAACAACAACTGCTCGACAGGTGTTTGTTCTAAATATTCTTCACTGTAATACATAACCTGATCACCATATCGCTTAAAGTATTTAAATTTCTTTTTAGAATCATGTTGTGATAGTTGATACAATTCGGCAATTAGTATTGGGTCTGTATCAACATCTGTTAATTTCAAAGCTTCAACTTTTTCTTTTAACAAGACCACGTTCATTCCTCCACCATTTATAATGTTTTTAAATATTGAAATTGATATAAAATTTATTAAATTTGATGTTGATACGTATTACAATACGTGTTATAATATAAATATAGAAAGGGGTTGATACATAATCAAATGAATTCAAAAGATTTGGTCAAAGCTATTACAAAGGATGGTTGGTACTTAGACCGTGTTAGAGGCAGTCATCACCAATACAAACATCCAACAAAAAAGGGATTGGTTACAATACCACACCCCAAGAAAGACTTACCTCTAAGAACCGTAAAATCAATACTTAAACAAGCAGGGCTTAACTAAAGCCCTCTTGTTAGGAGGTTAATTATATATGAAAGAAAATCGTTATATTTATCCAGCTATTTTTAGTTATGATCCAGATGGTATCTCTGTAGAGTTTCCTGATTTACCTGGTTGTTTTACTTCTGGCGATACCCAAGAAGAAGCACTCGAAATGGCAAAAGAAGCCATGGCATTACATCTATTTGGATTAGAAGAAGATAATGATGTTATTCCAGTTGCATCTTCACTTAAAGTGGTAAAGACTCAAGCAAACCAAGCTACTGTTTTAGTTGATGTTTGGATGCCACCTTTCCGACAAGAAATGAATAACCAATCTGTCAAGAAAACACTTACTATTCCTCATTGGCTTGAAAAAAAAGCATCGGAATATAATGTGAACTATTCTCATTTATTGCAAGAAGCTTTAAAAAAACATCTAGATGCTAATGAACCAGACCCACATATTTAATGTGGGTTTTTCTTTTTTGAATAATAAAAAGTCACATCTTGTTAGATGTGACTCTGTAGTGTTGACGTTTCCGCAAACGTCTATTTAGTTGGAAGACTAATGAGTAAATCCACTTACTCTACATTTACACTATACAATATTTAAAAAACATAAAAAAGGGCACGTTTTTGACATTTCATAGCTGAATGCGTAATCCATCTATGCCGAAAATTAACACAGAAAGTGCATGTACCGCTTCTTTTAAATCTCTCCTTACAGTACGTTCATTAATATCATGCAACTCTGCTATATCATCAAATGTCTTTTTATCTTCGTAAATGTAATAGTGCATCAATGTATCATATTTTCGAATCGCCTCTTTCCCCTGTTGTATACAGTCGTTTTTATAGAACTCTAGCATCTTATCAATAAAGTTCATCATATTCATTGTCCGAACACTGCTTCGAGTAAGCGACTCGATAGAGAGATATTCGCCACCAATTTCAACAAAAGGATCTTCTTCTGTTTCGACTTTATTCAATTCTTTTAACTCTTCACAACGAACTTTGAATTGATGATAATTCCTTAACAGTAGCCGTGTATTGAATAGTCGTCTATCTGCTTTTTTAGTTTGTTCTTCTTGTTGACGTTCAATAAATCTAGTAATTGTCATTTCAACTGTTTGCTCTAACTCTGTACTATTCATTATTCACACCCCTTTTCTTTTCGTTGGAACAACATTGATACTACGTCTTCCTGTTGACTAGTTGTTAGTTTATTAAATATTAAACTAATATCCTTAGTAACATCTAAGAACGTTCTATATCCACCGTGATTGTTAGTAAGACAAATTCCTAACTCTTTAAAAAGTTCTTGTACATCTCGCTCTAGTCGTTCCTTTTCATTCATTGGATATACCTCCATTGTCGCCAAATCCTCAAAACTTTACGTAGTTCTTAAAGCTAGTAATGCAATTGATTTGGCTTTAAGTAGTTCGGCAATTTTATATGAATCTTTGCTCCTGTCTATTTCTTTATCTATCGCCTTAATATGCTCCAATACCATTCCTCTTGAATTTGAATTCATTTATTTCACTCCTATTGAACAAAATCCTCATATTGTGCAGTAATCTTCAATAGTACAAGAACTTACATAGCTTGATTTTTCTAATATTTTATTCATAGCGTTGACAGCATTTTTGTAACGCTTATAAATTTTAACCTTAGTGTCATTCTTTTCATCAACAATTGAAGGAATGTTCACTTCTTCATCTTTGTAAAAAATTATTTTACCTGTGTAGTAACCTTCAATATCTGTATGGTCAAGAGCATTTATTTTAACGACAAATCCCATATAAAATCCCCTTCCTTACTGTACAAAATCCTTCTAGTGCTCATATTGTTCAGTAGTTTTCTTCTAATTCACCATATTTAATTTCGATTAATTTCCAATCAATGATATGGTATAATAATCCATAAAAAAGGAGGGATTAGATAATGAATTCGACGACAATGGATATGGATATCGGTATGGGTATTGGACTTACTATATTACCTATTCTTTCACTATTACTTTTCCTTATTCCATTTGTATTGGTAATTTGGTATATGTTTAAATCCATTAATTTACAGAAGGAACGTAACAAGATTCTAAGAGATATATCTGATAAGTTAAATTAGTGATGTAATTAGATGGGAACTCCCCATCTTTTTTCACTGAACAAAATCTTTCTATTGTGCATTGACTATTCTTTACTGCCATTTAAATAATGCACACGCTTTGCTGCTTCTTCACGTTCTCCATGGTCACTATCTGTATGCCATTCCCCATCTGGTGCATAAAAACCTACTGTAAAAATACCTGGCTCCGATTGAATATAAACCCATTTAGTATTGTCCATTTTTTTCATCCTTTCAATTACGCAATATCTTTCGATTGTTCCTCATGATTAATCTTCCATAGCTTCAATTACAAATTCACGTAAACTTAAATAATCGTTTTCTAAATCCGATACTAATGCATCCATTTCATCATCACTTAAATCCTCTGAGGCATTTTCTGCAACAAAAGAGTATAATTCTACACTATTGTTTTGTAATTCAGTTACAAGATCATCGATTTCCTTTTCACTCATTTAAGTAATTCCCTTCTGCACATTTTCCTTCTAATAACCATCAGAGTAACAATCCATCAACCAATAACACCTTCGTTTTGCAGCTGTCCAATGTTTCTAAGATTTCTTGTAAGTCCACTAACTCTTTATCTTCACCTCTAGCACGACTAAATCTAGCAACTGCATAAGCGCTGCCAACACACTCTATTTCTTCACGTAGTGTGCCGTCATCTTCAGCAACGGTTTCTACATAAGCCTTCAAAGCATCCTCAACATTGCTTGCCATAATAAGTGCATAGCACGGTTCATGTACTTCGTAAAACTTCATGTTATTGCTTGGTAGTCCGTCCCAATGCTCGTTATTTTCTAAAACAGCTACAATGTCATTAATATAAGGCTCGTCCACATTAACTACGATGTAATTGTTAAATGCTACTTTGCCATCACTTTCACGACCATGTTCAATTTGACTGCATACATTGTCTAATGCAATTGCTAATTCATTTTGAGTGAAAGAATCAACGTATTTCGCAACATCGCGGTCATTAATGATTGTGTATTTACGCTCACAACCTTCTTTGATAGTTCCTACAAATGCTGGCTCTGCTTTTGTTTGTTTTAAAATAGCTGCTACTTCCTCATTAATTCGTGGATAACTGTTGTTCATTTTTATTTTCCCTCCTGTACAATATCTTTCCATTATCGAATAATCTTTTTAATTAGATGCTGTGGTTTACGACTTAAAACTTGGTGTGTAATTCGTGGTTTATCAAAACACCTATTATTAAAAATAGGTTTAATTTCTTGTTTACGTGGCTCCATAATATTTAATGCTGTTGTTAATTCTTTTACCGTCACTGATAACCGACCGACACTTTCAGCCACGATTATCATTGCTTCCGCAAATCGCTTTGCTTTTTCTGAATCCACAATTCCTAGTGCATTAGCTAATTCTTCACTAATAGCTATCACATCGTTGTTCATGCTGCGCCCTCCTGTTATCCCTTAATTCCATCGTTTGAAAATTCCAGTAGAGTTAATTGCATTGCTAATTACCATCAATCGTTTTTCCAGCGGCAATGACAACCATTTTTCAAATTTCAATATCTATACCTCCGCCCTGTTAAGAATTACCACTTTTAATTTCCCTTCATTCGCCTTTCTTTGTTGTATTGCCAAAAATTTCATTATTGCTTCTTGTTCTGTTGTAGCAGGTTCAATTAATTTCAAGTCAGCAAAATATTTCGTTAAGCTTTTATAACAACGTATTACTTGATAAATGCCCCACTGTCCATTTACGTTATCAACCACACGTAACTGGTGTTCTTCTGGTGCTAAAGCTTTCTTTATTCCAATTGCTTTTTCTACTTGACGTACCTGTTCATATTGCTCTTTTGATACAACAATCTTCATGTACATTCTCCTTTATACATAGAATCTAAAAATTAATTGTTTAACGTATAAATGGTAATTCTTCATCAGGAGTTAAATTTAGATTCAATCCTTCTATTCTTTTTTCAGCATCTTTGATACAGCCATAGTAAAGACCGCTTCCAGAAAACCATTTATCCTTTACGATCATTTTGTTGCAGTCCTCGTGCAAATGAAATCGCA
>NZ_JBGCCD010000041.1:0-48815 GCF_041262405.1 Lysinibacillus sp. RC79
TACGCTTTCGCGCAAAAAACATCTGCTGCTGCCGCTACGCTTTCGCGCAAAAAACATCTGCTGCTGCCGCTACGCTTTCGCGCAAAAAACATCTGTTGCTGCCGCTACGCTTTCGCGCAAAAAACATCTGTTGCTGCCGCTACGTTTTCGCGCAAAAAACATCTGTTGCTGCCGCTACGTTAGCACTACGCTTTCGCACAAAAAACATCTGCCGCTGACGCTTCGCTTTCGCGCAAAAAACATCTGCAGGCCTAAGCACAAAGCCGATTCCGGACGCAATTATACCGAGGCATAATTGATCAATATAATAGTTTCACTAACTGGAAAAAAGCGGGTCAACACTTCTCATAATAGAATATTCTTGGCAGAGTAATAAATTCCGCGCGTCCCGGGAAAGGAAACGGATACCCGCGGAAGAGCAGCGAATACCCGCGAATCCGAGGAGGATACCCGCGGAAGAGCAACAAATACCCGCGCACCCGGAGGAATACCCCGGTAAGCAGTGAATCCCTGAGCGCCTCAGCTAATCTTCGTTTTCTTCTTTTGGAGCAGCGCTATAGGTTGTGACATAGGAAGCTGCTGAGAAAATATTTTGCTGATTCACACCAGTTGGTTCTTTACGTTCAGCATGTGCGGAGGCAAATGCCTTTGAGCTTTTCCATGCTTCGAATGAATGAGGACCGTTCCATTGTGTCATGACGATGAATGTTTCACTATTTAATGGACGAAGTAGTCGGAATGCTACGAAGCCTGGTTCATCTTCAATAGCGCGTGCTCGATTTAAAAAGCGATGTTCAAAAACTGGTCTACCTTCATCTGTAACGGGGATATTGTTGAATACAAAGAAGCCACGTTCTTCTAAATCATTTACTGAATCTAGCACTTCAAACTTACGTGGTGTGGCAAAGACAGATTTTTCTTCGGTTTCATGTATGAGCACAGAGTTTCCTTCTCCGTGTATTAAAATCATTACCTCGTTTGGATATTTATTCTTTAGCTGTTCTAAAAAATCACCTGTACCAGAAGTTAAATAAATATACATAAAATTGACCTCCTTATGAATTTTCGTAATATAGCGTGATTATCTCCATTAAAATGAAAGTCTAAAGCTTTGTCAAAAAAGAAACCCCTTAGAAAGAACAATTTTATGACATTTCCCTATGAAAACTATACAATAACAGAGGAAGCGTTTACTATTGAAAACGGATATCAATAATAACAGAAAAAACAAGAGAATTTTACGATATGAATTTTATTGAGGGGAAGGAACTATTCATGACAACTTTTAATGATACTCTTCTACGTGCTGCACGAGGAGAAAGAACTGAACATACACCAGTATGGTATATGCGACAAGCAGGACGCTCTCAGCCAGAATATCGTGCGATTAAAGAAAAGTATTCTTTAGAGGAAATTACACTTCAACCTGAGCTTTGTGCATATGTAACGCGATTGCCAGTAGAAAATTACAATGTTGATGCGGCAATTTTATACAAAGATATAGTAACTCCACTCCCTGGTATTGGAGTAGATGTGAAAATCAAAGCAGGCGTAGGTCCTGTAATTTCAAATCCTATTCGCTCAGTCGCTGATATAGAAAAACTAGGTGAATTCAATGCGAAGGAACATACACCGTACGTTTTAGAAACGATAAAAATGTTAACAGAGGAACAACTAAATGTGCCTCTAATCTGTTTTGCAGGTGCGCCTTTCACTCTCGCAAGCTATATGATTGAAGGTGGTCCTTCAAGAAACTATAATAAAACAAAGTCATTTATGGTATCAGAGCCTCAAGCTTGGTTTGCCTTAATGGACAAATTAGCTGACATGATCATTTCTGATGTTTCTGCCCAAGTCGAAGCGGGAGCAAAAGCTATCCAAATATTTGACTCTTGGGTTGGTGCTTTAAATGTTGAAGACTATCGTGTTTTCATTAAACCGATTATGACACGTATTTTTGCTGAGCTGAAAAAAGAAAATGTGCCACTTATTCAGTTTGGTGTAGGTGCAAGTCATTTAGCGAAAGAATGGAATGATTTACCGATTGATGTAGTTGGATTAGATTGGCGTTTACCAATTAAAGAAGCGCGTGCAAACGGTATAACTAAACCAGTGCAAGGCAATTTAGATCCATCACTATTACTTGCTGACTGGTCAATTATTGAAAAACGCACGAAAGATATTATCGATCAAGGCTTAGAAATGCCAGGACATATATTTAACCTAGGTCATGGTGTCTTCCCAGAGGTAGACCCAGAAGTGTTAAAACGTTTAACAGCTCTTATTCATGATTATAGTGCTCAACAAATCCAAGCACGTTCTTAATGTAGAAGTGAACAAGATATAAAATCTCATATTCTTTTCTAGGATGATATCTCGATTTCATCGTAGAAAGGGTGCTGTCCAACCTAATGAATTGGACAGCTTCTTTTTGTCACATACTGTATGATTAAAGATATATTTAACTATTATTTAGAGGTGAAAAGGTAATGAAAGAAGTTAAAGGCTTATTAGTTATGGCATACGGAACACCCTATAAAGAAGAAGACATTGAACCTTACTATACGCATATTCGCCACGGTCGCAAACCATCAGAAGAGCATTTAGAAGATTTACGCGGTCGTTATGAGGCCATCGGTGGTCTATCGCCACTTGCTGCTGCTACAAAAGCGCAGGCTGAGGCTTTATGTGCTCGCTTAAATGAAGTGCAAGATAATGTGGAATACAAATTATTTATCGGTTTAAAGCATATTCACCCATTCATTGAAGATGCTGTAGAAGGAATGATAGCGGAAGGTATTAAAGAAGCAGTTTCTATCGTATTAGCTCCTCACTTCTCAACGTTCTCTATTAAATCATATAATGGTCGTGCAGCAGAAGCAGCTGGAAATCGATTAACAATTACTTCTGTAGAATCATGGTATGATGAACCAAAATTCATTGAGTATTGGAAAATCAAAGTGAATGAAACATTTAATGCAATGTCTGATGAAGAACGTGAAAAAGCATGTTTAATCGTGTCTGCACATTCACTTCCAGAGAAAATTAAAGAGTTGGGCGATCCATATGAAGATCAATTAATTGAGACGGCTCGACTAATCAAAGAAGCAACGGGTGTCAATAATGTAGAAGTTGGCTGGCAATCAGCAGGTCAAACACCTGAGCCATGGATCGGTCCAGATGTTCAGGACTTAACGCGTGAACTTTACGAGCAAAAGGGCTTCCGTTCATTCGTTTATACGCCAGTTGGCTTTGTAACAGAACATTTAGAAGTTTTATATGACAACGATTATGAATGTAAAGTTGTTTGTGATGAACTTGGCGCGAAATATTATCGTCCAGCAATGCCAAATACACACCCGTTATTTATTGATGCAATGGTTGATGCCATTCATAAAAAATTAAGCTAAGCGAAAAGAAAGTGATGATGTTGGTGACTCAGAAAAGACGAAAGGTAGTTGTTGTAGGCGGTGGCATTACTGGCCTCACAGCTGCGTTCTATTTGCAAAAAGAAGCAAGCGCAAAAGAATTGCCGTTAGATATCGTACTTGTCGAGTCGTCATTACGTCTTGGCGGAAAAATACAAACACTGAGAAAAGATGGCTTTATTTTCGAGCGCGGGCCAGAATCTTTTTTTGATCGTGAGAACTATGTATATGCTTTGGCAAAGGATTTAGGCATTGAACAGGAAATGATTACAAGCAATACAGGACCGACCTACGTTGCCGTTGGTAGTCAATTGTATCCAATCCCGAGCAATCTTTTGTCTGGGGCAACACCACATATCTCGTCATTTATTACATCAGGTTTGTTTTCACTTAGCGGGAAAATTCGTGCGGCGGGGGATTTTTTCATCCCTCGTTCGGCACAGAATGATGACCAACCATTAGGGCAATTTTTTAGAAGAAGATTCGGTGCTGAAATTGTAGAAAATCTCGTAGAGCCATTACTTGCAGGAACATTTGCTGGTGATATTGAGCAGTTAAGCATGCGCTCAACATTCCCACAGCTTTATGGATTAGAGCAAAAATATCGTAGCCTACTTATTGGGATGAAAAAGTCTGGTACGAATTTTTTAAGTAACGATCTCACTGCGAAAGATAAGGGCATTTTTCAAACATTTAATAATGGTCTTGAGACACTTATCGAAAAACTTGAAGAATCACTACTTCCTGGGACAGTTATGAAGGGTGTTAAGGTTGAGGAAATTGAGCATGGTAAGGATGGTACTGTCCAAGTTGTGTTAAACAATTTTACACAATTAAAAGCAGATGCTGTTATTATTGCTACACCTTTTAATGTGGCAAGAAAAATGTTCAGCAAACACCAGTTATTAACGGAATTGAGTACGATGAAGGCAGCAACTATTGCTACTGTGACAATGGCATTTAAAAAAGACCAGTTAGGTGATTTAGATGCATTATCATTTTTTGTCTCTCGAAATAGTGATTTTTCAATAACTTCTTGTACGTGGATGAATCGAAAGTGGCCTGGCACAACACCAGATGATTACGTGCTGTTGCGCAGTTATATTGGCCGAGTGGGCGACGAGGCAATTGTAGCGCTATCCGATACTGAAATTGAAAAGACCGTATTGCAGGATTTAATGAAAACAATTGGTGTAGATGGAGAACCGTTAATGACTGTCGTTTCCCGCTGGAAAAATGCCATGCCACAGTATACGGTAGGACATGAGGCGAAGGTAGAGCGTGTAAAACAAGAATTACATGAACATTTTCCGACTGTCAGGCTCTCGGGGAGTTCCTTCGAAGGAATATCAATACCTGAGTGTGTTGAACAAGGTAAAAATGTTGCTGACGAAATGTTGAAGGAAATGTTTGGGGATTAAATGGTTATCAGTAAGTAGTACAAACTTGAAAAATCAATGTTTGTACTACTTTTTTATTGCTTGTTAGTAATCCGGATTTTTAAGAGATTCGATAAGGGGTAATTTGTAAAGAGTATGAAATTAGATAGGGCAAAGTACAAATTTCACAAGTTAGGGGTCTCAATTTAAAAACTGGGAAAGTAAGCTTCTACTTTCCCAGTAAAGATCTTATAAGAATGTTTGTTGTTAAATCAGTAATATTTTTGTTATTAATGCTATGAAATTCGGTGACATGACCATACAATACCGCCAGAGTTAGCTCCTCCAAGAGCAAGCCCATTCGTTAAACCGTTAGCATTGTAGAATAAATCAATGGTATCACCTGCATTTAAATCGACTTCTCCAGCCAATGTTACTGTCCCATTACCAAGGACAGCTCGTAAAATTAGCAACACAGGTATTGCTACATTTAATACAGGGAATAGCCCGCTAATTAAATTTGTTGTAGCATTTTGGCGAATAGCAAATGATGGATTGATGCCAGCAACTAAGTCTATGGTAATTGCTGCAGTAGTTGAGTAGTTGATTGTAGCTTCAAAAGCATATCTTCCAGTCGTTGGAACAGTGAAAATTCCGGTCGTTGGATTGAATGCTGGTGTTGTGAAATATGGAGGTGCATCACTCCAGTTAGTAATTCTAGTTGAAGCGCTTACTGATATACCATTAGCAAATGCTGAGAAACCTTCTGTACCCATTAGCCCCGGTAACACCAGTAACACCAGTAACACCAGTAACACCAGTAACACCAGTCGCCCCAGTAGCTCCTGTAGAGCCAGTAGCTCCAGGTTCACCAGTAGCCCCAGTAGCTCCCGTAGAACCAGTAACGCCAGTCGAACCAGTAGCTCCTGTAGAGCCAGTCGCCCCGGTTACACCAGTAGCCCCAGTAGCTCCCATAGAACCAGTAACGCCAGTCGAACCAGTAGCTCTAGGTTCCCCAGTCGCCCCAGTTACACCAGTCGCCCCAGTAGCTCCCGTAGAACCAGTAACGCCAGTAGCCCCAGTAGAGCCGGTAGCCCCTGTAGAACCAGTAACACCAGTAGCCCCAGTACTTCCTGTAGGGCCAGTTCTTCCAGGTTTAACAGGCCAAGTACTACAACAACATGGGAATGTGTTACATTTGCTGCAAACTCTATCTGTAAATTTTCCAAAATGCATTGTTTCACCTCCTCTCTCAAATATCGTATTCATAGAGGGAAAAGGTGAAATAGATAGTTAACTACTTGGTTATTCTAGAATATCAATAGCGATAAAAGTATTTTTCTTCAATGTATAGTTAAAACCTATTACTAGAATTGAAAATTACTCCAATGCTCCAATGTACTAACTAATCCATTAATATAGAAGAAAATTAAGATTCTTCATTACCCTTATTTAAAATACGATCAAAATATGTTTTATTGTGTAGTATTTTTTCATCATTTGGTAAAAAGAATCGGGCTAATTCATTATGTGCGTTGGCAGTTTCATAGTGTTGTAACCGATCAAAGAGGACACAAAGTTGTAAGTGGGGTAACCATGTCGTAAAGGTTTTATTTTGAAAAGGGGGAATTAGGATTTTGCTTGATGATAAGTGCTTGTTCATACCAAAATATTGCTTCATAGTTTTTTGCTTGTTCCATAAAATGAAAGCCAAGTCTACAACACGCTTCTGGACGTGGAATATCATATTCAAAGCTTCTTAAAATGGAACTCAAATTATTTTCTGTATCATTTAGATGAGAATAACAATCTGCTAATTTGAAACAGGCTCGAACATTATCTTCTACCCAGCCTAATTTAGAAGTTAAAAACGTTTCATAGTAAAATATTGCATCCTCAAATTGTCCATGATCTAGTAATTCATTTGCGTAATAAAATGTATCCCGTGGAGAGAGTGTTTCTCCTGATTCAACTAATTGCTTATAGATGTTAATATTCCGCGTATGATCATGACTAAGTGGTAAATGGCTGACGGCCATATTACTATCCAATAGCTTTCCACCGACTTCTAAATATTCGTGTACGGCACCTATCCATTGGAATTGTTTATCTCTTCTTACTAAGCGATATCTTCTTAATAAAGAACTTACATTTCCTTCATTATCAAAGCTTAAATTATAATTCAGCGAAACGGCATCTATATCAAGGGTCAAGGATTCTTTTAGTGCTTTAAATTTTTCCTGATCCGCCTCTAATAATACGTCGTCTGCATCTAGCCATAAAATGTAA
Organism: Lysinibacillus sp. RC79; assembly: GCF_041262405.1. Lineage (NCBI taxonomy): Bacteria > Bacillati > Bacillota > Bacilli > Caryophanales > Bacillaceae > Lysinibacillus > Lysinibacillus sp. RC79. The sequence continues at coordinate 7,097 of NZ_JBGCCD010000041.1, forward strand.
TCCTTTGTTGCTTGATGAAATGAAAAATTCCTTGCAGCTGCAAAATGATGAATCCATTCAAAATCAAAAATACGATCTGTATACTGTTTAACTATTTGCTTCGTATTGTCGGTAGAGCCTGTATCTATGATATTAATCTCATCGCCTAAGCCTTTTACAGATGCTAGACATCTACCAATAACATCTTCTTCATTTTTCACTATCATACATAAGCTAATGGACACCATAAAGTGGATTTCTCCTTACCATAATCTTTGTAGTATATGTGCTACTATATTTTTTGGTTGGATAAATGCTCGTAGATGTAGTATTACATTATAATAATCGTGAAATTTGCTTGTTTTCTTTGTCATAAATTCACCTCTCAAGTTTCACTCGAATTTCACAATTGTGAAGTATAGTTAAGAAACAGAGGTGATGATGTTGAAAAAATGGGTATTCTTCATTTTTTCTTTAGTACAGCTTATATGGCTAGCAGGGTGTGCGGAGAAATCGTTTGAGCCTATTGAACGCGATCAGAGTTTTATTGCGTCCTTAAATATACAAGAGCCTTCGCTAGATTTTATAGATGGACAAGGGAATGTGATGGCAACATGGTTATTTGACAAAGCTTACTCAGGGGCAATACTGCTTGAAAATGATCGTGTGTTATTGTACGGTCATCAATTAAATGAAATAGACGTCTATACATTATCAACCGGAAAGAAGCTCTATTCCAAAAAAGTAAAGCTTGGTACAACGAATGTGTATTATGCTGAAAATAAAAAACAGTTTTTTATTACGAATAGCAAAACAAATACCGTGACAAGCTTTGATGAGAAGGGCAACGAACTGGCAACACAGAAGCTTGGTAATTATCCTATGTCAATGGCAGCCTATAAAGATAAGCTATATGTGATTAATTATAAAGATACGAAATTATCGGTGTTAAATATTGAGAATCTAAAGGTTGAGCAAGAGTGGCCGATTCAAAAATCATCACATGGAATAGCAATTCTTGAAGAGAAAAATGAACTATGGATTGGTGGTCATGGAGAAGGAAGTAAACCAAATAGCTCTGTAAAAAAATATGATCTTATGACAGGAGTCAAACATGGGGAGATCGAAATGCCTTTAATGCCTGTCGGGTTAACCAAAACAAAGGATGCTGTCCTCGTCGTTAGTCATGGACGGAATGAATTATATGTTGCCGACTTTGATGGAAATGTGAAATGGCAGCAAGAAGTAGGAGCTAATCCATTTGCCGTAAATCAGTTTAAAGATTATATTGTTGTCGCTGGCTATGATGATCATACTTTGTATTTCATAAAAGAAGGTCAGGTGAAGAAAACAGTTGATGTTGGGAAAGGTGCATTTCAACTGTTAGTAAGGGAGGAAAAAATGTGACAACTGTATTAATTGTTGATGATGAGCAAGATATGCGTAATTTAATAGAAATGATGCTCCATAATGCAAAAATTGAGACCTTAACAGCAGCAAATGGTACAGAAGCCTACGATATTATTGTACGCGAAAAAATTGATTTAGTACTACTTGATGTGATGATGCCGCATGAAGATGGCTTTGCAGTTTGCCAAAGTATACGTGCGATGTCGAATATACCAATTATTTTCTTGACAGCACGTGATGCGAATGAGGATAAAGTTAGAGGCCTTACAATAGGCGGAGATGATTATATTGTAAAACCCTTTACAAACGATGAACTCGTTGCGCGAATTCAAGCTGTGTTAAGAAGAAGTGGTACTAATATTGAAGACTTGCAGCAAAAATATGTGATGCTTGGACCTATTAAAATAGATGAGACTGCACGGAAGGTATCTGTAGATGGAAAGAGTGTTCCGCTTACTTTAAAGGAATTTGAATTATTACATTTATTTATGAAAAATCCTGGAAATGCTTATACGAGGGAGCAATTACTAGAACGCATTTGGGATATTGATTATGTAGGGGGAACAAGAACTGTTGATACTCATATAAAAACCTTACGTATAAAGCTTGGAAAGGAAGCGGCGGGGCATATTCAAACCGTCTGGGGAGTGGGCTATCGCTTTGATCCTGGCGAATGAAAAAGATTTCAACACGCATTTGGCTATTAATCTTTGCATTTTTGATCATTACCGTTGTCTTTATGTATGTCCTGACTAATTATTTATATGAACGACTTTATGTAGAAGACACGGAAGAGATAATGGTAGAAGTAGGGACAAAGCTACAAACGATGTATACCGGTAGTAAGGTAACGGATGAATTTATTGCTGATATTGAACATTATGCTAATTACTCAAATTTGAATATTTTTGCAGTAAGAAATCCGCGAGAACTAAGTGCCTGTGTGCCGTTTGATATTGATTTCGAAACATTAATTGGTCCAGAAGAGAGGCAGCAATTACTTGCAGGTGAATATGTACAAAAAATTGGGTATGAGCCCCGATTTGATAGACAGCTAATTTCGGTAGTACTTCCGCTAGTAGATCAAAATAGGCTCGAAGGGATTATCTATATATACTTCCCTCTAGCAAAAATTAGTGAATTAGCGAATAATGAAGTCATTTTCTTATTTGTCAGTGCCTTTATATTTTTAATTGTCATCAGCTATTTAATTTATAAAGGAATTCGTCATATTATGCGACCATTAAGTAATTTACAAAGAGCTGTTGAGCAAATGTCTTACGGAAACTATGGAACACGCGTGCCAGTTCATTCAAAAGATGAAATTGGGAGATTATCGAGCACCTTTAATCAAATGGCAGAGGCGATACAACAAGAGGATGAGGCTCAAAAAACGTTTTTAGCGACAGTTTCACATGAGCTACGGACACCCATTAGTTATGTAAAAGGGTATAGTGAAGCAATGCAGAATGGCATTATTCCAGAAAAACAAAAAGAGGAAACGATCCAGCTAATTGTACGTGAGGCAAATCGAATGGAACGCTTAACGAATGAATTACTTCAACTTGTACGTATGGAAAATGAACAAGCAGAAATTACTTTATATCCAATTCCTCTTGCCGAAACATTACGTGAGGTTCAAAAAATATTAACACATCAAGCAGAGAAGAAGAGCATTGCACTTCATTTAGATGCTGATGATGCATTAATCATCAAAGCTGATGAAGTAAAGCTGAAACAAATTTTTATTAATATTATTGAAAATGCCATTAATTACTCGTATGAGCAGTCAAAGGTTGAAATTACTGCTTTTGAGGACAATGGTAGTGCACAAATTATCATTAAGGATTATGGCATGGGTATCCCACAAGAGGATTTATCGCATGTAACGGAGCGCTTTTATCGTGTTAACAAAGCGCGGAGCCGAGCAGATGGTGGCAGTGGACTAGGCTTATCGATTGTTGAACAATTGTTGAAGCAGTTACATGGCAAGATAGAGATTGAAAGTGAAGTTGAAAAAGGCACAATTGTAAAAATTAAATTGCCGTTAATGGAGGAATAAAACATGAAAAAATGGTTATTGGCATTAGTTGCAGTACCTGCATTATTAGTAGGTTGCGGAGATAAGAAAGAATCAACAGCTTTACCAGAACCACAAGAGCCACAAATGTTGGAGGTTCAAATTTTAACACCAAAAGAAGTAGCAATAAATGAAACAGTTGAGCTTGCTGCCCAAGTTGAACAAGGTGGCAAAAGTATCGATGATGCAGATGTGAAATTTGAAGTGTGGGAATCTGGTAAACGAGATGAAGGGCAAACGATTGAGGGTAAATTAGAGAAAGATGGCGTTTATAAAGCGAAGACTAAGTTTGACCACGATGGAGTATATTATATGTATGCTCATACGACAGCTAATGGTATTCATAATATGCCGAAGCAACAAATTACTGCTGGAAGCCCGGATATGACGAAAGTTTTACCAGAGGATGAAAAAGCAAATAACAACAGCATGGATCATAACATGATGGATCACGGTAATGATACATCAGAGGATGCTGAGCATAGTGATCACGAAAAAAATGAAAAAAATACCCATTAAATGCTTGCATTATTTTTAAAATAGGAATATGATAATGACCAGATGACCGAAACGGTTTTCTGGTCATTATCATTTTCGTGTACAAAGGCATGTACATAACATAACAAGAAAGGATGTTACTAATGGATCGTAGGCAGGAAATTCTTGAAGCAGCTGCAAAATCCTTTACATTGTTTGGTTACAAGGCAACAACGATGGAGCAAGTGGCTAAAATCGCCAATGTCGGTAAAGGGACGATTTACACATTCTTTGCAAATAAAGAAATTTTATTTCAAGAGATAGCTATGTCACTTGTACGAGAGATGCAAGCAGAAGCAGATGCAGTGTTGGATGCATCAGCGAGCTTTATGGAAAATGCACACAATGCTTTAATGAAAATGCTACAGTTCCGTGAAAAACATCTTTTATTTGCGAAGTTATTAGAGGAAGAAAAGGAGCTACGAACGCCAGCAGTTAAACAAGTTTTAGTTCGCATTGAGACTGAAATTTTATCCTACGTTACTGAATTAATTCAAAGACGTATCGTTAAAGGAGAAATTAGAGATTGTGATGCAGAATTAGTTAGTTTCCTGTTACTAAAGGCGTATCTAGCGTTTGTCGTTGATTGGCATGAGCTACATGGCGACATTATTCCAGAAGAAAAGATATTAAATCTTTTCAAGGAAACAATCTTCCGTGGGCTAATTTTAACTTGATTTGCTGAGCCAAAAGGTGAATCAATGACAGTCTAGAGGTTATAAACCCTATGAAGATTTAGTTTTTTTTTTGAATAAAAATGACCGACTGACGTTTTCGGTCAAATATATAGGAGTGAAGAAAACTTATGATTAAAGCTGAGTGGCTGAAAATCTTTAAAACAAGAAAAATGCTTGTTTCAATAATCGCTGTATTATTTATCCCAGTCATGTACGCCGGTATGTTTTTATGGGCATTCTGGGATCCGTATAAAGGCCTGCCGAATTTACCAGTAGCAGTTGTCAACCAAGATAAGGGCGCTGAAATGGAAGGCGTTAAATTAGATTTAGGGAACGACTTAGTCGATAAGCTTGTCGAGAGTAACGATTTTAAGTTTATTGAAGTATCCAAAGAAGAAGCTGAAAAAGGCCTAGATGGCCGAGATTATTATATGACTCTAGAAATTCCAACAAATTTCTCTGAGCATGCGACTACGTTATTAGATGACAAACCTTCTAAATTAGTCATGAACTATATTCCAAATGAAGGATTAAACTTCCTTAGTGCACAAATCGGTGAAACAGCAATGGAACGTATACGTGCGGAAGTAAATAAACAAGTTTCAACTACTTATGCTGAAAAATTATTTGATTCTATTACAACACTTGGAGATGGCTTTACAGAGGCTGCAGATGGCTCAAGTAAGCTAGATGAAGGTGCTAAAACTTTAGCTAATGGTGCAAAAGATTTAAAAGGTTATCTTGAGCAATTAGCATCAAGTACAGTTGAATTGTCAAATGGTACAGATAAAATTACTAAAGGTGCTGGAGACGCTGCAAAAGGTGCAAATGACTTATCTACTGGTCTAGTAAAAATACAAGACGGCACTGGACAGTTACAACAAGGTGCACAACAAGCAGCATCTGGAGCAACAACTCTTTCACAAGGTGTATCACAATATACACAAGGTGTAGCAAAGGTTCAAGCAGGTTTAGCTACAATTAACGATAAACAACAACAAATTAGTGCAGGCGCAGCTTCAATTGCTGAAAATGCAGGCGCATTAAATGGTGCAGCAGGCCAATTAACAGCGGGTTCTGCAAAAGTAGAAGCAGGCATCACAGCTTTATCTAATCAATTACAAGGCATGATGGCTTCATTGCCTGAAGAGCAAGCGGCAGTATTAAAGCAAACATTAGCAGAGCTACAAGCAGGAAGTGCAAGCGTGCATAATGGCTTAGGTTCTTTAACTGCTGGTACAGAAAAATTACAAGCTGGTGCTAACCAAGTAAGTTCTGGTACATCACAAATTGCAGCAGGTCAATCACAAGTGTTAGCAGGTGCTAATGAGTTAACATCAAAAAGTGGTGCGTTAGTCCAAGGAGCAAAAGGTCTTCAAGCTGGTAATGCAACACTTGCTCAAAAATTAGGTGAATTAAATGCTGGTGTTAAGACAGCCGTAACAGGTTCTAAAACATTGGCTTCAGGTTTAAATGAGCTAGCAAGTGGTTCAAAAACATTGAATCAAGGTACATCAACACTTGCATCTAAATCAGGTGAATTAGCAGAAGGTTCTGCAACGCTTGCTGATGGTACAACTGAACTTGTAGACGGTACATCAACATTATCTGGCAAACTAGGTGAAGCAAGTGAAAAAGCAAAAGAAGTTCATGCAAGCAAAGACACATATGATATGGTAGGTAGCCCGGTTGAGGTTGATAAAGAATCTGTTAACCATGTACCTAACTATGGAACAGGTTTCTCACCATACTTTATTTCTCTTGGTTTATTCGTTGGTGCGTTATTAATCTCTATCGTTTTCCCACTTGTGGAACCAGCGATTCGTCCAAAAAATGGGGCAACTTGGTTTACAAGTAAAGTCTCAGTTTTAGCAATAGTCGGCTTAATTCAAACTATATTAACAGTGGTTATTGTAAAATGGAGCTTAGGCCTTGAAGTATACAGTTTAGGATACTTCTTCTTAACAGCATTATTAACAAGCTATGTATTCTTAGCTTTGATCCAAATGTTAGTATCTATTTTCGGTGATCCAGGACGCTTTATGGCGATTGTTGTATTAATTTTACAACTTACAACAAGTGCGGGTACATTCCCACTTGAGTTAATCCCAACACCATTACAAGTATTTAATAAACTATTACCAATGACATATACTGTTTCAGCATTTAAAGCAAGTATCTCAACTGGTGATACATCATTCTTAATGCAAAACTACGGAATTCTAGCAGGCTTCCTAGTAGCATTCTTAGTTATTACTTTCGGTTATTTCATGCTACTACACACAAAACGTTACTCAAAAGTAGCCGAGGAAAACTAAAAAAGGGAATTTTTACACCCATCGATATTGATGGGTGTTTTTTTTATGGTTGGATGATTGTCTGGCAAGGGAAGAGATAGCGGTGGAAACTATGATCGGGTAGCTTCGAAAACTGCTCAGGTACCAGGAAGAACCACTCGGCTTCAACAAAAAAGCTCATATGCAAAAAAATCATACAAAAAACAGCAGCTGATATGAGCGTATCAGCTGCTGTTTTGTAAGTGTAAGAGATTTAATTAATGGTTCATCAAAATATGATGAGGGGTGTCATTATTAGTACGTTTGGGGCACATATATGACAATTACAGAATAGGCAAATGCTTATAGGTGGTTACAATTTTCACAAGTGTTGCTGTAGCATTCACTTTGTTCTTCAATTTTTTCACCGCATTCTGTGCATTGCTTTGCAGGTAGGTTCTTGAAAAATTCAACTACATTTTCTAACATTGTGGACTCCTCCTTTAAGTTCATCTGTACTATTACTGTTTTGATATTTCCTAGTGTATTATAACAGAAGCGTTTCGTCAACACAAAATGCCTAATTTACGTTAAAATAAATATGGATATTTTGTGAAGGAGGAAACGGAATTTATGATATTCGTTGATAATAAAGGGATTCATGATCCACGCATTAACCTTGCCATTGAGGAGTATTTATTAAAAACGATGGATGTTGAGAAGGAGCCAGTGCTACTTTTTTACATTAATCAACCTTCAATCATTATTGGTAAAAATCAAAATACTATCGAAGAGATTAATACAGATTACGTGGAGGATAATGGCATTATCGTTGTACGTCGTCTTTCTGGTGGAGGCGCAGTGTATCATGATTTAGGGAATCTTAATTACAGTTTTATCACTAAAGACGATGGCGATAGCTTTATGAATTATAAAAAATTCACTCAGCCTGTTGTAGATGCACTTGCAAAAATGGGCGTTCATGCTGAGCTTTCAGGCCGCAATGACATTTTAGCGGAAGGGCGTAAAGTTTCTGGGAACGCACAGTTTTCTACAAAGGGCCGTATGTTTAGCCATGGTACGTTAATGTTTGATACAGAAATTGATGCTGTTGTATCTGCATTAAAGGTGAAGAAAGATAAAATTGAATCAAAGGGCATTAAATCGATTCGTTCACGTGTTGCTAATATTTCTGAGTTTTTGAAGGATATGATGACAGTCGAAGAATTCCGCTTAGAAGTTTTAAAATCGATTTTCGGTGGAGAAGAAAATATTCGCTATTATGAGCTAACGGAGGAAGACTGGGCAAATATTCACAAGCTATCTGCTGAGCGTTATCAAACATGGGAATGGAACTATGGCAAATCACCACGTTTTAATATTCAAAAAACACATCGTTTCCCAACAGGAGGCATTGATGTTCGCTTAGAGGTGAATCACGGAATTATTGAGGAAGCGCATATTTTTGGTGATTTCTTCGGTGTGGGCGACATGGCAGATGTTGAACAACGATTAGTTGGGACAAACTATGATCGAACTGCAATTGCTGAGGCGTTAACGGATATTGATATTCCAACATACTTTGGTGGAATTGCGACAGAAGAGTTTTTACAATTAATTTATTAAGAAAAGCTTGTGTAGAAATTGGCAAATGTCCTTCTTTGAGACATAAGATGACACTCTTATCTAATGGAACATCCCCATAAAAGTGTGGTTGATTTCCGTTCCGACTGGGCGCTTTGTTGCTGCCGCTTCGCTTTCGCACAGATAAAACATTTGCCGCTGACGCTTCGCTTTCGCGCAGAGCAGAGCTTCCTGGGGGCGTCCGATGAGCCGCTTCGCTTCGCTGTAGGGTCTCATCTGTGACGCTGATCCCCAAGGAGTCGCCCAGTCTCCACTCCAATCAACATATAGACATCGCATATGTTTAAATGTCATCCTCTTCTTTTGGAGACCATAAAAATCTCTAGTTAACGATTCGTGTTAACTTTTGCTACAAAAGGTTCGCTGACAGTTATGTCGACGGACCTTTTTTTGATACAATATAGGATAGAAAGGAGTGTTGGTATGGAGAAGCATCGAATATTTATTGTCGAAGATGATGTGAAGATTGCGTCATTGCTCGCAGAAACGCTTAGAAAATATCAATACGAAGTTGAAACGATCAAAGAATTTGATCATCTCATTGAAGAATTTACAGCATTTAATCCACATATGGTGTTGCTTGATATAAATTTACCTTCGTACGATGGCTACTATTGGTGTCGCCAACTACGTCAACATACAACTTGTCCAATTATTTTCATTTCCGCCCGTTCTGGGGAAATGGATCAAATTTTTGCGCTAGAAAATGGGGGCGATGATTTCATTACGAAGCCATTTAATTACGAGATTGTACTGGCTAAAATCCGTAGTCACTTGCGTCGTACATATGGCGAATATTCAGTAAGACAAGAGGAACGGACAATTAAACAAGGACAGCTTGTTCTTCATTTAGAAAGAATGGAGCTTCATAAAAATGATTTAGAGATTCCACTTCAGAAAAAAGAATGTATCATTTTAGAACTGTTAATGAGAAATGCTCCTAAAGTTGTGACACGTGAGCAATTGTTAGAAGAGCTTTGGGACGATCAGGCATTTGTCGATGAGAATACGTTGAACGTCAATATGACACGAGTGCGGAAAAAGCTAGCTGATTATTATATTACGTCTTCTATAGAAACGGTACGTGGAGCGGGCTATCGCTTTATTTTAAGTGCAGGTGAGTTATAGTGGGCTGGAAATTATTTTTGCGTGATTACGCATCGTTCATTGTATTCCAGTTCTTATTAGTCGGTTTCATCATGGTCTTATATTGGTTGGACGGCTTTCGAAATGTTGATACTGCTATTTATTCTTTCTGTATTAGTTTAGTATTGTTAGCCTCGTTTTTACTTATCCGTTATTTAATGCGTCAACGTTATTTATTAAAAATATCGCAGCTTCCTAAAACTATGGAGGATGTGTTGCAAAAAAATGCTAAAACACCTGAGGCGGTGCAGGCTGAAAAATATATGCATGAACTATATCGACTATATAAGCATGAGCTTCAATCGTTATATGCAGGCCAAAAACGACATGATCAGTTTATTAATCAATGGGTGCATCAGATGAAAACACCAATTTCTGTTATTGAACTCTTATTACAGGATGAGCGTCCTCTCGATAAAAAGAATGTACAAGAGGAAATTGATCGCTTGCGGAGAGGCTTGGATATGGTGTTGGTGAATGCTCGATTAGAAAATTTTGAAGAGGATATGCAAGTAGAACAGGTTCCTTTAAAAACGATTGTGACTGCAACTGTTAATGAAAATAAACGTTTATTTATTACGAAACGTGTTTTCCCAGAAATCCATATTGAGGATGACATCATTGTAGCAAGTGATTCAAAGTGGCTTCGCTTTATTCTCGGGCAATTCGTGACGAATGCGGTTAAATATACTTTTGAAGCAAATAAAAAAATATCGATTTCTGCCATTAAAAAGGATGACTGCGTACAATTAGCCATTTGTGATGAAGGTATAGGTATTCCAACATCGGATCTTTCTCGTGTCACTAAAGCCTTTTTTACTGGTGAGAATGGGCGTAAAACTGGGGAATCCACAGGGATGGGCTTATATTTAGCGAAAGAAATCTGTGAAAAACTCGGTCACGATTTAAACATTACATCAGAGGTTGGAAAAGGAACTGTTGTTACAGTGACATTTACGAATTAGGGGGATCGGAAATGACAGAAGTACGTTTGGATGAATGGGTTTTACATGTAGAGACAGAAAAAACAGAGGCATTATACGAGTCGCATAACGATGTTTGTGATTGTTTATCCTGCAAAAATTATCGTAAGGCTAGTCTTTTACTTAATGAAGAAGTAATGCATTTTTCGAATAAGCTTGGGCTAGACTTACATAAACCAACTTTACTTAACGCTTTTCCTGTAGAAGGTGAACAGGTGATGTACAGTGGGCATTATACGATTTGTGGAGAAATAATTGAAGGTGAAATGGATGCCTGGGATGTAATTGTTGGTTCGCATTGCTTTAGTCTGGTAGAGGAGGATGGCAATAAGTCAGCTGAATCATTAACAGAGCCACATTTTCAAATTGGCTTTGAGGTAGTACTGCAATGGCTTTTACCAGAATCCATGGAATTAATCAAGAAATAAGGTGAACAAGGTATGCCTATTTTACAAATAAAAGACGTGACGAAGGTGTATGAGGGCAAAGTAACTCATCGTGCGTTAAATCAACTAAGCTTTGACGTAGAGGAAGGTGAGTTTTTAGCTGTCATGGGTCCATCAGGGAGTGGAAAAACAACATTATTGAATATTATTTCTACGATTGATGAACCAACGAGTGGAGAAATCATATTAGATGGCATGAATCCTCATACGCTGAAAGCAACTGAGCTAGCCTACTTTAGAAGAAGACAGCTTGGTTTTATTTTTCAGGATTTTAATCTTTTGCATATGCTGACAGTGGAAGAGAATATTGTGCTACCACTTACATTAGATCAACAGCCATTAGAAGTAATGGAGGAGCGTCTTGCAAGCATTGTGGAAAAACTCGATTTAACCTCATTCTTGCATAAACGCCCAAATGAAATATCAGGTGGACAAGCACAAAGAACAGCCATTGGACGGGCACTTATTCATAATCCAAGTCTCATTTTAGCAGATGAGCCAACAGGAAATTTAGATTCGAATTCTTCGCGTGATGTACTTGAACTTTTAACAAAAATCAATCAGGAAAAACGAACAACGATCGTCATGGTAACACATGATCCAATTGCGGCTAGCTACTGCGATCGCGTGTTATTTATTAAAGATGGTGAATTTTTCAATGAAATTTACAAAGATGACCGTCGTCAAATGTTTTTCCAGAGAATATTAAATGTTTTGAGCTTACTAGGAGGAGGACAAGTAGGTGACCTTTCGACAATTCGCTTACCGTAATGTCGTACGGAACAGCCGTATATACGGTGCCTTTTTCATGGCAAGCTTTTTTTCTGTGGCAGTGTTTTTTATCTATTCAATGCTCATGTTTCATCCGGATATTGAACAAGGGATTTTAGGAGAAGCATCGTTAATTGGGATGGTTGGTGCTGAAATCGTACTCGTCCTTTTTACCTTATTCTTTTTATATTATTCGATGAGTGCTTTTTTAGAGGCTAGATCACATGAGTTTGCAATCTTATTACATTTAGGAATGGAAAAACGCCAGATGAATAGGCTTGTCTTTTTGGAGACAATGATTATTGGATCGGGCTCTATTTTTGTTGGGATTATATTTGGTTTCTCATTCTCGAAATTCTTTTTCATGATTGTTCGAGAAATTTTACATTTAGATGATTTACCTTTATATGTTTCATGGCAGCCATTCTTACTAACGATTGGTGTCTTTACAAGTGCTTTTGTAGTCATTTCCTTTATTAGTGTGTATTTTACACGTGAAAGAAAATTGCGTGATCTTCTAAAGGGAAATGACTATTTAAATAGTACTGCAACGTATTCTAAAATTCGTGCTGTATTTGGTATTGCCCTTGTTTTATCAACATACTTACTAGCATTTATCGTATCGAAAACATCTTTGATTGGTTTAACATTATTAATCCCGTTTTTAGCGACATTCGGAACATATTATTTGTTCAGTGATTCCTTACCTTGCTTTTTAGATAAAGCGCGGGGCAAACGGAAATTTCATTGGCAACGCTATCGCCTTCTTTCGTTAGCTGAGCAAACGCATATTATGATGGACAATGTGAAAATGTTTTTTGTAGTAACGATGGTGTCAACAATGGCCTTTTTATCGGTCGGTGTTTTAGCAACAATGTCATCATATACAATACAATATGATCGTTTAAATCCATTAGGGCTTGTCTATAAGGGAGATTTCGACAATCCATATGAGCGAAATCATATCGCCTCTTTACGGATTCAATTAGAGGAGAAGGGTCTGTCCTATCATTTATCGCGCTTTGTTGTCATCAAGCAAACATCTTCATATACTCACAATGAGGTTGAAGTTTTTAGGGAATCAGATATGAATGTATTGCTTTCTTCCTATAGTTACCCATTACTTGATTTGGCATCAGGAGAGGCAGTGTTTATACCATACTCGGAAGATTCTCTAAAAAAACTAAAAAATAAAGTTGTGCATACTGTATTAGAAGAAAACTCTATCCCGATAACAATTGATAGCGTATATCCTAAAATAGTATTCCCAGGGTCTATTGTTAGTGTGAACTCTATAGTGATCAGCGATGAGGATTTTGTAAAGCTTAGAAAGCCGATTGCCGATAAAAACGTTGTGCAGCCAACCTATCATTTATTTACCTTCTATATCCCTCAGTGGATAGAGACGAAAGATATCGGCAAGGACATAGAAGAGTTAAAAGCATCTCAATATTTTTATAAGAAGAATAAATTTAGCCCATTTTACTTTGAAAATGCAGGATTAAATTATTCTTATATATTAGCTACTTACTCATTATTCACATTAGTAGGGGTTTTAGTAGCAACGGTATTTTTATTAGCAGCAGGTAGCTTCGTTTACTTTAAACTGCATACTTCTCTTGAAAGAGAAAAGCGTAAATTCGATATCTTGAAGCGAATGGGCTTAACAGATACAGAGCTCAAAAAGCTTGTGAATCGTCATTTATTCCCACAATTTTTCTTGCCATGGGGTGTTGCAATGATGCATAGCGCCTTTGCTTTTCTTATGGTTCAAGGTATCTTGAAGGATATTGCTAATATTTCTATTGTCAAAGAAGTTGTCTTTGCTTTTGGTTTTTTTGTTTTAATACAAGTAGTCTATTTTTATTTGATTCGTTGGCGATACATCTCGCATATTCGTTCGTAATAAAGTTGTACGAGAGAGAAAAAAATGAATTATTTGACGTAATTTACGACATGAAATAAAAAGTTTCGTTGTCTTTTAGATATATTTCTTATATAATATTACTGAATAATGATTCATTTTATACGATAAGGGGATGGTGTAATTGAATTTAGTTTCAAGTGTTCGTCAACAAGCATTAGAGCAACCGGATAAAATTGCGTATCATTTTATGGGGAAAGATACGACTTACGGTGAGTTTGAACACACAGTTGGTCGCTTTGCAAAGGGGTTAGAAGATTTAGGGGTAGAAAAAGGGGACCATGTGGCGTTTTTACTCGGCAATACACCACATTATTTAATTGCGTTATATGCAACAATGCGTTTAGGGGCAACGGCAATTCCGATTAATCCAATCTATACACCGGATGAAATTTCGTATATTTTGCATAATGGTGATGTAAAAGCTGTTATTGCACTTGATGCACTTCTACCATTAGTAGAAATGGGTGTACATGCTTTTCCAAAAGTAAAAACGTTTGTTGTTTGTGAAACAACAGCAGATGTTGCTGAAAAAGTAACGACTTTATCCGAAGAGGCAAAGGCAAAAATACATTTATTTTCACAAGTAATTGCTAGTGCATCGGACTCTTGCCAACCAGTAGAAGTAGCTGACGATGATAATGCAATTATTTTATATACTTCAGGAACGACAGGTACTCCAAAGGGTGCAATGCTGACTCATAAAAATATCTATTCAAATGCACGAGATGTAGCACATTATTTAGGCTATAAAGCAGATGATCGTATTATTGCTACGTTACCAGTTTTCCATGTATTTGCGTTAACTGTCGTAGCCAATGCGCCTTTATTGAGTGGAGCAACGGTTTTACTTGTACCACGTTTTAGTCCAACTGAAATCTTTAAATTAACGAAGGAACAAAAGGCAACAGTCTTCGCGGGTGTGCCAACTATGTATAACTTCTTGTATCAATTACCTGAAAGCAACCCTGAAGATTTCTCAACAATACGTTTAGCGATTTCAGGTGGCGCGTCTTTACCTGTAGCACTATTACATAATTTCGAGAAGAAATTTAATGTGCGTGTTTCAGAGGGCTTTGGCTTATCAGAAGCATCACCAGTAACGTGCTTTAACCCATTGGATCGTGAGCGTAAGGCAGGTTCTATTGGGACATCCATTTCCAATGTTGAAAATAAGGTGGTGGATGTTCATGGTCAAGAAGTGCCGGTTGGCGAAGTAGGGGAGCTAATTGTACGAGGGCCTAACGTTATGAAGGGCTATTATAAGTTACCTGAAGAAACAGCGATGGCTATACGTGATGGCTGGTTATACACAGGGGACTTAGCAAAAGTGGACGAAGAAGGGTACTTTTACATCGTTGACCGTAAAAAAGATATGATTATTGTAGGCGGATTTAACGTCTATCCAAGAGAGGTTGAAGAAGTACTCTTTGCTCATAATAATATCGTTGAAGCGGCAGTTGTAGGTTACCCAGACCCTAACTTAGGTGAGGCAGTTCATGCATATGTTGTTTTAAAAGATACAGATGCAACTTCAACAGAAGATCTTCTCGCATACTGTGCAAAGCATATGGTGAAATACAAGGTTCCTAAAGTAATTGAGATTATCGATGAATTACCGAAAAATACGACAGGAAAAATTTTGCGTCGTACATTAAAAGAAAAAGTATAAGAAACAGAGCTACTATTGAAAAATAGTAGCTTTTTTTATCCCGCATAAATGAACAGTCAGATTCACATTTCAAGATTTAAGAGAAGCAATGAATATTAGTTGGAGATCCACTGCCAGTAAAAGCTCGGTTGGTTCGAGGCAACAACTGTTTTCTATGCGGAAGCGAAGCGACAGGGTGTTAGACCAAACGTTTTCATAGAATGTGAGATTTTTGCTTGTGTTCCTTTAGTGAGGGACGATGAACACCTACTGATTGAATTTTCACTTTAGGTCAATATTACAGTTCATCACCAAGTGGATGACTTTTGTTAAAACGTCTACTATGTAAATAAGTTGATTGGAGTGGAGACTGGGCGACTCCTTGGGGATTAGCAATAGAGGAACGAAGGCTAAAACCATCACATCCTGTGATAACGCCTTCGTGACCAACATCGTGTTGGCCTAAGCGGCTCATCGGACGCCCCCAGGAAGCTCTGCTCTGCGCGAAAGCGAAGCGTCAGCGGCAAATGTTTTATCTGCGCGAAAGCGAAGCGTCAGCGGCAAATGTTTTATCTGTGCGAAAGCGAAGCGGCAGCAACAAAGCGCCCAGTCGGAACGGAAATCAACCACACGTTTTGGTGATGATCCAATATTACAGCAATGTAAAAAAGCATGACCACTTGTTTAAATAAGTTGAGTGTGTATGTCTGTAAGTGATAAAATCAAACTTGTGAAATCTACATACTTTTTAAAGGCTTGTCATATAGTGAGGGAGAAGTAACACTATAGACAGTAAACAAGAATGGAACCCTTTGGTGTCTAGCTACGTCAAAGCCTTTAGAAAATTTAATTGAAAGAGAGCATACGAAAAAATGATAGAACTCATCAAGGAGTTAATTAGTTTTATTATGCATATTGACGTGCATTTAGAGGAGATCATTCATAAATTTGGTAATTTGAGTTATTTCGTTCTATTTGCAATTGTTTTTGTTGAAACAGGTGTTGTGATTTTCCCATTCCTGCCAGGTGATTCATTGCTTTTTGCAAGTGGTACATTAGCAGCAGCAATGGGCGCATTTAATATGTGGATATTAATTCCTGTGTTTTTAGCGGCTGCAATTTTAGGGGATACGATGAACTATCATATTGGTCATAAAGTAGGAACATCCATTCCACCAAAGAGCTTCCTTGGTAGAGTCGTTAAAAAAGAGCGTATGGAAGCAGCTGAAAAGTTCTTTAATAAACACGGTGGAAAAACGATTGTCATCGCGCGTTTTATGCCTTTCATCCGTACATTCATACCATTTGTTGCAGGGGCTAGTAAAATGAAGTATGGCTACTTCATTATGTATAATGTTGTAGGTGCAGTGTTATGGGTACTCAGCTGTACATTACTAGGTTATTTCTTTGGTAATATTCCTATTATTAAAAATAACTTCTCAACGGTTCTTATATTAATTATCTTGATTTCAGTTATACCAGCTGTTATTGGTGCTATTAAATCAAAAACAAGTAGAAAATAAAAAAGGGACAGTCTAAATGTGATAAAAAATCACTTTGGACTGCCCTTGTTTTTTTGCTATCTAAAAAAGACCTTGGGAATCTTCCAGAACTGTACTTCGTGGAATGTCGATAACTATGACATTTGAATAGGAATAGTGCATTGCATATGATTCACGTTCTATTTCACGATTCATATCTAAAATACCTAATGTTGCTTTTATACGAAAATAATTTACTTGTTGTCTAGAAAGAGATTCAATAAATAGCTGATTTTGTGCCACGTATACGTTAGGTAACGGTACTTCTTCTGAAAGATCAATACCTTCTATAATGACAGGAAATTGATAATAGGTAACAAGAGCTTTTCCAGATTCAATATTGTCATTATAGCGCACTTGAATATTAACGCTTGAACCACTGTCACCTTCATTTATAACAACAGGTAATGTATCTCCTTCATATTTTAACTCCCATGTTTTCTTTTTGTATTCCTCTGTTAAATAAGAAGAATCGTTTTCTTGATCGTACTTTTGTATTTGATCTAATTTTTTCTCAACTTGTTTAATTTCAGAAGGAGAAAGTATTTGTATTTTTGATTCTGAAAAAAAACTAATATAAATGAAGGCAGTAAATCCAAGTACGATATAGCTAGTAATGCCAATTATAATACGCTTAGGAGTCCAAATATTTTTAGCTTTTTTCCCTAATTTACTTAGTAGTATATAAATGGCAATTACAAGTAGTAATGTAGTAAAAAAGAAAAGTGTAGTCGCCATCATTTGCGAGTCACCTCCGATTTATCAGCAATCCAAATAGTGAGACTAAAGCATAGTGTAGCCACAAGCAAATTAATAACACTAATCATAAGATTGGGTAACATTATGAATGGCCTAAGATTTATAGACTCTGGTGACATTAAAAATAATATAAAGCCAAGCAGCATAAAAGTAGATACAAATATTTTTATCCCTACTAGCCCCTTAAAGCTGGTGCCTAATAGTAAGCCAATTGCGCCAAATAAACAGAGGCTACTGAAACATAATAGTAATATTGATGGTGAAATAAATAGGTTTTCTATTACAAATGATTTCTTTTCCACTAGTAAAATCCCGAATACTTGTAAATAGTAAGTAGAAATCATAATGATGACCGCAATAAAACTGTAAATATTCATGACAAATATATTCGCAATGGCGCTAGATGTTCGACTAGAAATAATGGATAAATCATCAATACGATACGCTTTTGTTGAAAAGAGAATTGCTACAATAAATGCCCAAATTGATGTAACAATAAGAAAGGTATCGAGTGAGTAAATAGAGAACTGAACATCTAAATTTCCTCCTCCATGACCAGAAGACCCACTCCCTGAGCTAGATGTTAAAATTCCAAAAATGATTTGTACAATAACTAAGGAACTAAGGGCAGAAATATATAATTTTGCTTTCCATTTCACCTGTTTTATTACAATTGTTTTCAGTGAAATATTAGTCAAAGATTGCATCAATATCACTTCCTTTTTTACTTGTTAAATACTTGCACACTTCACTTGCGGTAAGGGATGATACCGTGATGCCTTTTGCTCGAAGTATTTCTTCTGAGACGAATAGTTTACTAGCATCTATTATTGCTGAGGTCATCCCTGCCATAATCTTTTGAGCGTATACTTCTGTCTCAGAGAGCAGATCTGCAAGTACATCACTTGGTCCGCTAAGTGATATGAGCTGTTCCTTAAATTCATCTAATGGCGCGTGGGCAATGACAGAGCCTTCATCTATCAATAATATTTCTTCTAAAATAGATTCCATCTCTTGCAAATGGTGACTAGTAATTAAAAATGTTCGTGGAAAGGCTAGGTATTCTTTTAAAATCGCCCTGTAAAAATCTGTACGAATCACTTCGTCCATGCCATTCATCGGTTCGTCTAAAATCGTTAGTGCACAGCGGCTTACTAATCCGTAAACAAGATTAAAGGTTGCTAATTGACCTTTAGATAGTTGCTGATGCTTTGCTGTCAGATCTATACCTGCATAACCGAGCATGCGATAAGCTAACTCATTTTGCCAATTAGGATAAAAATCGGCCCCCATCTTTAGAATATCTTCGAGCGACAAGTAATCCGAGAAGCTTAATCGATCATCGATAAAAATCATATTGGCAGCAGTTTGAATATTATTAAAGGGATTTTCATTAAACACTTTGCATGACCCAGTTGTAGGCTTTATATAGCCTGCAAAAATATTAAGTAATGTCGACTTACCAGCACCATTGCGACCAATAATACCGATAATTTTCTCTGCATCAATAGCGCAGGTTACGCGCTGTAGTGCATTACGACGTCCAAAACTTTTAGATAACTCCTCACATTGAATAATATTCATTCCAATCCCTCCTGTGTTTTTCGAATAAGCACTAGCAATTCTTCATCAGATACAAGTAAACGTTTTGCTTCTAATACGATTTCTTGTGCCATTTTCGTCAATATTTCGTTTCGACGTTTCATTAAAATTCGTTCTTTTGCATCCGTAGCGACAAACATACCTAACCCCCGTTTTTTATATAAAAGTTGCTCTTCAAGTAAAATTGTCAGCCCTTTACCAGCTGTAGCAGGATTTATATTGAATAATTCAGCTAGTTGGTATTGTGAATAGACCTTCTCGTCAGCCTGTAATCGATCAGCAATGATTTCGTGCTGTAGCCATTCAGCAATTTGAATATAAATCGGTGTTGTACCATCTAGATGAACGTGCATCGAAAAACCCCCTTTCATTCCTACGTAACATAGTGCATTAGTGTTGTAATGTACTATAAAATTTAAATTGGTAAATGTCAATAGGAAATGAATTTTTTGACAAAAGATTCAGTGAAAAAGAAATAAATGATAGATGAGTAATTTGGAGTTTTAGATAATTCATCACCGAAGGTTGGGATTAAAGAGCATAAGTCAGTGGAGTGAGGTGGGGTGACTCCTTAGGGATGGCGTCACAAAAGCGATGTTAATTAATGTTAGAGGAGACATTTAGACAGTTACTTGAATGATAAGCAGAGAGTAATGAAAGATGCTATAATATTATTTACTAGATAATGGAGAAATGAGGGAGGCGACGAAATGGAAGTATTTATCGGCAGACAGCCTATTTTTAACCTTCATGAACAAGTCGTTGCGTATGAATTATTATATCGTAGCAAAAACGTGAATGCTTTTCCGATGGTCGATTCAGATGCTGCAACAATCGATGTACTAGTAAACTCATTTCTTTCGATTGGCATTGAAGAGGTAACAAAAGGAAAACCTAGTTTTGTTAATTTTACAGAAAACTTACTGAAGAGTCCCTTAAATGAATATTTAAATCCATCGCAAGTTGTTATTGAGATTTTAGAAGATGTCCCTATTACACCTCGGTTAGTCGAGAGAGTCATTGAGCTGAAATCATATGGGTTTAAAATTGCATTAGATGATTTTATTTTGGATGATGAGGTACAAGTATATGATGAGCTATTTACTTATATCGATTTTATAAAAGTTGACTTTTTATTGTCACCATTACTTGAGCGAATGGAAATTGAAAATAAAGTGAAAGAAAATTTCCCTCACATAAAATTACTAGCTGAGAAGGTCGAGACACGAAATCATTTTGAAGTGGCAAAGCATTCTGGCTATGAATTATTTCAAGGCTATTTTTTTGAACAACCTCAAATCATTACAGCAACTGATATACCTGCTAATACTATTCAATATTTATATATTATTACGCTATTAAAAGAAGAGGAACCGAATATACAGTTACTAGCTGATAATATTGAGCGTGATATTTCATTAACGTATAAATTATTGCAAATGATTAATAATTCAGAGATGCGTTCTAAATCCAAGGTTCGTTCGATAAAACAAGCTATTATATTACTCGGTGTTTCAAATTTACGAAAGTGGATTTATTTATTGGCGATGCGAGAAATGGATATGAATGCTGATAATGATCTTTTTAAAGAAGTCATGCGTACATCACTATTTAGAGCAAAAGTATGTGAGAAATTAGCCAAACTTTCCTATAAGAAAAACTTCTCTGAATATTTTTTAGTTGGGATGTTTTCATTGATAGACACTTTGTTGCAAAGACCCCTGACTGATATTTTACAGCAGCTACCTTTTTCAGAAGACATAACAGAAACAATTTTAGGTAATCAAACTGAAATGACACCTTATTTGGATTTCAGTATTGCGTTAGGCAAGTTAGATTGGTCTACTTTAGAAGAATTAGCTCCTCAGCTTAATATGGATTTCACAAATATTGATCTTATATACAATGAAGCAATGGAGTGGGCAGAAAAGTCTTTATAATAACAAGAGCCAATCATAGCGTGGGGTTGATTTCCGTTCCGACTGGGCGCTTTGTAGCTGCCGCTTTGCTTTCGCTACAGAAAACATTTGTTGCTGACGCTTCGCTTTCGCACAGAGCAAAGCTTCCTGGGGGCGTCCGATGAGCCGCTTCGTTGCTGCCGCTACGTTAGCACTACGCTTTCGCACGGAAAACATCCGCTTCGCTGCAGGGTCTCGGGCCAACACGATGTTGGTCACGAAGGCATTATCACAGGATGTGATGGTTTTAGCCTTCGTTCCTCTATTGCTGATCCCCAAGGAGTCGCCCAGTCTCCACTCCAATCAACTAAGCCACATGACATACGTTTTAATAAAATGTCGTCTGCAACTTCCAGTGATGAACTAGAGAATAAGAAATAAGCTATCTAAAATTTGCTCTTTAAGGTAGCTTATTTTTTTGTGTTTTCAAATTAATTGTCATAAGTGTAATACATAATGCAAATTATAAAAATACATGTTTCCTTCATCAAGACGAAGTTCTCAATGCGAAAACTATTTGCTATAATCATCTCGTCTTTAAAAAATTCTGATAGTTGAAGTGGGCGTGGGGAAATGAGTCAAATTCATGATGTAAGGGAAAGCATTGTGGAATATGTGTACGTCATAGTTGGAGCGGCAATCATTGCCATTGGCTTTAATGTATTTTTACTGCCAAATCAAGTAGCTTCTGGCGGAGTAAGCGGGATTAGTACAATTTTACACGGTTTATTTGGTTGGAATCCTGGTTTTGTACAATATGCATTTAATATTCCACTATTTATAGCTGGTGTATTATTTCTTGGAAAAAAGTTTGGGATAAAATCGTTTGTTGGAACAGTGACATTACCGTTTATTGTATTACTAACGAACAGTTGGGGGCCTTGGACAGATAATCCTTTACTCGGTGCGCTTTTTGGGGGAATTGTTGTCGGTTTAGGAATAGGACTTGTCTTTAAGGGGAATGCTTCTACTGGTGGCACTGATTTACTGGCGCAAATTATTACAAAATATACCGGAATATCGCTTGGCACAAGTGTACTTTTAATTGATGGGATTATCGCAATTAGTGCAGCAATTGTTTTTGACTTGGAGAAAGGTTTGTATGCCCTAATTGGACTTTATGTCACTACAAAAACGATTGATATTATTCAGCTCGGCTTTAGTCAGTCTAAAATGGTTTACATTATTACGATGAAACAAGATGAAGTACGTGATGCCATTTATGCCGAGATCGATCGAGGCGTGACAAAGTTGTCTGCTATAGGTGGCTATACAGGGGAAGCAAGACCAGTACTGATGGTTGTTGTTTACCAAACAGAGTTCACAAAGCTGAAACAACTCATTAAAAACGTTGACCCATCAGCGTTTGTGATCGTTTCTAATGCTTATGAGGTGTTAGGGGAAGGTTTCAAACGTGCATAATTTTGGTATAATGTCGGGGAAAGATAATTATTTACTTTGAGGAGGGGCCCTAATGAAAAAGGCAATGTTAACATTAGCGATTGGTTCAGCAATCTTCTTAGCTGCTTGTGGCGGAGGTAAAACAACTTCAACTGAAGGTACAAAAACTGCTGCTCCAGATGGTGAAACAATTGCTATGAAATCTTGTATCACTTGCCATGGTGGCGAGCTACAAGGCCAAGGAAATGCACCAAAAATTAGCGATGAAGGCTCTCGTTTAACAGAAAAAGAAATTTTAAATGTTATTGAAAATGGTAAAGGTTCAATGCCTGCTGGTGTTGTTAAAGGTGCAGATGCAGAAGCAGTTGCAAAATGGTTAGCTACTCAAAAATAAAACGATAATGAAACTAGCGGGCTGGAGAACCGCTAGTTTTTTATATTTTATAGAATTATTTTAGTCATGCTGACAGAGTGTAAATATATTTCTTTTATACTTAGACATGCTAAAATAAGGTGGAACTGCAATCAGTAAGCTGATTGTTAGTTAAACCAATCGGGCGTTTACAGACAGTTAATTTCAATGATAAGTGGAGAATTACTGATGTTAACGCGATAAAATATATTCAATTCCTTTGAATGGGGGCTACTAAACATTGGTCGTAGTATTAACAAGAGATGTTATGGAAAAATTTAAGTTAGAACTATTAGCTGGTGAGGAAGGAATAGGAAGAACGATTGTTACTAGTGATATTTCAAGACCAGGGCTCGAGATGGCGGGGTATTTTACGCATTATCCTGCAAATCGAGTACAATTGCTTGGAAAAACAGAACTTTCTTTTTTTGAAATGCTACCTGCAAATGTGAAACTGGAGCGCATGCGTCTACTGTGTTCGCAGGATACACCAGCTATTATTATTTCTCGTGATTTAGAGGTACCTAAGGAACTTTTACAAGCATCCAATGAAAAACATGTACCTGTATTTAAAACACATATGACAACAACGAAATTTTCGAGTAGGCTAACAAACTATTTAGAAGGTCGCTTAGCACCAATGACTGCTGCTCATGGAGTTTTAGTTGATGTATACGGCATCGGTGTGCTAATTATCGGAAAAAGTGGTGTAGGGAAAAGTGAAACAGCACTTGAGCTTGTCAAGAAGGGGCACCGTTTAGTGGCTGATGATTGTGTGGAGATCCGTCAGGAATCAGAGAATTTTTTAATTGGGAGTCCACCTCCTCTTTTAGAACATTTACTCGAAATTCGAGGTATTGGTATTATCGATATTATGACACTCTTTGGAGCAAGTGCGGTACGACCGTACAAACGTATCACATTAGTTATCGAATTAGAAATATGGGATCCAGAAAAAGTATATGATCGTCTAGGTTTAGAGGAAGAAAAAATGAAAATCATTGATACGGAATTAACAAAGTTAACGATTCCTGTAAGACCTGGACGTAACGTGTCTGTTATTATTGAAGTAGCAGCAATGAATTATCGTTTGAAAAAGATGGGTGTTAATGCAGCCGAGGAGTTTTCTAGACGATTAGATGAGGTAATCTCATCGACAGATGAGTTGGATGATTATTCATTTTGATTAGGATTCAATTGCAAATGCAATGAATTGATTTTGAGAGGAGTATAAGATGGACTTAGTATTATTACAAATTAATCCGATCGCTTTCCATTTAGGACCTATCCCTGTTCGTTGGTATGGGTTACTAATCGTATCGGGTATTATTTTAGCTTATATTGTAGGACAAAGAGAGGCTGTTAAGAGAGGCTTACCCGAGGATTTTCTTGCGGATTTATTACTATGGGCTGTTCCTATATCCATAATATGTGCACGTATTTACTATGTTACGATGCGTTGGGATTATTATAGTGAAAACCCTGGGAAGATTATTGAAATTTGGAATGGTGGTATCGCTATTCACGGTGCTCTTATTGGTGCATTTTTGACAGCTTACATATTCACTCGTAGAAGAAATATTAGCTTTTTACGAGTAGCGGATATTGCGGCACCGAGTATTTTAATTGGACAAATAATTGGCCGATGGGGCAATTTTATGAACCAGGAAGCTTATGGTGGTCCAGTATCACGTGAATTTTTAGAACATCTAATGCTGCCGGATTGGATTATTAATCAAATGTACATCGAAGAATTAGGGACATATGTACATCCTACTTTTTTATATGAATCCGTCTGGAACATTATTGGGCTAATTATTTTATTAGTTTTACGCAAAGTAAATTTAAATCGTGGTGAAATATTCTTCGGCTATTTAATTTGGTATTCAATCGGTCGCTTCTATATAGAAGGCATGCGTACAGATAGCCTATATTTAGTAGGGAATTTACGCTCAGCTCAGGTTGTTTCGATAATAGGTATTGTTGTGGGTCTTGGTGCAATTATTTACCGACGTAAAAAAGTAAAACCTGTAGTAAAGTATTTAGATAATAAATAAGGGGTGCAAAGCATGGTTGTAAAGGCATTACTATTTGATTTTGATGGTACATTACTCAATACAAATGATTTAATCATTCAAACGTTTATGCATGTTTTAAACGAGCGATTTCCCGGGCAATATTCGCCAAAAGATTGCCTGAAATTCCTCGGGCCATCCTTAAAACAGACATTTAGTGACATTGCTCCTGGTGAAGAGGATGCAATGATTGTTAAATATCGTGAATATAATGAATTACATCACGATGAGCTTGTCACTCAATATCCTGATGTTGTATCAACTTTAGAGCAATTAAAGGCTATGGGTATCAAATTAGCGATTGTGTCTACAAAACGTAATGGGATGATTGACCGTGGTCTATCTGTACTTGGTGCAAGTCATTTATTTGATATCCGTATTGGCACGGATGATGTGAAAAATGTAAAGCCTGATCCAGAACCAGTTTTGCTTGCGCTTGAACGCCTTGGTGTAAACAAGGAAGACGCGATTATGATTGGTGACAATTCTCACGATATTGAGGCAGGACACAACGCTGGAGTTAGAGCAGCCGGTGTCGCATGGGCTTTTAAAGGTGAGGAATACTTACAGCAATTCAAGCCGGAATATATGTTGCATCATATGACGGATTTATTTGAAATTGTGAAAGCGGGGTAAGTAAATGGCACGTAAAACAGAACGCTACCGTGTCGAAGGAGCAAACTCGCTTTGGAATATTTATGATACGGTGTCCTTTTGGAAGGTGATGAAGTGTTTCGTTGTCATTCAAATTGGACGCTTCATACCATTTTTACGTGTGAAAAACTGGTTGTATCGAACTTTATTAAAAATGGAAATTGGTGAGCGAACTTCCTTAGCTTTAATGGTTATGCCAGATACGATGTTTCCAGAACGTATCCATATCGGTGACAATACCGTTATAGGCTTCAATACGACTATTTTGGCGCATGAATATTTAATAGAGGAATATCGTCTGGGAGATGTTCATATTGGTAACGAAGTGATGGTTGGTGCCAATTCAACGATACTACCAGGTGTTACGATAGGTGACGGTGCGATTGTGTCAGCTGCAACCCTTGTCCATAAAGATGTTCCAGCTGGCTGTCTAGCAGGCGGTAATCCTATGCAAATTATTTATACAGCTGAACAAATGGCGGAGCGCAAACGCAATGAAGTAGTAGAATGGTGCACGCCTAAAAAATAATAATACCTACACTGTGCAAGCTTTGCTATGCACAGTTTTTTGTTTTTGAAAAACTATTGTAACAATGAAATTAAAAAGAACACTGTACACAGTAATGCTTGCACAGTGTCATAGTATTGAAAAACAAAATGGTCAATGTTGTAGAGTCTTAAATGAGGGTGATTTCCGTTCCAGGCTACTCGCTTTCCTGTGGGCGAGCGTCGAGCCGCTTCCTCCGCTTACGCTCCGTCCAGGGTCTCGCCTGTCTCGCTTTCCCACGGGAGTCGAGTAGCCTTCCACTTCAATCAATGATAGTGTAGAACTTTTATAAATTTTTATGCATTTCAAATGTGTACGTTATGACAGCTCACCATAATAGAACAGAATAGACTTACAACAGTGACGCAATTGTATCTGTTGTTACTGCCACTATATTTTCGCTATAAAAGCATTTGTTGTTAAATGTTTCGTTTTATCACTATAGAATTAGAGCTATATGCCAGAAGATATATGTTAT
Organism: Lysinibacillus sp. RC79; assembly: GCF_041262405.1. Taxonomy (NCBI): domain Bacteria; kingdom Bacillati; phylum Bacillota; class Bacilli; order Caryophanales; family Bacillaceae; genus Lysinibacillus; species Lysinibacillus sp. RC79. The sequence goes on from NZ_JBGCCD010000041.1 coordinate 34,048, forward strand.
GTGAAGTGGTTGATTGGAGTGGAGACTGGGCGACTCCTCGGGGATCAGCGTCACAGATGAGACCCTGGAGCGAGCACACAGGGGAACGAAGGCTAAAACCATCACGTCTTGTGATAACGCCTTCGTGACCAACATCGTGTTGGCCCAAGCGGCTCATCGGACGCCCCCAGGAAAGCGCCCAGTCGGAACGGAAATCAACCCCTCGTTTTGCCGGAGAGTCATACTTTATTTAATATGCCCATAGAGGTTTACTAGTTTAAGTGGGGAAAAGCTGCTTTGCTGAATAAAGTTTCAATTTATTTATTTTCGAGTATAATTAACAGAATAATCAGTATTGAAATTATTCGATAATTTAAACGTAGTTGCATTGACTAGCAAGAAGAAATAAGTTAGAATTCTTTCATAATCTAATTCTCTAACACTCTAGTGAGTTAAAGTGAAACGTGAGGAAGTGTCAAAATGTCGTCGATTAAAATGTTTGAGAAACCACTTGGAATGCGCGATACATTTCCGCAAATATTTGAAAAGGTAGAGGCCGTAAGAAATACAGGGCGAGACTTTTTATGCAGAAGAGGCTATGAATTTATTAAAACGCCTGCAGTAGAGTATTTTGATACAGTCGGTAAAGCATCAGCAATAGCCGATGCGCATTTATTTAAATTAGTAGATAGCCAAGGCAACACGTTAGTACTACGACCTGATATGACAACACCGATTGCACGTGTAGCAACATCAAAATTATTAAAAGAGATGATTCCCGTACGCCTTGCTTATTTTGCTAGTGTCTTTCGCGCACAAGAAGCGGAAGGTGGACGTCCAGCAGAATTTGATCAGATGGGGATTGAGTTAATTGGAGACAATTCTGTATTTGCGGATGCTGAGGTTATTGCTACAGCAATGGAGTTATTAAAGCAATTTGGATTAGCGAAATTTAAAGTGACGATCGGTCATGCAGGTATATTAAATTGTATTTTACAAGATTATACAGAAAGCGTTGAACAACAAAATATACTTCGGACACTACTTGTGCAACGCAATTATGTAGGGTTTGAGGAAGCAGTAGAATCATTTGATTTACCTAAAACAAAATCCGATGCATTATTGCAATTCATTGAAGAAGCTATGAATTTAAAAGAAATACAAGATATTGAAAAATATGTGCGGAAAAATGACGCATTAGAATATATGCAACAGCTCAATAAACTACTTGAAATGGCAGAATTAGCGGATTATGTAGCCTTTGATTTTACACTTTCTAGTCACATGAGCTATTACACAGGCATGTTATTTGAAGTGTTTGCAACCGGCAGTGGCTTTCCATTAGGCAATGGGGGACGCTATGACGGATTGCTGGAGGTATTTGGCTCAAAAGTAGGTGCTACAGGTTTTAGTATTCGCGTTGATCGCCTATTAGAAACAATTGATGGGCAATCTGATGAACGACAAGAAGCTACAGTCGTGCTATTTGAGGAAGAACAATTTGAAACTGCTCTTGCAAAGGTACAGACGCTACGAGCAACTGGTAAACAGGCTACCTTACAGTTAAGGAGTAGCCTAGTCGATGAAGCAGCTTTTTTAGCACACTTTACAGAAGTAGTTGTTGTGGGACAGGAGGACGTTGACGGTGAATGAATTAACGATTGCTATGCCGAAGGGACGCATTTTTGACGAGGCATATCAGATGCTTTTAGAAGCTGGCTTTAATTTACCAGAAGAAGTCGAAATGTCCCGTAAATTAATGCTCGAAATTCCAGAAGAGAAAATTCGTTTTATATTAGCAAAGCCAATGGATGTTCCTGTTTATGTTGAGCATGGAGTAGCGGATATTGGTATTGCAGGTAAAGATGTTTTGTTAGAACAGCAACGAGAAGTGCATGAATTACTGGATTTAAAAATAAGTACTTGTTATATCGCATCAGCAGGCTTACCAAATACGACGATGAATGAAATCGCACCGAGAATAGCGACAAAATATCCTAATATTGCAATGAAATATTATAAGGGTATTGGAGAGCAGGTTGAAATTATTGAGCTAAACGGATCGATTGAATTGGCGCCCATGATTGGCTTAGCAGATCGAATTGTCGATATTGTTTCAACAGGCCGGACACTGAAAGAAAATGGCTTAGTGGAGTATGAATTTATTACAGACGTATCATCACGATTAATTGCCAACCCAGTAAGTTATCGCATGAAGAGTGACCGTATTATCGATCTTGTAAAACGTTTAAAAAAATGCGTTAAATAAAAATGTCTACTGTCTGGAAGAGGCACATTCCTAGATTTAAAGGAGATTAATCCTATGAAAATAACAAAGCTTGCAAAAGGTATTTCCTTAAAGCGACCACTTGAAAGTGGAAATGAAGAACAGTTAAAGGTTGTGCGTCAAGTATTGACAGATGTTCGTGCACAAGGTGACGCAGCCATTCGTGTTTATACAGAAAAATGGGATGGCTTTGCCCCTGATCATTTACGCGTAACGAAGGAAGAAATAGAAGAGGGCGCAAATTCGATTGATCAACAGCTTTATGCTGATTTAACAGAAGCTGCCCAAAATATTCGCTTTTATCACGAACAGCAAAAACGTTCAGGTTATCGCTTAGAACTAAAAGATGGTTCATGGCTTGGGCAACGAATTACTGCGCTCGATGCAGTAGGTCTTTATGTTCCTGGCGGTACAGCAGCATACCCATCGTCAGTCTTGATGAACGTTATTCCTGCACAAGTTGCTGGTGTTAAACGCATTGTTATGACATCTCCAGCAGGTCGCGATGGAAAATTACCTCCAGGTGTACTTGCTGCAGCCCGTATTTTAGGAGTAGAAGAAATATATAAAATCGGTGGAGCTCAGGCGATTGCAGCTCTTGCATATGGCACAGAGACAATTTCTCCAGTTGATAAAATTACAGGTCCGGGAAATATCTTTGTAGCATTAGCAAAACGTGAAGTATTTGGTGAGGTAGCGATTGATATGATTGCAGGTCCAAGTGAAATAGCAGTGTTAGCAGACGACACAGCATTTGCTGATGAAATCGCGGCTGATCTTTTATCACAGGCTGAGCATGATAAATTGGCTTGTGCAATTTTAGTGACGACTTCTGAGCAATTGGCTAAAAAAGTAGCTGATGAAGTGGAGAAACAATTAATGACTTTACCGCGTGAAGAAGTAGCACGTACATCGATAGAAAACTTTGGTGCTATTTATGTGGCTGAAACGATGGCAGATGCTATAGATGCCATTAATTCGCTAGCGCCTGAGCATTTAGAAATTGTCACAAAAAATGCTGAGGCTGTAGCTGAACAAGTACGACATGCAGGTGGTATTTTCATCGGTCGTTATAGCTCTGAACCAGTTGGTGATTACTTTGCAGGGACAAACCATGTGCTGCCAACGAATAGCACTGCACGCTTTGCAAGTGGCTTAAACGTCGATGATTTTGTGAAAAAATCGAGCGTCGTCTTTTATAGTGAAAAAACTTGGGCAGAAAACGCACCGAAAATTGCACGTCTAGCACGCATGGAAGGCTTAGAGGGCCATGCGCGTGCAGTCGAATCACGTGGATGGGAAAAGGAGTAGTACAATGACTGAAAAAAAACGATATGCAAAAGTTGAACGTACGACAAACGAAACTCAAATTTCGGTAGCCATCGATTTAGATGGTGAAGGAAAGGCGGATATTAAAACGGGTGTTGGCTTTATGGATCACATGCTTGATCTCTTTATCAAACATGGGCTTTTCGATGGGACGATACAAGCGAATGGTGATACATATATAGACGATCATCATACAACAGAAGACCTCGGAATTGTATTAGGCCAAGCCATTCGTGAAGCGCTCGGTGATAAAAAAGGAATAAAGCGTTACGGCACAGCATTTGTGCCAATGGATGATGCGCTTGCACAGGTCGTTGTTGATTGCTCGAATCGTCCGCACTTAGAATATCGTGTGCCACAGTTGAAGGAAAAGGTCGGTAGCTTCGATACTGAATTAGTACATGAATTTTTGTGGAAGTTTGCACTTGAGGCTCGGATGAATGTTCATGTCATCGTACCTTATGGCCATAATACACATCATATTATTGAAGCTATTTTTAAGGCGTTAGCACGTGCCATTGACGCAGCAGTGGAAATTGATCCACGTGTTAAAGGTGTACCATCGACTAAGGGGCTGTTAACGTGAAAATAGGTGTTATTGATTATGGAATGGGGAATTTATTTAGTGTTGAACAGGCATTAAAACGACTTGGCTGTGAGGTTGTTGTCACGTCTAACGAAAAAGTGCTAGATGCGACAGATGCACTGCTGCTTCCTGGTGTTGGGGCATTTCCAGATGCCATCAAACGTTTAGCTGAAATGAATTTAGATCGATATTTACACAAGGTGAAAGCTGAAAATCGACCACTTCTCGGAATTTGCTTAGGCATGCAATTATTATTTGAGCAAAGTGAAGAAGTGGCCCCAACGAAAGGTCTAGGCTTTTTTAAAGGCAGTATTAAACGATTTAGTGGTGACAACGCTGGGCAGAAGTATCGAGTGCCGCATATGGGATGGAATGAGCTCGTAGTGACAAAGCGTCCTTCATGGTTAAAGGGTGAGGTATCGGCAAAGCATGTTTATTTTGTGCACTCATTTTATGCAACTGATATCGAAGAAACGGAGCTTGTCGCTTATGCCGATTATCGTGGAATTAAGGTACCTGGCATTGTTGCAAATGGCTCTGTAACGGGAATGCAGTTCCACCCCGAAAAGTCAGGTGAACTAGGTGTGTATTTATTAGAGCAGTGGTTGAAGGGGGTGGCATCATGTTAACAAAACGCATTATTCCATGTCTTGATGTGAAAGAGGGGCGTGTTGTAAAAGGTGTACAGTTTGTGTCGTTACGTGACGCGGGTGACCCAGTAGAGCTTGCCAAGTTTTATGATGAGCAAGGGGCAGATGAGCTTGTGTTTCTAGATATCTCGGCATCACATGAAGGACGTGAAACAATGGTTGATGTCGTACGACAAACTGCAGCTACATTAGCAATTCCATTTACAGTAGGTGGTGGAATTCGTACATTAGATGATATGAAACGCATTTTACGAGCAGGTGCCGATAAAGTATCGGTGAATACTTCTGCTATAGAGCGACCGGAGCTCATTAAAGAAGGTTCTGACTTTTTTGGCTCGCAATGTATTGTTGTAGCTATTGATGCCCGCTATAGTGAGGCAGATGCCACATGGATGGTTTATACGCATGGAGGCCGAAATAAAACAACATGGCGAGCAACTGAATGGGCAAAGGAAGCGGTTCGCTTAGGTGCCGGTGAAATTTTATTAACGAGTATGAATCAGGACGGTGAGAAATCCGGTTTTGATTTAGCATTAACAAAAGCTGTGAGAGAGGCTGTGACAGTTCCTGTTATTGCAAGTGGCGGTGCAGGGAATGCCGAACATTTTTACGAGGTATTAGCTGAAGATGTCGATGCAGATGCAGCACTTGCCGCATCCATCTTCCATTACAAAGAAACGAGCGTAGCACAAGTAAAAGAATACTTACGTGAAAAAGGAGTGACAGTAAGATGATTGACGGCATTAAATTTGATGATAAGGGTCTTGTCACTGCGGTTGTACAAGATGCTAATACAAAAGAAGTACTAACGGTAGCGTATATGAATAAAGAATCACTAGAGAAAACACTTGAATCGGGAGAAACATGGTTCTTCTCACGTTCACGTCAAGAGCTCTGGCACAAAGGGGCAACAAGTGGTCATACACAAAAAGTCGTGTCTATCAAGGCTGACTGTGACGGTGACGCATTAGTTGTGGAAGTAATTCCTACTGGCCCGGCTTGTCATAATGGAACAACTTCTTGCTTTACGGAAATCATTCAGCAAAATGCCGAGGTCGGGTCTGTTGAGATTATTTCGAAACTTGTAAATGTCATTGAAAAGCGTGAGCAAGAAATGCCAGAAGGGGCGTATACTACATATTTATTCGATAAAGGAATCGATAAAATTTGTAAAAAAGTTGGAGAAGAAGCAACTGAGGTTGTCATAGGTGCAAAAAATCGCGATGCAGAAGAAGTAAAATGGGAAGCTGCCGATTTAATTTATCATCTACTAGTGTTACTACAAGAACAAAAAGTAAATGTTTATGACGTCTTACATGTGTTAGAAAAACGTCACGAGGAGAAATAACGGCATATTGCTTATTGTATGGTATAATAGAAGTTACTGTGTAAAGGAACGTATGATACGTTCCTTATTTCTTGTTTCGGAGGAAATATATTGGAAAAGAAACGTCAAAAAGAGAATCAAACGAATATAGTGTCGTTCATTCCAACAGGCGACTATTATTATAAAAAATCAATTCAAGCAATGAATAGCGGACAAATGAATAAAGCCTATAAATATTTACAGCGAGCAGTTGATTTAAGCCCTGATGATCCAATGATTTTATTGCAATTAGCGATAATAGAGTTAGAGGGTCAACGTTTCGAGGAAGCGTATGATCTTCTTCGTCGTGCCTATCAGATAGATAAAGACAATCCAGAAATTATTTTTTACATGGCAGAGGTATCAGGATGTATCGGCATCATACATGATGCTAAGCGCTTTGCAGAGCAATATTTACAAATAGAGCCAGAGGGTGCCTATGCAGATGAAGCTGCTGAAATATTAGAGTTTGTTGACTTTGAGCAGGATGATTTTGAGGAGCTTGAAGGTTCTGCTGAAGATTTATATCGGCAGGAACAGGCGAGACGTTGTATGGAAAAGGGAGATTTCCCTGAAGCTATTAAGATTCTAGAAGACTTAATTGAAGATACACCAGATTTTTGGTCAGCTTATAACAACTTAGCCCTTGCCTATTTTTATGTTGGTGAAGCAGAACAGGCGAAGGCTCTGCTAAACACTGTATTGCGTGAAAATAAGGGGAATCTACATGCACTATGTAATTTAACGGTTATCGCATACTATGAAAAAAATGAAGAAGATTTAAAGGATCTTTTAGAAGTACTTGTAAAAATTCAGCCATACTTATGGGAACATCGCTACAAGCTAGGTGCAACATTAGCACTCGTTGGACAATATGATGTAGCATTTAAATGGTTGCGTAGCATGCAAAAAAGAGGCTATGTAGGCGATGCTGGCTTTTACTTTTGGTTATCACATGCAGCTTATTTTTCAGGACATGAAGAAATTTCAAAGAATACATGGGAGCAGCTACTTGAGCTAGATCCCGATAAAGAAGGTTTCGAACCTTGGCGTCAAGAAGAAAATACGTATTCACTTGATGCATTAGAACATGACCGTGATTATATTGTAGATAAGCTAGAGAGCGATTATACAAGTGAACGGATATTTGGCTTATTTTTACTAAGCTGTACAGCACATAAACAGGAAATTATTGCGCACCCAAAATGGATAAACGTTGAACAATTCAATGCGTATGAAAAGCTATTCCTAGCTTATGTACTAGGACATCAATTTGATATGAAAAACAAAGTAGAGGCTAGCTTTATACGAGCAGTAAGTGTGCCAGAAATATTACTAGAACAGTATGGTAAGCTTACGACTTTAATTGCACCAATGTTCCAAATGTGGTTTGTGCTTTGTGAGCAAGCATTGATAAATAATTATCGTTTTACAAATCCAGCGGCTATTGCAGGAGCAAATGATTATTTATTCCGTTCTTCCCGAATGCTCAAGGTTACAAAAAAGGAGATAGCTCAGCAATACGGAGTATCAGTGTCTACTTTATCGAAGTATATTGATGAAATTTTAAAGTTTTTACCAGACACTCATAATTAGACCGTGAGCAACATAGTTGAATAACTTTTTACTTTCACATACGATGATCATACTAAAGTTATTATAAAAAAGTAAAAAATCTGTTTAGGGGGAAGTATTTATGTCAGAAGAAAAAATTTATGATGTTGTAATAATTGGTGCAGGTCCGGCTGGTATGACTGCAGCTGTTTATACATCACGTGCCAACCTTTCAACTTTAATGATTGAACGTGGTATCCCTGGCGGACAAATGGCAAGTACAGAAGAAGTAGAAAACTATCCAGGATTTGATACAATTTTAGGGCCTGAGCTGTCTACAAAAATGTTCGATCATGCTAAGAAATTTGGTGCAGAATATGCGTATGGCGATGTAACTGAAATTATTGATGGTGAGGAATATAAAACAATAAAATCAGGTACTAAAGAATATAAAACACGAGCAATCATTATTTCTACAGGTGCAGAGTATAAAAAAATGGGCGTGCCTGGCGAAAAAGAACTTGGAGGCCGTGGTGTCAGCTATTGTGCAGTATGTGATGGTGCATTCTTCAAGCAAAAAAATCTTGTTGTCGTAGGTGGCGGGGATTCTGCTGTTGAAGAAGGCGTTTATTTAACTCGCTTTGCTGATAAAGTAACAATTGTGCACCGTCGTGATAAATTACGTGCACAAAAAATTCTCCAAGATCGTGCCTTTGCTAACGAAAAAATTGATTTCATTTGGAATGCAACAGTCAAAGAAATTAATGAGGCTAATGGTAAAGTTGGAAGTGTAACATTACAATCAACTATAGATGGTACAGAATCTGATTTTGCTACTGACGGCGTATTTGTATACATTGGTATGCTTCCGTTAACAAAACCATTTGAGTCTCTAGGTATTTTAAATGATGCTGGTTATATTTTGACAAATGATACTATGGAAACAACAGTACCAGGAATCTTCGCAGCTGGGGATGTACGTGAAAAATCACTTCGTCAAATCGTTACAGCGACAGGCGACGGAAGTGTTGCAGCACAAGCAGTACAGCACTATGTGGAAGAATTATTAGAAAAAATTAATGCTTAAAGTGAATCATTGCTAAGGGCATTCAACTCCCAGAGTGGGATGTGCAGTCAAGTGAATATTTTGTAGAGTGCCCAAAATCAGGCTCATCATCAAAAGTTGTGGATAACATTTTTTTTGAAAATGTATGCCATTTATATAAGTTGATTGGAGTGGAGGCTGGACGCCCCCAGGAAGCTTTGCTCTGTGCGAAAGCGTAGCGTCAGCAATTGTTTTATCTGTGCGAAAGCGTAGCGACAGCAACAACAAAGCGCCCAGTCGGAACGGAAATCAACCACACGTTATGGTGATGAACCCAAGATCGTTATTTTAAGGAAAAAAATACAATTTTAATACGGTCTTAATATAGTTGTAACTTGAATGACATATAAAAGGTGTAATATATAAATTGTAATTAGCAATCCCCCTTTTATTTTGTTGAGTAGGTTGTTTCCGCCAAATAAGGTGGAGCAACCTATTTTTGTTGTAAACGAAAGTTTTGATTTTTTATGGCGGAGTTTCATATGCTTGAGTAGAGGTTAAAAACAAGTATCGTTGAAGTTGAAATTGCAAATGCACCTAAAGTTGAGAATTGAGGACAAACCTTGTTTGGTCTTGCTATAATAAATGGTAGAATGCAAAAGAGATTAGAGGTGTGCCTATGCAAAGAATTGCAAATTTAATAGCCGTAAAAGACGGTCAAATGTTATTACTTCAGAAGCCAAGACGTGGCTGGTACGTAGCTCCTGGCGGTAAAATGGAGAGCGGGGAGTCGATTTATGAGGCTGCTGTACGTGAGTTTCAAGAAGAAACAAATGTCACACCAATAAATGCTCATTTAAAGGGTGTTTATACGATGATTATTAGAGAAAATAATGAGGTAGTGGACGAATGGATGCTTTATACATTTGTTGCAAAGGATATAGAAGGAGTACCGTTTAAAGAAACTAGAGAAGGCAAACTTGCATGGCACCCAGTAGAGGATTTGAAACATTTGCCAATGGCTGAAGGTGATCGAACAAACTTACAATTTGCTATCTCACAATCAGGCATTCAGTACGGTACATTCGAATACACAACTGATTTTGAATTACTTCATGAGAAAATACAAATATCAATCGAACAATAAAGGAGCTGAATGACAGTGGTGGTTGAAGGCCCAAAAGGTACACATGAGTTGGTTATTATTACAGGAATGTCTGGAGCTGGGAAAACTGTAGCTATTCAGAGCTTTGAGGATTTAGGGTATTACTGTATTGATAATTTACCACCAGCGTTACTCACAACATTTTTAACCCTACTAAGGGATTCGGGTAAAAATATTACACGTATAGCAGCTGTCATGGATATGCGTGGTGGCGACTTTTTTGATTCTCTTATTGGCGCCCTCGACCATATACTTAAAGAAGGCGATATAGTTGCACGAATTTTATTTTTAGATGCAGATGATGCAACTTTAGTTAGACGTTATAAAGAAACAAGACGTGCACATCCATTAGCTGTAAATGGTTTGCCATTAGATGGCATTAAACAAGAACGTAAGCTTTTATCAGAAGTAAAGGGTCGCGCTAAATTTGTCTATAATACATCTAATATGAAGCCTAAAGAGCTACGTGAAAAAATAGCTAAAGAATTTGCCAGTGATGCTGATAATATTTTCTCAGTGAATATAATGTCTTTTGGATTTAAGCATGGTATGCCGATTGATGCCGACTTAGTATTTGATGTCCGTTTTTTAAAAAACCCATATTATGTAGAAGAGTTACGCCATAAAACGGGTTTACAAACTGAGGTATCTTCTTATGTTCTGGCACTAGAAGATACGCAAACACTCATTCAAAAACTAACGGATTTATTTGAATTTATGATTCCGCTCTATAGACAAGAGGGCAAATCACAACTTGTCATTGCTTTTGGATGTACTGGCGGACAGCATCGTTCGGTAACATTAGCAGAGTATTTTGGGGCATATTTAGCTGGAAAGGAAAACACGGTTATTACGCATCGTGACATCAATCGTAGAAAGGATTGAGTGAATGGGAAAGAAGCGAACAAAGCTTGTTGTAATTGGTGGTGGTACAGGGCTTTCTACATTATTACGAGGGCTTAAGCACCACCCATTTGATATTACTGCAATTGTGACAGTAGCAGATGATGGTGGTTCTTCAGGACGCTTACGAGATGACTATGATATTCCACCACCAGGTGATGTCCGCAATGTGATCGCGGCATTATCGGATGTTGAACCGCTTGTAGAGCAAATGTTTCAATATCGATTTTCAGCATCGGAAGATTTACGTGGTCATTCATTGGGTAATTTAATGCTGACTGCTTTAACAGATATTACCGGGGACTTTAACCATGCTATTAGTGAAATGGGCAAGGTATTAAAGGTTCATGGTCGTGTCATACCAGCAGCTAATAAAAAGATAAATTTACATGCAGAGCTTGAGGACGGTTCAATCATTGAAGGGGAATCTAAAATTCCCATGGCTAAAGAACGAATTAGTCGAGTTTTTTTAGTGCCTGAAAATGTGAAACCGTTACCAGAAGCTATTCGAGCAATCAATCGTGCTGATTATATATTAATTGGTCCAGGAAGTTTATATACAAGCATTATTCCAAACCTTCTTGTAAAAGAAATTGGAAAAGCTGTTGTTAAGGCTACAGGGAGAAAAATTTACGTTTGTAATTTAATGACTCAAAAAGGTGAAACCATTTCCTATACAGCAGGTGATCATGTTAAAGCTTTATACAAGCATGTTGGAGACTCCTTCATTGATTCCATTTTAGTGAATAATGAAAAACTTCCTCATCCTGTAAAAGAGCTTTATAAGGAAGAGTTTGCTGAGCCAGTAACATTTGACGTTGCAAAGCTCGAAAGTATGGGATTAGAGGTTATTAAACGGGATATTGCCACGATTCGCCCAGATGGGATGGTTCGTCATAATGCGGCAAACGTTGCAAAATGGCTTGTAGATTACGCGAATATCTATAAACAAGAAGTTAGTGAATTATAAAGCACTTATTGTATATGATAAGATGGACATATACATAGAACAAAAGGTTGAAAGGAGGGCGTGATATGTCTTTTGCTTCTGAAACGAAAAAGGAATTAACTCAAATAGAAGCGGACAATCATTGTATGAAAGCAGAAGTATCTGCCCTAATTCGTATGAATGGTTCATTATCCTTTGCTAATAAACAGTTAAGCTTAGACGTACAAACTGAAAACGCTGCAATCGCAAGAAGACTTTATACGATTATGAAAAAGTTGTATCCGTATAATGTAGAGTTACTTGTTAGAAAAAAGATGCGTTTGAAAAAAAATAACGTATACATTTGCCGTGTAAGAGAAGGTGCGCGTGAGCTACTAATCGATTTAGAAATCATCTCAGACGACTTTCAATTTAATCATACTATTTCTCGGGAGCTCATTAAAAAGAGTGGTCAAAAAAGAGCGTATTTACGAGGCGCATTTTTAGCGGGTGGCTCTGTCAACAATCCAGAAACATCAGCCTACCATTTAGAAGTTTATTCATTATATAAAGAGCATGGCGAGGCTTTAATGGATTTGATGAATGAATTTGAGCTAAATGCAAAAACAATTGAACGAAAAAAAGGCTTTGTTACTTATTTAAAAGAAGCGGAAAAAATTTCTGATTTCCTTAATATTGTTGGAGCTCATCAAGCAATGATGAAGTTCGAAGACGTTCGTATATTGCGAGACATGAGAAATAGTGTTAATCGCATTGTTAACTGTGAAACAGCGAACTTAAATAAAACTATAGGTGCAGCATTACGTCAGGTAGAGAATATCCGATTTATTGAAAATTCAATAGGACTAGATCAATTGCCTGAAAAACTTCGTGAAATTGCACGATTACGAGTAGAATATCAAGATGTAACGTTAAAAGAACTTGGCGAAATGGTATCAAGTGGGACAGTTAGTAAATCAGGTGTCAATCATCGATTACGGAAAATCGATGAGATTGCCGATGCATTAAGAAGCGGAGAAAAAATTGGTGGTTGAATTTTCATACTTTTCAGGTATGAATGTGATGCGTAATCGCGTATTGTTCTTTTGCTAGTAAGTAAGGTAAGATAAATACAATAAGATGAACGGTAGTAAAGGAGAGTTTTAAGAATGACCGAGAGAAGAGTCTATGTAAAATTAAAATTAGGACTACAAGCTAGACAAGCAGCATTATTTGTCCAAGAAGCAAATCGTTTTAGCGCAGATATCTTTCTTGAGAAAGAAGAGAAAAAAGTAAATGCTAAGTCCATTATGGGTGTTATGAGCTTAGCCATTGCAAAAGGAACAGAGGTCGTACTTAGTGGCGATGGCAACGATGCTGAGCAAGCGGTTACAGCATTAGCAGCACTAATCGAAAAAGAAGATTAAAAAACTTATGATGCAAAGACTGTCCAAACAGGTAAAACTTACATGTTGGGCAGTTTTTTTTGCGCTTTTGCACAGAAAATAGGTCCTGAAAGAAGGGCCAAAGCGACGGAAAGAAAAGTCAGAGCGACGGAAAGAAGAGCAGCCGACGGAAAGAAGTGTCAGAGCGACGGAAAGGAGAATCGGAGCGACGGAAAGAAGAGCAGCCGACGGAAAGAAGAGTCAGAGCGACGGAAAGAAGAATCGGAGCGACGGAAAGAAGAGCAGCCGACGGAAAGAAGTGTCAGAGCGACGGAAAGAAGAGTCAGGGCGACGGAAAGAAGAGCAGCCGACGGAAAGAAGTGTCAGAGCGACGGAAAGAAAGATCAAAGCGACGGAAAGAAGAGTCAGGGCGACGGAAAGAAAGATCGAAGCGACGGAAAGAAGAGCAGCCGATGGAAAGAAGAGTCAGAGCGACGGAAAGAAGAGTCAGAGCGACGGAAAGAAGAGTCAGAGCGACGGAAAGAAGAGCAGCCGACGGAAAGAAGTGTCAGAGCGACGGAAAGAAAAGTCAAATGGTGGATAGAACCATCAAAATGATGGATAGAACGATCAAAGTGAGGGATAGCCCCATCAAACCATACATAAATTTGATGTCGTACAAAAAAAGACATCTCAGAAATAAATCTGGGATGCCTTTAATTTTTTATTTACGATCCATAATTTGGTCGATTAAGCCGTATTCTTTTGCACGCTCAGCAGTCATGAAGTTATCGCGGTCTGTATCTCTTGCAATGACTTCAAGTGGTTGACCAGTGCGTTCTGATAAAATACCATTTAATTTTTCACGTAAGAATAAAATACGTTTTGCAGCGATTTCGATTTCAGTTGCCTGACCTTGTGCACCGCCAAGAGGTTGGTGAATCATTACTTCTGCATTTGGTAATGCGAAACGTTTACCAGGTTCACCAGCAGCAAGTAGGAAAGCACCCATAGATGCTGCCATTCCAATACAAATTGTTTGTACTTGTGGTTTGATAATTTGCATTGTGTCATAAATTGCCATACCAGCAGTGATAGATCCACCTGGTGAGTTAATGTAAAGAAAGATATCTTTTTCTGGATCTTCTGCTTGTAGGAATAGAAGTTGAGCAACAATTGAGTTAGCAACGTTGTCGTCAATTGCGCTTCCTAGTAGGATAATACGGTCTTTAAGTAGTCGTGAATAGATGTCATATGCACGTTCACCACGACTTGTTTGTTCAATAACTGTAGGAATTAAATTCATGTTAAATCCTCCTTAAAAAACTAAATTCGAATACTTTTGCTGAAAACTTTCTTTGGATTTCAGCTGTAACCTTATCATACACATTATAGTCAGGGAAGGTCAAATATTAACCCTGTTAAAGTGAAATAAATTAAATCAATTTCGCCTTGGCGTAATTGTAGCTGCCGCATCGCTTTCGCACAGACAAACCATTGTAGCTGCCGCATCGCTTTCGCACAGACAAACCATTGTAGCTGCCGCATCGCTTTCGCACAGACAAACCATTGTAGCTGCCGCATCGCTTTC
>NZ_JBGCCD010000042.1:0-46053 GCF_041262405.1 Lysinibacillus sp. RC79
GTCCAAAATTTTGTTTCGTTCACCAACTCAAGGTTAGCTACTAAAAACTTTATTGATTACGTTTTGCTTGTTCAGTTTTCAAGGTTCATTTCGTTACCGTTTTCTCAACAGCAACTTTTATATAATATCATGTCGTTCGCTAGATGTCAACAACTAATTTTCTTTTGATTTAATTGTTTTTCAGTAGCTGTCTTAACGACTTGTATAATACTACACTCTTAATTTAAAAAGGTCAATACTTTTTCAAATAAAAATTTATACTTTTTCATTTCATTGAAAAGCTTCCTATTTAATAATTGAGTTATCGTTTCGATCAAACTTTGTTCAACAGGTGATTAAATGAGAAAATACATTGTTTTTTCACGTTTAGAAGTGAGAGACTTTTTTGGTGGGAGAAGTTAAATTTAGGTATAAATTAAACAAAAAGACTCTTTCCTTTTTAAATAATTCCATTAATACTAATAGATGACCACTATGTGGAAAGGAGTTATGTATAAATGTCCTATGTCAATAAAGATCTTGCTCGTACCTTAGAACAACAACATAAGCGAAGTGTAAGAGGTTTATTTTTAAAAATTCAAGACTTAAATAATGATTGTACATTATTAAGAAAACGACTTGAACCACAGATCGACTTAGCTGTTTATAAGAATGCTATTGATTATGTGAATCAATTCGTTTCCCACACTACCATCCTCAACTTAAAATTCATTACAAATACACAAAATCTAGAGGTCGTTGTGTTACATGCACTTTTATTAGCGCATATATTAGAAAACGAAGACTGTTATGCTTTTGACTATGAACATCATTTGCTTCAAGGGTACATTCATGAAATATTTGCATTAAACGATCATGCAAAAGCACTTTATACTAATCACCAGGAAAAGATGCTTCACTATATGGAATCTCAACCAACATAAAAAAGACGATCTTCGTAGCATATTGCAACTAGATCGTCTTTTTTCTTCATTCAGTAGAAGATTCCCACTCTAAAGGTGTGATATAAATACGAATGTTACTCCTTTTCAATGGGTGTCCAAACACCTACTGAATGGAGAAAAGCCTCCGGCGGATGTCACGGATTTTCAAAGGAATGAATTGTGCGGGCACAATTCAAAATCCGGACGCAATTACGCCAAGGCGAAATTGATTATCTATTTTAACCCTTTAATAATCAGTGATCGAACTGGTAAGAACTGCTCTCCTGTATCACCATAAGTGAGAATTACATCATCACCTTCTTGTAAATAAATTGCAAGCGGTTCTGTTTCTGAGCTTACCAAATAGTTTTCCCCGTTATTTAGTAAAAATGATACAACTGTATATTCTCCAAGACGTTCTTTGTATACGCGAAGCACCTTTCCACTTACATTTTTCTCTTCTGCATGTGAGCTTCCTTCGACTGTAGTTCCACCGCGACTTAAGGCTGTTTTATATAATTTCAGTGCCTCTTTAGGAGTTGTCGCATAAACCGAAATTTCAGGGTTTGCCGCAGAAACGATGAAATAATTTTGTAAGAAACCATTTGAGTCAAGCACCGCTGTTAGCCAGCTAGCTTCACCGTAGAAGTTATACAACACCGGCATTTCTCCAGACCATTTTTTCTCTATAAATTTCTTCTCAATAATTTGCAAGTTACCTTGTGAATCCATATAAGAAGCGTCTAGATTTCCAGTATAATAGGTTGCTTGACCTGTTCGGGCATTTGTTAAGGAATAGCCAAGCATTGAATCGACACCCTCTTTAGGGCTCGTAAAGTCTGTGAAATAATACATATCGCCCTTCTCATCAAAAATCGGGCTAACATTTGCTTCTGTCCCCTCATCAGAAGGAAGTTTTACATCTTTCTTACCAAAATTACTGTTCCAAAATCCGTGTATATAATTACCGAAATAACTATTTTGTAAACTTACTGTCTCTGGAGAAACCGCTCCATCAATAAATTCTGGAACATCTTTCAACTTGATGACTTCTGATTTTCCTGTTAATGCATCTACAAGCACGATCCCTTTTACATCGAAACCATTACGTGCTGAAATAAATTCACCATATGAACGGATGTAGTATGGTTTACCCTCATCATCTATTTCAAGTTGTACATCTCCACAAAAAACAAGGAATGGATGTTGTAAACGTATATGACGGTCTAAATTTGAATTTAAATAAGCAGATGGAACATACTTCATTTCCTGCTTAACAAACTTTGGATTATCCGCTGAATCCGTTGCACTCATTATAAAGTAACCAGGAGTCGACCCGCCATTCATCCATTTAAAGAAACCAGAGAACTCAACTGGTGCTATATAAACATACTCGCCATTCACTTTTTGAATTTGCAAGCGCCCTAGCTCGTAATAACTTGTATTCGGTACTTGCCCGAACGCTTTTTTCATCTTATTACGTGCAAATTTAGGAGGAACACTAGCTGGTGTTTGTGTTTCATCGAACGGTTTTATTTCAACCTCTTCCTTCATTTCAGCTGACTTAAATTTTTCGTTAGCATTCCATAAAGGAGCTGATAATACATACACTGCAACACCTAAACTAGCTAAAAATAAAACACCCTTTATTTTTCTTTCAATACCACTTGCAAGAAGCGCGCCGCCTAATGTTAATAGAATAATAGCGGGCCAAAAAGCAAGCCAGTTTACATCCATTTTTGTCACATATACTGTTATACCAGTAGCTAAAAACCCTAGTACAAATACACCTATAAAGAAGTATCCAATTACCTTTTTAGATCCGTCTTCTTGCTTTTTCGTTATGAGCGGTGTTAATAAAACACTCGCGATTAATCCAATGACTGCCGAAGCTATTAATAGCTTGGTCATTTCGTTCACCCTCTCTTACTTACTGTCCACTTATTTACGGCTACATACTAAAAAAGTTTCATTCATAAGATGAGTATGTAGATTTCCTTCACAAAAGAATAAAGGAAATTCTAACATAGATAAAGAATTTCAAAGAAAAGGAGATGAGAAATTTGTCTAAAAAAATTTTAATAGCATTTATTATTTTGTTTGGTCTATATTATATTTTTTTCCTGTCCCATATTCCAGAAAACTTGATACTTATCTTTAAAGTTATTCCAATGCTTCTGATCATTATTTTAGCCGCTACACCAAAAAATTTAGGTATTAAAAAGTATCAACTACTAATTGTCATCGGACTTGTGTTTTGTATGATCGGTGATTATACACTACAGTGGTTTCTAATTGGGCTAACAAGCTTCTTAATCGGTCATATTTTTTATATCATCGCCTTTTTTTCTACTAATGAACGACAAGTACCGACTTGGGCGAAGATTGTCTTACTCGTTTACGGGGCAAGTATGGCTGTGTGGATTGCAGGTACAGTGTTTTCATCAGGAGAAGTAGTGCTTGGTATCGCGGTAATTGCCTATATTTCGGTCATATTAACGATGGGTTGGACTGCAATTCGAACAGGTTCTACATTTGCAACGATTGGAGCTCTGCTATTTATTTCATCAGATTCCTATTTATCTATTAATAAATTCGTTATGCCCTTACCATTTTCTCATGAGATTATTATGTTGACATATTACAGTGCCCAAATACTAATTGCGTTAAGCATTCTTCAATATTCCGAAATCCGAAGTAAAGTGTTACAATAATTTAGACTTACACATTAGGAGGCCATACTTATGAAAGAACAAGTAATCGAGCGTTTAATTCGTTATGCAAAAATTGATACACAATCTGATTTCACAAGCGAAACAACTCCTTCAACACAAAAGCAATTTGACTTATTGCATGTACTAAAAGATGAACTTGTAGCAATAGGCTTAACTGACATTACATTAGATGAAAATGGTTATTTATTTGCGACACTCGAAGCAAATACAGATAAAAAAGTGCCTACTATTGGCTTTTTAGCACATGTGGACACTACAACAGACTTTACTGGCACAAACGTTAATCCACAGCGCATTGACAACTATGATGGCGGAGTTATCCAGCTTAATGAAAATCTAGCGATGTCTCCAACAGATTTTCCTGAGCTTAAAAATTATGTAGGTCAAACGTTAATTACAACGGATGGTACTACATTATTAGGCGCTGACGATAAAGCTGGTATCGCAGAAATTATGACGGCTATGGAATACCTAGTAAACACTCCTTCTATTAAACATGGTAAATTGCGTGTAGCGTTTACACCCGACGAAGAAATTGGCCGCGGTCCTCATAAATTCGATGTGGCTGCATTTGGAGCCGACTATGCTTATACGATGGATGGCGGACCTCTTGGCGAGCTACAATACGAAAGCTTTAATGCAGCAGGCGTAAAGGTTGTGACAAAAGGTACGAGTGTACACCCTGGTTCTGCAAAAAATAAAATGGTCAATGCCATCACAATGGCGATCGCTTTCCAAAATGAAATGCCTACCAATGAAGTACCAGAAAAAACGGAAGGCTATGAGGGCTTTATTCACTTAATGGGCTTTAACGGTGCGATCGAGCATACTGAGCTTTCTTATATCGTCCGTGACCATGACCGTCAAAAATTCGAGGCGAAAAAACAATTAATTCTTGATGCTGCAGCGAAAATCAAAGCCCAATATGGCGAGGATGCTTTAAGCATTACTATGGAAGATCAATACTATAATATGGGCGAAAAAATTGAGCCCGTTAAAGAAATCGTTGACATTGCACGCACAGCAATGGAAAAGTTAGATATTACTCCAATTACATTACCAATCCGTGGCGGTACTGATGGTTCACAGCTTTCTTACATGGGCTTACCGACACCAAACATTTTTGCAGGTGGCGAAAATATGCACGGTAAATTCGAATATGTATCTGCAGAAACGATGGAGAAAGCTACACAAGTGATTATTGAGATTGTTGAGCTCTTTGAACAACAAGGAAAATAGTTACGAAGAAGGGTTTGCCCCTTCTTCGTATTTTTTTCAAAAACAATGACTGAATTTTCAAATTACATGAAGGGTTTTGAGGTGATTTTAATGAAAGAAATTGCATTAGGCATTTTAGCCTCACTTTTTTTTGCTGTTACATTTATATTAAATCATGCAATGGAAATGCAAGGTGGTAGTTGGCTATGGAGTGCATCGCTGCGCTATTTCTTCATGCTACCGTTTTTACTTGCGATCGTCTTCTATCGAAAAGGCTTTTCCCAACTATCAGGTGAAATGAAAGCACAGCCTATCGCTTGGCTGCTTTGGAGCTTTATCGGATTTGTATTGTTCTATGCACCACTGACATTTGCAGCAGCATTCGGTCCAGGCTGGCTCGTTTCCGGAACATGGCAATTGACAATTGTCGCTGGCGTATTACTAGCTCCCCTATTTGTTTCAGTAGTAGCTGGGAAAACAGTACGTCAAAAAATACCGCTTATTTCATTACTCATTTCATGTGTCATTTTAGCCGGCATTTTACTTATCCAAATACCACAGGCACAATCTGTTCCACTTAAAAGTTTAATGCTTGGCATTTTACCTGTTGTCGTCGCTGCATTTGCCTACCCTCTTGGTAACCGCAAAATGATGGCAATCTGTGGCGGACGCATCGATACATATCAACGAGTTCTTGGCATGACCATCGCCTCGATGCCTGCATGGATTATTCTAGCCATTTATGCATTGGCAACGGTCGGGCTTCCTTCCATCAGCCAAGTGATGCAATCGTTACTTGTAGGCATAAGCTCTGGTGTCATCGCCACAACTTTATTTTTCATTGCAACTGACCGTGTTCACGATCATCAAGGCAAGCTTGCAGCAGTTGAAGCAACACAATCGACTGAAATACTCTTTGTCATTATCGGTGAAGTATTATTACTCGGCATTGCATTCCCAAATCCAATTGCTCTTGCGGGCCTAGGTGTCATCATTGTTGGCATGCTGCTACATAGCTACTATACGATGGTACTAGGGAAAAAAAGTGCTGTTCATAGCAATCCTACGCAGTAATATTAAATACAAAAAAATGTACATTACTAAATTCACTTTTAGTAGTGTACATTTTTTATTCTAGAGAGCACTATAATTTGTAAATCATTGTTTTAGAAGTGCCTACTACTTCATAATCTTGAAAGCCAAGTTTGTTATAAATATTAATGGCCGAACTATTTTCAAGGTCTACACTAAGTGAAATGGTATTGTATCCTTCATCCTGCGCTTGTTGAATTATTTTACGCATCAGTAAAGTCCCCACCCCTTTTCCTCTTACGTCTTTTGAAACAGCAATTCCTATTTCAGGAGTATTGCAATCAATATAACCATAGCTTTTATTATTTTCATCAAACAATCTGTACCAGACTGCACCAACAGTTTGATTTTTTGCGTCAAAGGCAATCAAAGCTTTATCTCCCTTTCTCCCCCAACCTTCGTGATATTTTCTTATGTCAGGCGAGTTTAGTAAAATTTCTTTTGATGGTTTATTCTCAGGAATATGAATAGACTCATATAACATATCTAGAAAGAACTCAAACTCATTTTCGAAATTTCTAATATAAAACATGAAATAATCACCCCTTCTCATTAAGGTATATTATATATTAAATTGTAATTTTTGGTATAATGATTATGAGTTAAATGTACGCTATATATTAGTGTTGATTGGAGTGGAGACTGGGCGACTCCTCGGGGATTAGCGTCACAGATGAGACCCTGCAGCGAGCAACGCGAGTGAAGCGGCTCATCGGACGCCCCCAGGAAAGCGCCCAGTCGGAACGGAAATCAACCCCCACGTTATGCGGGGATGATTTCATTTTTAAAGGAATACTTTGAAGATTTATCGGAACATAATCTCATTTTATCGGAACAATTTTAGCTTTTATCGGAATATTATCTCGTTTTATCGGAACAATTGCAGTTTCAATCAAAAAAAGACGACTCAGTCACAATGGAGTGAGTCGTCTAGAGATTTTACGTTCCCAAAAAATGAGGGGGGTTTTAGGAGCGTTATCATGAACTAGCAAACTTCTGGAGAAAAGTAGCTAAAGTTCATCCTCTCTACACTGTATTGTAGAGGAGGAATAATCTTTATACGATAATGATAATCATTATCAATTATAAAGTCAACATTAATCTGAAAATTTTTTCAAGTTTTTTTATGCCTTCTTCAACGAGCGACGGTATTGCCATTGCTTTAACTGAAAATGTAGGAAACAGCCTATACAAAATCCTGCAATTGCTAACGATGAAGCTACAGCAACCATTCCCGTAAAGACATAGCCAACCACCTGCCATTTAAGCAAGTAACCTAAAATTCCACCTGCTAAACAAAAGCTAGCAATTCTAGAATTAAATTTTTGCTGTTGTGCATCCTCTGGTATATATGTAGATGGCGCATTTTTTAGAAACAGCTTCCCTACCCGAATAATGGGGTTGTAATTGCATAAAACACCTAGTAAATTTGCTACTAAAGGAATTGCTAAAATCCAAAAGACGCCTGTTACCCACGTTAGCATGACACTTAAAAGAATCATCCATTGATTCAGTCGTACGAGCGGCCTTGGAATTGCATGAGGCTGTGACATCACACCATAAAACCTACCTTTCTGATATGTTTAATGTATTTTACAATATTGCATTCCATTTGTGAAGCAAAAATGATTAATTTATAATTGAAGTAAGAGAAGACTGAAAGAAAAGGTGATCACGATGCCAGCATTAACGATGGATCAAGTTCGACAATTGAATTCCTATAGCATTTATACGACAGAACCAAAGCGGACATTATTTACATTAGCGGATATACATAAGGACTTTTACCATCCTGACTTTTTAAACCTGATGATGGGAATTACAGACGCAGCAACAGAAACAGCCGCTATTTCTCACTTTGCACGCCGCTACGGTATGTTTTTCGCTATGCAACTTTACATGCTTGCCGCCTATGACGAGGTGTGGGACGGTAAACCAATCGAGCTTCGCTTTGATGCAGCAAAAGAATTTGACAGTTTTACAGTCGCAATGTTTGTTAATCCAAACGATTGGCGCTATGTCGAGGAGGAAGAACGTCAAGCCGTTATTGAAAAGATTCTATATGATGGGCATGTTATCGTTCAACAGCTCCGTAAAGTAACATCTATTTCCCCTCTCACTATATGGGAGAATTTCTTTGGATATCTACTTTGGCACTATCATATATTGCTTTCTAATCCCGGTCTAGCTGATCAAGCAATGGAGGATATTGAAGCTTTAGAGGACCCTAAAACATGGGCACGTTTCTCCAACAAATCTTGGTGGGCACAATATACAGGAGGTCAAAGCCCTACTAATTTAGTGAACGTTCCTGTACGAAAATCATGTTGTTTTTCAAAAGACATACCTGGCTTAATGGCTTGTGGCTTTTGCCCAATGAAATAAAAAAGATGCAAGTCATTCTACTGAGTAATCCGGTTAAGAATATATAGAAACTTAATGAAAAAGAATCCAATTTGATTAATCTTTTATTCAAATTGGATTCTTTTTATATATTACAAATTATGGGCTGGGGATGAATTTTGATGAAGTATTCCAATATAAAGATGTTCGGAAATTTCCATTTTTACTATTATCCTAAAAAATTTAAAACCTTTTCCAATTTGAGTCGTCTCTTTAGTGCGCGATATCTTACGGAGGATAAAAATGATAAATCAAAATCCATTTGAGGTGATTGAAGAGATTTATGAGGAGCATTACACATATTTGCGGAACTTTTTAATTGGATTAACTAAAAGTTATGACGTAGCCGATGACATCATTCAAGAGTTATTTGCAAAAATCTTAACAGATCCATCAAAAGTGCAACAAGTTACTTATATGAAAAGTTGGTTAGTGAAGGCAGCTAAAAATACACTCCTCGATCATTACAAAAAAAGAAAACCAGCGCTGTTTCATGATGAAAGTGTCATTGAAAGCTTATTAATTGATAATCAAACACCTGAATCAAAGGCAATCATAAATTCCCAAATTATAACTACCTTAGGTTATTTATCGACGCATGATAAGGCCATTTTTTTAGCTAAGTTTCATTATGGTTATGATTATCAAGAAATAAGTACACTTTTGGATATACCTATCCCTACATTAAAGTCCAAGATATTTAGGATGAGAAAGCAGATGGCTAGAAAGAGGTGAAAAAGATGGAGGATTCCCAAAAGATTCATATTCTTTCGCGGGAGTTAATCTCTGTATTTGATGAGCTAGAACAGGAAACAAAAGATATAGTTTTGGAACATATTCAAGACTGTAGTGAGTGTAGGCAATTATTTAATGAATTAGCTGAAGAAATTTATCCGATGTTAGAACAGAGTGAGGAAGTAGAAATAAAGCCATTAAAGAAATTAGTTCAGTTTAATCATGGCCTTAAATGGTTGTTTATTTCCATTAGAGCCTTCATTTTATTTTATATCATTTATTCTTCTTTTTACTTTTACAACTGGGAACTGTCTGCTGATGCAGCCATTGAATATATCAAAAGTGTCACTTTCATGTTCTATTTCCCAGCAGCTATTTTTTTATCAGTATTCACGATGACATTTTTTACCAATAAGTGGATTATACTCTCAATTCTCTTTGATTTGGGGATCATATTTTTTCTAGACTCATTTATGTCGATTTTCAATTAATACATTAATATATTGGGGGTGAACAAATTGGTAACGATAAGTTTAGTTGGTTTCATTATAGGGGCATGTATTTTCCTTTTTACTTTAATAGCTATGAAAAAAACAGGAAAGTTCTACTTGGCTCCGATTGTGACATTTTTAATTGCTATGTTTACCGTCCTATACGGATTGTTCAAAGTGAGAGGCTTTGAAGGGATGGGTTTTGGCATTATTGGAGCAGGTATTTTGATAGCTGCCATAGTTGGGACGTCGTTACTTCCTTTTACGCAAGGCCTAAAAAAATCTGAATTTAACAAAGTGGATAAATCAATCTTATTTATAGTCCCAGTCCTTATTTTTGCTATTATTGGTTGGACGATCACTTTAGATAAAGGTTATTGGATCAATGAAGAAGGCGTTATAGTGGCTGGTAAAGATACATCCTCCTACTACGAGGTATCTACGATTTCTGAAGGAATGAAACAAATTCATATTCAATTAGGCGAGAAATATGAAGGAAAGCATCTGGAAGTAAAAGATGTAAAGACCATAGGGAACACTGAAATCACAGTTAAGGTTGTCGATAAAGGCAATGCAAAAGAAGGACTCCCATTTATAAAGATAGGTCTAGAAAAAATTGTTGAGCCGTTAGTGGTCCAAACAACTGATGGAGAGATAGTCAATTCTAAATAACTAAAAAACTACTTCAATGGAAATTGTAACTGTATACCATTATTAAACAATCGGCACTATTGTTATATAATTAAACAACTATATTTTTAACCCCGTCCTACATTTAGAACGGGGTTGTGCTTGTTTGAGCTTTTAAAATTAAATTAAATAACTTTATTGTTATTTTACATGGGTTTGTTTTTTAATCATGGCTATAATACTGTTTTAGATCAGCTTGTCGACTCATACTGGTGATGAGGAGCTGTTGATTTTTCACGGAGAGTGGCGACTCCTGCGGGATTATCTTGCGCTGAAAGCCCCGCAGGAACGTAGTGACGAGGAGATTGATCAATTATGCCTCGGCATAATTGCGTCCGGAATCGGCTTTGTGCTTGCACAAAGGACTCCTATCCGATTCCGTGACATCCGCCGGAGGCTTTAACTTCTTTCAGCAGGTGTTTGGACACCCGCTGAAAGAAGTTAAAGCCAAGCCCGCGGAAAGCGCCAACTCGGAGTGAAAATCAACCTTTGTTTATTGAAACACCTTAATTTATATTTTATCCTTTTGTCGACAAGATAAGGCTCTTTACTATTATTTATTTTTCATAAACGACGAACCAATCATTTTGATCCTCATACATAGAAGTACCTATATAACCCTGTTTCAAAAGCTGTTGCTGACCAACTGTATCCCCCATTGATATCGTCTTCTTTTCTGTAAAGGTTGGTAGCTCTTGTCGCAAGTCTTTATAGAAAATATATCGGAGCTTATCTACATATTTAATCTTTAATCCCTTTACGACTAATCCTTGAGAAAATTTATCTTTTAAGCTAGGGATATTATATGGCTTTACCGTTGAACATACATAATCATATTTTTCTAAATCGATATGGCCCATGACAACTTGGGCTAATGTTTTTTGTAGTCCATAGCCACGATATGCTGGTGAGACATTCGATATTTCTTGATATAAAACTTTATGAAATTCGTTCTCGGCAAGCCCACAATCATAGCCAAGGTGCTCATCATCAACAGGTGGGTTCAATAGTGCGCGAAAGGCAATTAACTCATCCTCTACGTAAGCACCTATCATCATGCCATTGCCTCTTAAAATATAGTCAAATTCTTCAGTGCTTAATGGCTGTAATATACTTTGGTCTGCTAATGATTCATAAACCTCAAGCTGTAATTTTTCAATTTCTTGCACATGTTGAAGATTTAATGTTGTAACAAAAAACGGCGTTTCCCCCAGCATACCTTCATAATTTTTTTCCATTTCGCCGCCTCCTTAGGCTGTTACAATTGTTGAGAACTTACATAATTCTTTAAGGATTTCTTCATCTACGTCTACACCTAATCCTGGTTTTTCGTTTAAACAGATAAATGGCACATCATAGTGTAAGTTTCCGACATCTTTAGAGAATTTTAAAGGACCTGTTAATTCTACACTTGTCATTATTTTTTTAGAGAATGCTACATGGAAACCAGCTGCTGAACCAACTGATGATTCTACCATTGAACCGATTTGACATTCAATGCCTGCCATTTCAGCCATAACTGCTAGTTTCATAGCAGGATAAATTCCACCGCATTTCATTAATTTAATATTGACTTTATCTGCAGCACGCTTTGCAATAATTTCGCGCATTTCACGTACACCTCGAAGTCCTTCATCAATCATTAATGGTACATCTGTTTTCGACTTCACTTCTACCATTCCATCAATATCTTCACTATCTACTGGCTGCTCTAACCAATCGATATTTAAATCCTTTAATGCACGTAAACCTTGTAATGTAGTTGACGCATTGCCCCATCCTTGATTTACATCTACACGAATTGCAATATCTTCTCTAACACGTTCACGTACCGCTTTGATACGAGCAACATCACGAGCTACCTCTGTTCCTACCTTCATTTTAAATGATCGATAGCCCATCTCCACGCGGTTAGCCGCCTCTTCTGCCATCGCCTCAGGTGTTCCAATGCTCAGTACATGCGTAATCGGGAATTTCTCATGATAACGTCCACCTAGTAGTTGGTACACTGGAACCTGTAACGCTTTACCCGCAATATCGAAACAAGCAATGTCAATCGCTGCTTTCGCTGCCGGCACATCCTTCACAACTTTGTTCAATTTATCGTGAAGTTTTTCAAAGGTCATTGGATTTTCTCCAATGATGGCAGGAGCAAGCTGATTCTTTAATACAGCATATGTGCTCTCCCACGTCTCCCCTGTTACGTGTTCATCTGGTACTGCTTCACCGTAGCCTACAATACCTGTATCTGTCGTAACCTTCAAAATGATAGAAGGCATCGTATCATATGTAGCATAACTGATGATAAATGGATCAATAAGTGGTAAATGAATTGCAAAAATCTCTACTTGTTGGATTTTCATTTTTATCACTCTCCTGTATAATATAGTTGTCGCTAATACGTCGCTAATTGTTAAAAAAATATTGTATAGAAAAGGAACGTTGCCTATGTCTACTAAAATAGCGGTTATTTGCTCTAAAGCATTTATGAAGCGTATAAACAGTATCGCACAAAACATAGAGAATATTCAAATAGATTTTTATCTTTACAATCAACCTATAGAAGCACCCGTGTTATTAAAAGAAATGAAGCCATGTGATGCACTTTTATTCGGAGGAACGCTACCCTTTTTACATGCCCAATCTGCACTGTCAGAACTACCAATACCTTGGAATTATATAAAACAAGATGAGACGGCAATTTCTACAACTTTGTTATCGCTTAAAGCCAATCATGCAATACCTTTAAATAGAATTTCCATTGATGTTATGAATCCGGCTATTGTACAAAATGTTCTAACAGAAATAGAGTATTGTGGTCCAAAACCATATATTCAACCTATTTCTATCACTAAACCTACTCAATCTATATTGCAGCATCATATAGCTTTATGGGAAGCTAACAGCATTGACTTTGTCATAACAAGTATTCATAGTGTGTTTGATGAACTACAAGCTCTTCAAATACCTGCAATGCGCATGTTAGATGCAACTAACTCCATTATTCAATGCTTAGAGGAAACGAGATCTCAATCACTTCTTACAAAATCCGAGTCTGTAAAAGCCGTTGTTGGACTATTAGAAGCTCCTGAAAATAAACCTATAGACTATAACATGTTAAGGCAAATCACAGTAGCTACACATTCAACTTATAAAGAAATTTCACCATACTCTTTTGAGCTATATACGACAGCAGGGCATTTGCAAAAGGCACTCGAAAAAGAAGCCTTACAAAGCTTATTACAACAAATCGATCAGCCATTTAAGCTAGCATTTGGTTATGGTCATTCAATATTTGAGGCTAACCAAAATGCTAAGAATGCATTAACATTTGCTAAACCTTGTGAAATTTATATACTTGATGAACATAAAAACTTGCTAGGTCCCTTTCCAAAATCGGAAGTAAGACTAGCTTTAAAAACAGATGATCCCTACGTTTTACAAATGGCAAAGCAAACAAGCTTAAGTCCATTAAATATTTCCAAGATCATTCATTTTAGCCGAGAGCGACAATCAGCACAATTTACATCCCATAATCTTGCAGAATACTTACAGGTTACACGCCGCACAACAGAGCGCATTATTAAAAAATTAGTGGATAACGGCTATGCTAAAGTAGTTGGTGAAGAAATGACTCACCAACAAGGCCGCCCACGTACAATATATGAATTGAACTTTGCCATCTACTAACATAAACTCTCGCGGATGCCTTTGCTTCCGCGAGACTTTAGTTAACTATCAGAAGAGATTTAGTCAGCCATGACCATGTCAGCTTCATTTATTTCTTGCTCTTTTTTACGCTTCTCAGCTTCTTCCATTTCTTCAGGTGTCAGCTTAACAATCGCAAAACCGATATATGCATAAAAAATTGAAATAATAGGTACCAGGAAGTTAATAATGGCATATGGCGCATATTCCATTGCACCTACACCTAATGTTGCTAAAATAAAGACTCCACAAGTATTCCATGGGAAGAATACAGAAGTTAGTGTTCCCCCATCTTCTAACGCGCGAGATAAGTTTTTCGAATGCAAGCCTCGCTCTTGATAGACATTCGCAAACATACGTGATGGAACAACAATTGAAATATACTGCTCAGAACATGTAGCATTTGTTGTAATACATGCAGCAATCGTTGAAGCAACTAAGCTTCCTGTTGATTTAGCAAATTTCACAATGACATTCATAAGTGCTTTTAACATGCCGGAATATTCTAACACCCCACCGAATGTCATAGCCACAATTGTCATTGAAACCGTATTCATCATCGAATCTAAACCACCACGGTTAAATAGATTGTCCACCATGTCATTGCCAGTTGAAATCACAAATCCTTCTTGTAAAGCATGTACAGCCATTGTAGGTGTGCCGCCTTGTACGAAGATTTGTAGTAAGAATCCTGAGATTATTCCGACAACTAAAGCTGGAATTGCAGGTACTTTTTTCGCTACCAATACAATTACACCAACTGGTACAAGCAATAACCAAGGAGAAATAACAAAGCTTTCCTCCATTACTTTTAATGTCGTTAAAATGCTTTCTGATTTCATTGAAATATCTGCGAAGCTTCTTCCCATAATTCCAAATACAACGATTGCAATGACTAAAGCTGGAATTGTTGTATAAAGCATGTGCTTAATATGATCAAATAAGTCGGTACCAGTTAAACCTGCTGCGAGATTAGTAGTATCTGATAATGGTGACATCTTATCACCAAAGTATGAACCCGAAATAACTGCTCCAGCAATCATTGCTGCAGGGATTCCCATACTTAAACCAATACCCATACCAGCAACACCTATTGTAGCCATCGTCGACCATGAGCTACCAATCGCCAATGAAACAATTGAACATAACAGCATGATTGTTACTAAAAACCAAGCTGGAGAAATTAATTTTAAACCAAAATAAATCATTGTCGCTACGACCCCGCCGCCAATCCATGCGCCGATTGTCAAACCTACTAAAATAATAATAACAATTGCTGGTAAAGCTAGACGTATCCCCTTATACATCATTTCCTCAATTTCCATCCATTTAAATCCATGTATTTTGGCAACTACTGCTGCTACAGTTGTTCCGATAATAAGTGGTACGTGAGGACTTTGCTCTAACACAACTACTGTAATTAACATAGCTATAATCATTATTACAAAAGGCAGAAGTGCCCAACCAGCATTAATATCTTTTTTCATGAATCCATCCCCTTTTTTGCACCAGTTGCCAATCTCGGTTGTCAAAGACGCAAATATTTTTATATGTTTTTTAGCATAATATTCGAAAAATTAAAAGTCAACGCAAAAAATTTATGCTTCTCGAGCGATTTCGACTATTTTTGCGCATAAAAACGCTTTCAAATAGCTATTAGGGACATTGCAAAATATTCATACATTTCGACAAAAAAGAAAAGAAAAAGGAACTATATCAAAAGAATTTTGTACTTTTGATATAGCTCCCTCTCGCTATCGTTATTCGTATTCAGGTTTTTTTTCTAACACACATTCAAGTACTTTTGCAGCATCCATTAATGCACTTCGTTCAAAAGTCATTTTCGGATGATGTAATCCTGGAGTTAAGTTGGCTCCAATACCAACCATCGTTGCTTTTAATTCAGGTTTTTTAACTGTGTAAAAATGGAAGTCATCGCTTCCAGGTGTTGTAATTTCCCCAGCTAAATGCTCTTCCCCTAGTGTTTCAATAATTGCGTCTTTAGCCATCCGTGCAGCAACTGAAGAAACCTCAGCACCAGGTGTGAAATCTAACCATTTCCAATCCATATCAATCTCAAATTGCTGCTGGATTGATTTTAAGCCAAACTCAATACGACTACGAAGTAATTCTAGTTGGCTATTACGTTGCGCCCGAATATCCATTGAGAAGCTCGCAGTTCCTGGAATAATATTCGTACTACCACCATCTGCAACAATCTTCGTTAACTTTGCCGAGTGAGGCTCGAAAGGTGATAAATGTATGCTATGGAGCATTTGTTGTACGGCCATAATTACATCGATTGCATTTTTCCCTTGATGAGGTCTAGCACCATGGGCATCAGTGCCTCGTATTGTTCCTTCTAAAAAATAAGCCGCTCCGTGATGGATAGCAGGCGATACCTTGCCAAGTGGTAGCTCTTCAATTGGTCTTAAATGAACGCCAAATAAATGCGATACGCCATCAACGGCTCCACGCTCAAAGGCTGCACAAGCTCCATTACCAAGTTCTTCAGCAGGCTGGAAAATAAAACGAACACGATGTTGCAATGGTCGATCTTTCAGCAGTAATAAAGCGCCAAGTACCATCGTAATATTTGCATCATGCCCACAGGAGTGGTTCGCTTGCCATTTCCCATCCACTTCCTGCCATAAAGCATCTATATCTGCACGTACAGCAACAATTTCATCACCTGTACCAATTTCAGCAATTAACCCCGGAACATCCCCTAACAAACGATAGGATACATTTAACTCATCTAAAATAGACGCAATCTTTTTAGTGGTTTCAAATTCCTTCCAGCTTACCTCTGGGTATTTATGAAAATGTTCAAACCATTGATAAATTGTCTCTTTTAAGATTACAGCATTTGACATAACTACACCTCTATACGCATTTTTGTTTCCCATTATACAGGAAACTATTTCATTAAAGTACATATGGATTTAGACCTATATATATGAAAAACAAGGATATTTTATTAATATGACTCCATACAGTTGAAGAAATCAATATCGAAAAAAATGAGGCTCATCACCAAAAGTTGTGGATGACGTTTATTAAAACGTATGTCATATCGTAACGCTGATCCCCAAGGAGTCGCCCAGTCGGAACGGAAATCAACCACACGCTATGGTGAGGATCCAAAAATGATTAATATATGTAAAAAAACGAAGGACTGTGTTAAAAGTTATTTCTACCTTTAGCACAGTCCAGCAAATATTTATTATAAACTTGTAAAAAAACCTTCTGGATAGTCTTCATAATGTACCATTGTTAGTTGCTCCTCATTTTTTTCCTCTTCCATATTAAGCTCAATTTCCTGATCCATTAAATACGTTTCAAATTTTGAGTTAAACCATTTTTTCATTTGATCACCTCCTTATTTAATTAATTGAATTTTCTGATAAAAAGATTATACAATGACCTTTGTAAAAAAAGCAATAAACAATGCTCCTTATGCATAAAAAGTATAAAAACAATCTACTTTTTAGATTAAAATTTTGGGCTTATCAGAAAAAGAGATGTATCTAATTACGATACATCTCTCTTATAGTAAGACTTATAAACCAAGCGCTCGATACATAAACGCCGTAAATTGTGCGCGTGTTAAGTTTTCATTCGGTCTAAAATTACCGTTTTCATCACCTAGCGCAATGTTATGGTCTGCTAGAGCAGCAATATATCCACTCGCCCAGTGTGATGAATCTACATCCTTGAACGTACTGTTGCCTCCTGGCGTTAAGTCAAAGGCAAGCACCATTATTTTCGCCATTTGGGCACGTGTTATATAAGCGTTTGGTCGAAATGCTCCGTTTGAACCATCCACGATACCTGCTCGTTGCAGTCGTGTAATTTGTTCATAATATACATAATTTTTAGGTACATCCGAAAATGATACTGCCTCTCGAATTGGTGTTGGTTGTAATGCACGTTCAATCATAAGTACCACGTGTTGACGTTGAATCATATCATTCGGTCGGAAAGTGCCATCTGGGTAGCCTTTAATAATGCATCGCTTGGCAATTTGCTCAATCATATCTTGTGCCCAGTTATGATCAATATCCTTAAAAGTAATATCACAGCCAGTACTCTCCTCCATCCATCGAGCATATAACGTTAAGTCTGTTGTGACTACATCTTTTGCAAAATCCCATGCCTTTGTGAAGTCTTTATTTTTATACCAGCCGATAAATGTATAGCCTTCCTTCTTTGGATTAGAAGGGGCTTTCACCAAAGCCTTATACGCCACTGTTTGCGAAGGAACTTTACTGCCTCCATTTGAATCAAAAGTAACAATATAGCTACCTTCTGACACATTATCTTTTGTCCATTTCGCATATAATGTTATGTCTGCTGTTACTCTATCTTTCGCAAAGTCCCATACATTTTTAAGCTCTGCATCCTTATACCAGCCATCAAATTGATAGCTATCTTTCACTGGAGTAGTTGGGGCTTTTACAAGCTCGTTATAGCCAACCGTTTGTGACGGCACTTCACTTCCACCATTGGAATCAAAAGTGACTTTATAGTTTGATGAACCTCCACCAGATCCTCCTCCTGATGTGTAATCCTTTGTCCATTTCGCATACAACGTAACATTTTTTGTCACTACGTCTTTTGCGAGATCCCATGGTACTGTCAATTCTTTGTCTTTATGCCAGCCGTCGAATATATAGCCTTCCTTCTTTGAAGCAATTGGTACTTTTACTAATTCACCTAGCCCTACAGATTGGGATGGAACTTCGCTTCCTCCATTGGCATCAAAAGTAACGATATAGCTTACTTTCGACCATTTAGCATATAGCGTAATATCTTGTGTTACTACATCTTGATTAAAATTCCACGCTTCCGTAAGCCCTTTATCTTTATACCAACCCGCAAATGTGTACCCTTCTTTTACTGGAGTAGATGGGGCTTTTACTAATTTACCAGATTCCACTGATTGGAATGGTACTTTGCTTCCGCCATTGGCATCAAAAGTAACGATATAGCTTCCTTTCGACCACTTGGCGTATAGCGTGATATCTTTTGTTACTACATCTTGATTGAAATTCCACGCTTCCATAAGCCCTTTATCTTTATACCAACCCGCAAATGTGTACCCTTCTTTTACCGGAGTGGATGGTACTTTTACTAATTCTCCAGACCCTACTGATTGGGATGGAACTTTGCTTCCGCCATTGGCATCAAAAGTGACAGTAACAGTATTAAGGCTCCACTTTGCAAAAATTGTCATTGGTTGTACTACTGAGTAATCCCAATCTTTTGTAAAACCCTCATCTTCATACCATCCTAAAAACGTTTTCCCTTCCTTTTCTTGCCCTTCGAATGGTGAATATTTTCCTGGCCATTGGAAATTATCTAAACCATTAAATGTTACAAAATCAAGACTGTTACTATAAAAAGCATCATCTTCAATCTTTGTCACACTTTCTGGAATTTCTACATTTGTCAATTGATTATAAGCAAATGCAACCTTCCCTATCTCTGTCACACTCGATGGGATCTTTATACTCGTTAATTGATTTATTGCAAATGTAGCCTCTTTTATCGCTGTAACACTTGACGGAATTTCTACATTTGTCAATTGATTATCAGCAAATGCATAATCACCTATCTCTTTCACACTTGAAGGGATCTTTATACTTGTTAATTTATTTTTGACAAATGCACCATATCTTATTTCTGTAACACTTTCTGGAATTTCTACATTTATCAATTGATTATAACCAAATGCAAATTCCCTTATCTTTGTCACACTTGATGGAATCTTTACACTTGTTAATTGATTATCATAAAATACATTCATGCGTATCTCTGTCATGCTTGACGGAATTTCTACATTTGTCAATTGATTATTAGCAAATGCATACTCCCCTATAGTTGCCACACTTGATGGCATCTTTATACTTGTTAATTGATTTGCTCTAAATGCACCATATCCTATCTCTGTCACTTTTGACGAAATTTTTACATTTGTCAATTGATTATGATCAAATGCACTAATTCCTATCTTTGTCATATTCGGAGGAATACCTACATTTGTCAATTGATTATAAGCAAATGCAGCAAATTTTATCTCTGTCACATTTGTCGGAATATCTACAGTTATTAATTCATTATAAGCAAATGCATACTCCCCTATATCTTTCACACTTGACGGAATATCTACCTTTGTCAATTTCTTTTTCCACAATGCATAATCACCTATTGTTACAACTGGTTCACCATTTATTTTATCAGGGATAGAGATCTCTTTCGAGTCACCTTTATAGCCAGTAATGGCGACACCACCGGACACAATTTTTGTTGTAAATTCTTCTTCATCCGATACTTCATTATTACCTTCATCATTCGATGTTACGGATTCATTTTCATTATTATCTAGGGTTGTATTTCCGTTCTCTTCTTCATCATTAGAATATACGATTTCGTCTTCATTGTTTGTTGCTTCGTTCTCATTTTTCATCATATTGTTCTCACTGTGGTTTGTCGCATAAACAGATAGATTACCCAATGACAATTGAGAAAAGACTAAAAGTATGATCATTAAAAGTAAGCTCGCTTTTTTCATTTCGAAATCTCCTTTCAACTCATTGAATATAATAAAAGTTAGCTACCTTTAATGGGTAACCTTTATTACAGTTATCAACACTAACAATCCTCACAAAAGCATGCAAATCAACTTTTGCTGGTTTTTGAACATATTTTGATAATCGATTTTATTGACAATTAAGCACTAAATTATGTAGGTGCTTCGCTTCTTCTTTTACCCAGTATCATCGTCCCAACTGGGCGCTTTCCTGGGGACACCCTGCCTTCACTCCAATCGCCCTTGAACTAAAAATGAATGATTTTGGGAAATTAATAATTGCTTGTCGATTTACCCCCAAAACAAAAAACTGTATCTAAAGTGATTTACTTCAGATACAGTCGATCTATTTTCCTTATTGAATAATGCCACAAGCAATTCTAGCACCAGAATTACCGGAAGGATCTGTTTTATAATCATCCTCAGATTCATGAATGATTAATGTAGTGCCACCATCACGTAACAATGAATTGGCAGCATCTTTTTCTAATGTTAGCCCTTCCGCTAAGAAATTCAAATCCACTTTCCCATCTTCTCCAACTTCTAAATTCGGAAGATCTCCTAAATGATATCCCTTAGGATTATCCTTCCCATGCTCTTTACTCGTTGGATTAAAATGAGGACCTGCTGATTCAAACGTCGGTGGTTCACACTTCCCAACTGAATGAACATGAATGCCGTGTTTTCCGGGTGGTAATCCTGAAAGTGCGAGTGTCACTTTAACCCCATTATCCTCTTCCTCAAAATACGCATTGCCATAGCTTTCATTATTTTTACCAATTACTTTCGCGGTTGCTGTTGGTCCTGAATTTGCGTTAACTGCCACTTTTTGCTCCTTCTTTTCAAAGAAACCACAACCACCGACAAATACTAATAAAGAAATAATTATTAAACTCATTTTTTTCATAAAAATACCTCCTCTATTTCAGATGGTTGCCAACTATCCTTCCACTTATGCAATTTCAGTAGGATTTTGCGAATTATTGGTTAAGGAGTAAATTTTTCATACTTGGCTTTTAATGGCCTTTAACGCATTAAAATAGTAATGCAAAATAAAAGGATATCTCTTAATAAACGAGATATCCTTTCAATCACATTAATTTAAAATTTTTACAGTTACATGTTTGACGCCCCACTGACGAGCTTGTCCCTCAGTAGGAATAAATACATCAATTTTATTACCTTTTATCGCTCCGCCGGTATCTGCTGCGATTGCTTCACCATAACCTTCAACCCAAACCCTGCTACCAAGGGGTATTACACGTGGATCTACAGCAATTACCTTTAAGTTTGGATTAGATCTTATATCTGTTCCATTCGCTGTAATCCCCGAACATCCTTCACAATACGCTGTATAGGCTGTTGCTCGCATTGTTAATGTTTTGCCCGCATTTGCCGGAGCACTCACTGAGTTTGTGCTTGATGTCGTTACTTTCTTTTTACTTGATGTCGTTGCTACCTTGTTAGTTTTGCTTTCGGAAGTTTTAGGTTTTGCCGCCGATGCTTTGATAGCTAATGATTCACCTACGTAAATTAGATCAGATGAAAGGTTATTCCATTCCTTTAATTCTTCCACTGATACACCATTTACGCGTGCCATTGAAAATAATGTATCCCCGGCCTCAACAAAGTGTTGGTCTTTCATTGAATTATCATTTTTCGATTCGACTACATTTAAATCTTGCTCTGGATAAAACCATTTTGCGTCTGGATCGACCATTTGCTCATAATCTCCTAAAGATAAATTGTAAATTTTCGAGATTCCCCACAATACGTCATATGGCTTAAAAGTGAGTTTTTCCTTAGCAGATGATGGACTGGCAAATAAACTTAATCCCAAGGTCAATGTTACAGCTAAAGCTAAAGCTTGTTTTTTCATATTTTGTAACCTCCATATTTAATTATTTTGCAGTCTGCTGCTAGCACACTAGAGTTAGGCTCTTTTATGCAAGGAATGCTAGAGAATGCAATTAATAACTCAGGACAACGGACCTGATAGTACGAATTATTTCTATAAAAACGGAAAAATATACAATATCAATAATATTTTTGGTAAATTGATCAATTTTGCGGAAAAAACATTGGGACTCTATTTGCAATTTTTATATGTTGGAAAATCAGTGTTTTTATACGATAATATGGTAAAGGAGGAATCTATGATGGAAATCAATACAATAATGTCTTCTCAGATTATGGAGCTACAACAAACTGTACAAATGAGTGTTATGCAAAATGCGCTTAATTTAAATACTGCAGCTGCTATCGAATTATTAAAAGATCTGCCACAACAGCAAGTGGCTATACATCCGTATAAAGGGGCAGTCATTGATATTTCAATTTAACCTATTTCACTTTATTTTTTTAAAATCAGGTTATTAAACATTGGAAAGTTGGTGCCCTTTTTGATTCGAGTGATAATAATGGATGATGAGCCATTAGCTCTTATAAACATGGAGAAAAAGTTAAAAGAATTTAATTCAATAGAGGTCATTAAATCTTTTACAACTGCAAAAGATTTGCTTGCAGAGGGGCCAAACTTGGATTTTCAAGTCGCATTTTTAGATGTTGAAATGCCTGGCATGAACGGTTTAGAGATTGCACGGCTATTAAAAGAATGGAACAAAAACATTTTTATCGTATTTGTCACTGCCTATCGGGACTATGCTGTCCAAGCATTTGAAATTCACTCCATTGACTATTTATTAAAGCCTATTTCAAAAGCTCGTCTAGAGACAACTATTAATAGAATCCAAGAACTCCTTCACCTAGAAAATAAATCGACTCCTATACAAATACGAAATAAATCCGCGCTTACGATACAATGCTTTGGAGGATTCGTTGTTTTACACAATGACAAAGTAGTCCATTGGAGAACGCTTAAAACAAAGGAATTATTCGCCCTCCTTTTTTCCAATCTTAATAACCATGTACCTCGTGATACAATCATCGATGCTTTATGGGCAGATACAGAATTTAAAAAGGCAAGAGTTCAGTTACATACAACAGTTTCCTATTTACGCACTACGCTTTCAGCACTGGGCTATTCTGAAGTCATACAGTATGGAAATGGCTGCTATATTTTGCAACTAGAGGATTTTCAATGTGATGCCCATGACTTAGAGCATATTTTAAATGGTAAAGCGGAGACTGGAAAGATTGATGTAGAGAAGGCTGAGGCACTGCTACAAAACTACCAAGGTGAATTTATGGCCTCATTAGATTATCCCTGGATTACTAGTAAAGCAAATTTTATGAACAATAAATTTACCCTTTTACTTCATGATTTAGTAGAGCACTATACAGCAATACATGATGTAAAAAAACGAGAGGAAATATTACTTTTAACGATAGAGCATAATCCATATTCCGATAAAACCATCCGTCAGCTAATAAAGCACTATATAGAAGTGGATAACCGAGCAAGTGCAGTAAAGGTTTACAATTCCTTTAAAAGTACCTTGTTAGCGGATCTCGGTATTTTACCCGAGCAAGAAACAACTGAGGTGTTTAATGTTATATCGGTTGAATAATTTTAATCTATAAAAGGCATCGAGAAGATAACTCTCGATGCCTTTCTATTCATTCAGCCAGTCATGGAAATCAACGTTCTTACCACCATAGCGTGGGGTTGATTTCCATTCCGACTGGGCGTTTTGTTGCTGCCGCTTCGCTTTCGCACAGAGCAAAGCTTCCTAGGGGCGTCCGATGAGCCGCTTGGGCCAACAGATGTTTTTTGCGCGAAAGCGAAGCGGCAGCGGCACCGATGTTGGTCACGAAGGCGTTATCACAGGATGTGATGGTTTTAGCCTTCGTTCCTCTATCGCTAATCCCCAAGGAGTCGCCCAGTCTCCACTCAAATCAACTTATATACATAGCATACGTTTTAACAAATGTTATTTACGTTACCATCCAATCCAGACCTTCATTTAATATTAATTAAAAATTTTTGAGCTTGAATACAATACGATATTCATTTGATTATTTTTTCAGATAGTTCTTCGACGACACAGATACAATTCCTTCCTGACTGCTTCGCCTTATATAATGCCTGATCTGCAATTGTAATGATCTGATTAGCAGTCTTAATATTTGCTGTAAGTGCTGTAATACCGGCAGACATTGTCACTGGCCTTCCACATGCCGTATCTAACAAGGCCTGCTTAATGCGTACATTCTCCGCTAATTCTAAAGCTATATCTATTGTCGTGGATGGCAATATAACCATAAACTCTTCCCCACCATATCGAAAACACATTCCCTGTTCCTCAATGTTCTCCTGCATATGATTTGCGAAAGCTTTTAAAACTTCATCCCCTACAGTATGTCCATAGGTATCATTTATACTTTTAAAATCATCTAGATCTATTAACACTATTGTATGTGGGACTTTATTGATGATTAGCTCATTTAAAATTTGATCCATCCTTCTACGGTTAGGAATTCCCGTTAAGGAGTCTAAATTCAGTTGATTCGTTAAATCAACTATTTTGCTTTCCGAACTTATGAACATGTTTTGTACTACTTTTTTTAACGAATGTGCTTCGTAATACCAATCATCCATTTCTTCAAGCTTCTGTATTTCTTCTCTCTCCACGCTAGTAGAAAGCTTTTTTAAAGGTCGTGCAATTTTGAAAGCAAGCCATACAGCTAATACAAGTACTACGACTATCCATAATAGTAAAGGAACGATTATACTTTTTATGAACGCGCTAAATGAAACAACTCTTTCATCAAGTAACTTGTTAACCACTTGCACCATATAAGGTTCAATCGACTTATCTTGATTTGGTTCCATCAGTTTTTCTTGTACGTAGCTCTCCGTGATTACCGAAACTTCCTTCACATAATTTTCCTGCATGGCAATCTTATTTTGCATAAGAATGTCGTTAAAATTTCGATAGCTACTCCAAATACTAATACTAGAAGTCGCAAGTACAACAATTACCGTCATACTAACAATAACAAACGATAACTTTAACTTGAATTTACCCACAATAGATCATTTCTCCCATTGAGATGATTTTTTGTTCAATTTTTATACGCTTTAACCCGCAAATTATTTATTCCTCCATCATACGTCACGCCTCTTAAAAAAAACTTAAACACTAATGACTCTCCCTCAAAATATGTACTGGACTGCACAGTAAAAGGGGTCTCAAATCTCACGCTACTCACCTCAGGAAAGCAGTAACCTGTAACGGAAATCAGCTCCCCTATTCTTTCTGATTAGTCTGAAAGTATTATTTTTAAAAATTTCTTATTTCCATTTGCTAAATTTCATGGCATGGTAAATATAGTTCTTTTATTACAAGAAGAAAATTTTGGAGGTTCTTATGTCACTCTTGAAAAAAGCGACTATACGACATTCACTTTTCATTATTTTAATTTTTATAGTTCTTACTACACTTCGTTTACTATGGCTAGCATATTTTCTTCCTTCCAGTGAACAACCGATTGCCCGGGAAGGTATATTCGATATACGGGATCAGCAGCTATCCGACGAAGAAGTTCTTAACTTAGATGGTGAATGGCTCTACTATCCCGGATCATTAATAGATCCTTTAAACATTAATACCCAATCATTTGAACAAACTACCCGAACGATTCCCATGCGAGATTCAGATGCAACGACACAACGATATGGCTCATACCGTTTAAAAATATTACTCAATCACAATGCTCCGAAAGATAATCGTTTTGCCGTTCGAATCCCTGCAGTGTCAACTGCTTCAGCATTATATATTAACGGGAAGTTGGTTGAACAATCCGGGAAAGTAGCTACTGATTCACATAGTCATAAAGGCCAAGCCGCTCCTTATACTCTTTACTTTACAAATGAGCAACCTGAAATTTACTTAATTTTACATGTATCTAATTTTGATACATCAATAAGCCCTACCATTGATAAAAGAATTTTATTTGGCTCTGCTTCAGCTATAGAACATCACCAAATGATTAACGATTTATCTCTTGCTACAATTTCAATAACACTCTTATTGTTCACACTTTTTAGTACCCTTGTGTTCTTGTTTATTAATCCAAAGCCAATTGTTTTACTGTTCACAGTAGGCTTTCTTTTGCCCTTAGCAGATGAATTAATTTCATATGATCAATCTATACTCACGTGGTTACATCTCGATTATGTATGGTCATTTAAGCTATCTACTATCATTTATCTCGGGTCTTCATTTTTCTTTGTTCAATTTATGCGTGTTTTACTAGTCAAATATCATCATGCTAAATGCTTTCAGTGGCTCTGTGCTTTCTATGCCCTTTCAGCATTTTTCACTGTCGTCTTACCGATTAATTGGTTATACACAATAAATTCTCTGTACTTTATACTTTATGTCATTTCATTTTTATTTGTAGTAGTACTCGCTTTAAGAGAGTATCTTGAAAATCAAAAACAGAGCACAGCTTTTATTGCATTGACGGCCCTTGGTACAATGAACGGTATCATATGGGCGTATATTAAATCCATCTATGATTTTGATATACCCATGTATCCATTCGATTATCTATTTGTCATACTCGGTTTTTCGGGTTATTGGTTTAAACGCTTTTTTGAAAATCAAGCGCAAATTAATCAATTGATTGCTAAATTACAAAAAGATGACGCATTAAAGGATGAATTTCTATCCAGTAGCTCGCAAAAGCTATGGGATCCCATGAATAAAATGATTACATTAGGACAGTCCATTTATGATAATCCAAACAATAAGCTTATGGCTGATGACAAACAAAACCTAAAGCATCTAATTGATATTGGGAGAAGCATGTCATTCGCATTAAATGACATACTAGACTTCACTCGTTTAAAGGAGGGTAATTTGCACCTTCATAAAAAGAACGTCAGCATTCAGGGTATAGTTTATGGTATTTTTGACATGTTACGCTTTATAACAAGTGGAAAACAGATCCAAATGAATTCAGCGATTCCTAGGGCATTTCCTAATGTAGTGGCCGATGAAAATCGATTGATTCAAATTCTTTTTAATCTCCTACACAATGCCATTAAATATACGAGTGCAGGATCTATAAAAATCAGTGCCCATATAGAAAATAACATGGCTGTTATCCATATTCATGATACTGGGTCAGGAATGGATGACGATATCCAAAGTCGTCTATTTTCCCCTTACGAACAAAGAAATGACAATAATGATGGAATCGGTCTTGGGTTATTAATTTCAAAGAAGCTTATCGAATTGCATGGTGGAACTTTGCAAATACATTCTGTTCCTAACAAAGGATCGGATGTCTATTTCACCTTACCATTAGCAGAGGAAGACTTTAATGAGGAGCAATCCTATATAGAGGAAGAGGATATGCATCTTCCTATTGAAGAACATAATTCATTAGCGACAGTGGAAAAGCAATTTAAAATTTTAATGGTCGATGATGATCCTGTTAACTTAACCATTATGCGTAGTTTATTTACAACTTCTGAATACGCTGTTACTACCGTTACTAGCAGTGAAAAAGTATTAGAAATGCTACAGCAAGACGATTGGGATTTAGTCATTATTGATGCGATGTTACCTTATATATCTGGCTATGCATTAATCGAAATTATTCGAGAACACTACTCATTGCTTGAATTACCTGTCTTAATACTAACAGCCCGTAATTATTCCGAGGATGTCTATACTGGTTTCGCCCATGGTGCAAATGACTATGTGACGAAGCCTATTAATTCTTTAGAGCTAAAGGTCAGGAGTAGAGCCTTAATCGATTTAAAATATAGCATCAATCAACGACTACATTTGGAAACAGCTTGGCTTCAAGCCCAAATACAGCCGCATTTTTTATTTAATACTTTAAATACAATTGCATCACTTAGTACGATCGATACAGATCGAATGATTGACTTAATGCATCATTTCGGTGAATATCTACATGCAAGCTTTGATGTGAGGAATTTACAGCGAGTTGTGCCACTTCAGGATGAGTTAGAGCTAGTACGGTCATATCTCTATATTAATCAGCAGCGTTTTGGGGACTTACTAAACATCGAATGGGATGTTGATGACAATATAAATATTGAAATCCCCCCTATCTCCTTACAAACTTTAGTCGAAAATGCAATTCGTCACGGTGTATTGAAACAAGAAGAAGGCGGTACAGTTTGTATCCGTATAAAAGATTTTTCTGATCATGTGGCAGTAAGTATTATCGATGATGGCGTTGGGATTGACCCAAGTATATTAGATGAACTACAATCCGGCAGCAATTCGCCAAACGCTGGCGTAGGTCTACGTAATACGGATTTACGTCTTAAAAGGATTTACGGACAGAGATTACAAATTAAAAGCACACTAAATGAAGGAACAAATATCACCTTCCATATTCCTAAAAAATAAATAAAAGAGGTCATCACCTTCC
Organism: Lysinibacillus sp. RC79; assembly: GCF_041262405.1. Classification (NCBI taxonomy): domain Bacteria; kingdom Bacillati; phylum Bacillota; class Bacilli; order Caryophanales; family Bacillaceae; genus Lysinibacillus; species Lysinibacillus sp. RC79. Next base: position 28,976 of record NZ_JBGCCD010000042.1, read on the forward strand.
CAATAGGGTTTGGTGGTGGCTCTTTTTTATAATTTCAAGTTACAATTACTATATTCAATGAAGAATATTAATGGATTTCTAAAAATCAGGGTACATTAATAAAGAAAGCTACTCAGCATAACGTGAGGTTGATTTCCGTTCCGACTGGGCGCTTTGTTGTTGCTGTCGCTACGCTTTCGCACAGATAAAACAATTGCTGTCGCTTCGCTTTCGCACAGAGCAAAGCTTCCTGGGAGCGTCCGATGAGCCGCTTCACTCGCAGGGCTCGCTCCAGGGTCTCATCTGTGACGCTAATCCCCAAGGAGTCGCCCAGTCTCCACTCCAATCAACCAATATACCTTCATATATTTTAATAAAATAACCACTTTTTTAGTGATAGTCTATAAAGAAAGGTCGATACTATGTACAAAATATACATAATAGAGGACGATATCAATATTTCAAAAATTATTGTGGAGCATTTATCAAAATATCAATTTGAATGCTATACCGTCCAACAATTTAATCATATAGTAGAAGAATTTCAAGCTATTCAACCTCATCTAGTTGTTATGGACATTAACCTGCCAACCTATGATGGGTACTTTTGGTCGCGCAAAATCCGTCAGCTATCCAAATGTCCGATTATCATTGTATCTGCGCGTGTGAATGATATCGATCAAGTGCATGGGATTGAAAATGGAGCGGACGATTTTATCACTAAGCCCTTCTCGCTAGATGTGCTTATGGCAAAAGTGAATGGTCTTATTCGTCGTACATACGGAGAATATGCTTCCTCCGAATCTAATTCAATATCAATTGCTAATACAACATTAAATGCTGATACAGTTCGTCTCTACACCGAAAAACACGAGAGCCTGTTAACGTTAAAAGAGATGCAGCTTAGCAAATTACTATTTGAAGCTTATCCTAATGTTGTTCCTCGTCAAAAATTGTTAAGTGCCATTTGGGATGATGAGTCCTTCGTTGAAGAAAACACTTTATCTGTTAATATTGGCCGATTACGCAAAAAATTCGAGGCTATCCAATCTAGATTAGAAATTAAAACAATCCGTGGACTTGGTTATCAATTAGTGGAGGCAGAAGAATGAAGCTATTCTTTCGAGATCATGTAAGTGTAATCATTCTTTATTGTGTAAGCTTTCTATTATTACCTTGGATCATTCATTCATTGGATGATTTATCTTCACACTATCTTTATTTTATCTTTCTCGTTAGCTTCCTATTTATCATTTGGCTGATCGGTCGTTATTATCGCAGAAAAAAACTCTATACTCATTTACAGAACAACACATTAACGAGCGATGACCTCCATCTGTATGAACCACAGGCTATGATTGAGCAAGCCTACAGCCAAAAACTACGACAAATGCAATATCTATACTTAACACAGCAGCAACATTTAGAGGAGCAAGAAAACGAAAAGCAACTTGTGCTTTCACATTTTGCCCATCAAATGAAAACGCCATTGTCGGTTATTCAACTGCTTATCCAATCTAATGCAAATAGCCAATCCGAGCATTTGCAAACAATTAATCAAGAATGCGATAAGCTGACGTTTACCCTTAATCAGCTACTAACATATGAACGCACGTCCAATCTCGTGGCTGATTTAAAAATAGAAGCACTCTCATTAAAGGAGCTTATGAAGGATGTTGTTAACGATTTAAAGGATTATTTCATTGCTAAAGAAGTTTTTCCAAAAGTGACGCTTGTTGAAGATACTATTATTTATTCAGACCGTAAATGGTTAAAAATTGTACTTTATCAAATCATCAATAACGCCATTAAATACGGCGAGTCTGAAAGTTCTATTCAAATTATTTATGATGAAGCTACTTTACAAATTAAAAACTATGGAGATACGATTCCCGAGAGTGAAATTTCACGTGTCTTTGATTTATTTTATACAGGCGTGAAAGGAAGAACGAACGGTGAGGCAACAGGTATAGGCTTGTATTTAGTGAAAAAAATTTTAACTGTATTAGAGCACCCTTTTACTATACAGTCCCATGAGCGCGTTACTACTTTTTCCATAGACTTTTCAAATAGCGTGAAAAAATCATGCTCGTAATATGACAACTTTGTCATATTGACGTCATTTAACCAAATAGGTAAAATGCTGCTCCTTCTTTATACTTAAGCTATTCAATCGAAGTAAGGGAGTTGTTCAAAGATGGGAAACTCAATCCTACAAGTGACCAATCTGCAAAAAGAATATATCGGAGAAATCACATATAAGGCATTGAATGGCATAGATTTTCAACTTGGTGAGAACGAATTCGTAGCCGTCATGGGGCCTTCAGGAAGTGGAAAAACTACATTTTTAAATAGCGTGTCAACAATCGATCGCCCTACTGCTGGCGAAATTCTTATAAATGGTAGAAATCCATATTCATTAGATGATGAAGAGCTTGCAAAGTTCCGGCGTTCAGAATTAGGCTTTGTCTTTCAAGATTTTAATCTTGTACACACATTAACGGTGAAAGAAAATATTTTATTACCGTTAACTTTAGATAGTATACCTGCCGATAAAATGCAGCAACGACTTCAACATGTATCTCAATTTCTTGGAATTGAAGAGCTTCTTTCAAAACGAATTTATGAAATTTCCGGTGGGCAAAAACAACGTGTAGCTATTGCTCGTGCGGTTATTCACGAACCGAGTTTATTGTTGGCAGATGAACCTACAGGGAATCTTGATTCAAAAGCAGTAAATGATGTCATGAATTTATTTAGTTCTATTCATACAGGACTGAAAACTTCCATTTTAATGGTTACACATGATCCTTATGTAGCGAGCTTCGCAAATCGTATTATATTCATTAAGGATGGTAAATTATATAACGAAATTCATCGCGGTCATAATCGTAAACAATTTTACCAGGAAATCATGGACACACTTGCTTTTTTAGGTGGTGGGCAGCATGAGCTTTAATCATATCGTTATTCAAAATATTTTACGTGATAAATGGACTTATGTTTCGTATTTCCTTAGCAGTATGTTCTCTATCATTATTTTCTTTCTATTTACAGTCATTGTATTTCATCCAAGTCTTGCAAGTTTAGATCCAGACTCAACACTTGGGCTTGCATTAATGTTAGCAAGTATACTCGTCTATTTGTTTTCATTTATCTATATCGCCTATTCCATCATGGCCTTTTTAAAGAAGAAAACAAAAACACTAGGTATTTTTATGATTACTGGTGCATCCATGAAACAAATTCGTACGCTCGTTTTTCGTGAGAATATTCTTATCGGTGTATTGGCGATTATTACTGCAATCATTCTTGGGCTTGTCATTTCGCCTCTCTTCTTAATGGGCGCCAAAGTTGTTTTAAACACAGAAACTTTCGGTATGTATTTCCCTATCAAAGCTATCATGTTAACTATTGGTTTATTCCTTGTATTATTCGTTGTTATTTCAAAAGTAATGACAAGATTTATTAATAAAGAAGCTTCCATTCAACTATTAAAAAGTGATGTTGTCATCGAAGAGTCGATAAAATCACATTATCTTTTATTATTCATTAGCCTAATGATCTCTATTAGTTTAAGTTATTTTTTAAAAATAGATCATGACATTGTAGGTAATCTCGGTGTTCTTTTCTATGTAGTGTTTTTCGTGAGTGTTCTTTGTACAATTTATTTAATCATCTCACAAGGAATGCGCTTCCTGCTAAAGGCTTTTGAGAGATCGTCAGCCTATATGAAACAAACGAATATGCTACTGGCTTCCAATCTGAATGCAAAAATGAAATCACACGCAAATATGCTATTTTTAATCACTATTTTATTAAGCGGTGTATTTTTATGTACAAGCATTTTATTTAGTTCTTACTATAATGTTGAAAAAGATAGTGAGGCGAATTATCCTTACAGTTTTCAGTATATTGCCACTCCTAAGGCTGATCCAAGTAGGATAAAAGCTGATATTGAAAGTATTGGAAAACAATTATCCACAGTGGATTTACAAAAATATTTTATTGAATTTAAATCGAATGAAGATCAACGACTCGGTTATATGTCCGTTTCCGATTATAACTTGTTACACAATGAAAAGGTTAGCTTAGGTGCAAATGAATTTATAGCAGTTGCTGGTAACCGTAAAACATTACCAATTACTAATGTAAATGATGACAAATATCTAAAGCAATTTAAGCTTGTATCTGTAAATGAAAAAAATCTATTAACAACAGGTTTCCAACAAACGTATTTTATTGTGCCTGATGAAGTTTATAACAGCATCAAATATCCTGTCTACAAAACCTATTTATTTGAGCTAGACAATTGGACGGCACATACAGAGTTAGCGAAAAAAATCATTGAGGATTTCCCACATATATATGAGGAACGTTATGTAACTTCAAAAATCGAATTGTATGACGCAGAGATGTTTACAAAAAGTGTTATGTTCTTTATCGGCTCTATGTTGAGTTTGATTTTCTTAAGTGCGGCTATGAGTATACTCTACTTCTATTTACAAACGACACTTCTTCAAGAAAAAGAAAAGTATGTAGGCATACGAAAACTTGGACTATCTAAAAAAGAGTTATTCACTGTTGTTTCTAAAGAGCTGGCAATCCTTATATTTGTACCATTCGCAATAGCCACTACAATGTTATTTGCTACATTATTTGCTATGCGAAAAATGGTTTCAACATCGTTTTTACAAGTCTCAATGATGAGCTCTTTATGCTTCTTTGCCCTGTTCTTCGTTAGTTTTATATTTATTCGCAAAAGCTATTTCAAACGCTTGCTTAGCAATTGATGAAAAAAATTCGCACTCCTCTCAGGGTGCGAATTTTTCATATTGTTGAAAAACTATTATGTCAATGAAATAAAGTATGGCACTTCGGCAAAACGAGTGATTGATTTCCGTTCCGACTGGGGCTTTGTCGCTGACGCTTCGCTTTCGCACAGATAAAACATTTGTCGCTGACGCTTCGCTTTCGCACAGAGCAAAGCTTCCTGGGGGCGTCCGATGAGCCGCTTCACTCGCGTTGCTCGCTCCAGGGTCTCGGGCCAACAGATGTTTTTTGCGCGAAAGCGAAGCGGCAGCGGCACCGAGGTTGGTCACGAAGGCGTTATCACAGGATGTGATGGTTTTAGCCTTCGTTCCTCTATCGCTGATCCCCAAGGAGTCGCCCAGTCTCCACTCCAATCAACCACTTCACATAGCATGTATCTTCTGGCATGTCACTCTAATTTATAGTGATAAAACGAAACTTCAGCAACAGATGTTTTTTGTGCGAAAGCGGAGCGGCAGCAACAGATATTTTTTGTGCGAAAGCGGAGCGGAAGCAACATTCACAAAACTTAGGGTGCGATTTTTTATCCTTTACCAAAGTACAGGCTTTGCTACCATTAGCCATAACATGATTAGCAATAACAAAATGTACATCCATGCTTTACGATGTAGCAATGAAGCAAATTTTTGCTGGTCATAGGCAGGTGTATCAAATGTCTGTAAAGTCGGTTTGAACGCTCTTGCTAAAAAAACAATGGAGGCCAACATCACGAGAAAAGTAAGAACAATCCACGAGGTACTCCATTGATAGCCCGCATGCCACATTAATAAAATACCGGATGCAACAAGAACATGCCCCGAATGCTTGACGATCGTAATGGCTCCTTTAAAAGCCTCAATATATGGTGACATTTCAACATGAGATGCTGTACGCATTTTCTTAACAATTGTTAAAACAACGAACAAAGGCCCAATCGAAAGGATAGCACTTAAAATATGTATGTAAAGAAGAAGTGTATAAATTGAAATCATGGTGCATACTCCCCTTTTAATCAGTTCCCCTCATTATAGCACTCAACATCAGCGTGCTTTATCATCAATTGTGAATCATTTGTAAACGCAAATTGAATCATTGTAAAATATGTTTGAAATTTGCACAAAGAGGGTATGGATTATAGTAACATGCACATATAGACCAAAAAGGAGTGATTTTTATAGGAATTCATCAATTTTTTACAAGTCTTAACGACTTAGAGCGAATTATTCGTTGCCCTGGACGCTTCAAATTTGAGGAGCACAATGTGGCTGCTCACTCTTGGAAGGTATCGCAGTATGCGATGTTCTTTGCCACACTTGAAGAAATGAATGGAGCTACGGTCAATTGGAAATCATTATATGAAAAAACCATCAACCACGACTTTGCTGAAGTATTTATCGGTGATATTAAAACTCCAGTAAAGCATGCGAGCCCAGAGCTTAAGCAAATGCTTGCACATGTGGAAGAAAAAATGATGGAGAAATTTATTATTGATGAGATCCCACAAGAGTTTCAGACTGTCTTCTTTGAGCGCATGAAAGAAGGTAAGGATAAAACTATAGAAGGTCTCCTACTTGAGTTTGCTGATAAGCTTGACCAATTCTACGAAGCCTTTGCTGAATTAAAACGTGGAAACACAGATAAAGAATTTGTGCATATGTATCAATCAGCCCTTTCCAAGATTTTAACTATTCCTCTTGAAGCGTCGGTTCACTATTTCCGTACTGAGATTCTGAAGGATGCTGTGAAGGAAAAAACACATATTGATATTCAAGCTTTGACCAATGAAGTATTAACATCAAATTAATAGGGTGCATGTAAGTTTTCCGAACGAATTAACTCACGGAAGGCTTTTTTTATTTTCATCAATTATGCCTTGGCATAATTGCGTCTGGAATCGGCTTTGTGCCTAGGCCTGCGTGATGCAGGTCAGTTAGCCGTTATCGCATGGATGCGATGATTTTAGGCTAACATCCTATGTGAACTCCTTTCCGATTCCGTGACATCCGCCGGAGGCATTAACTTCTTTCAGCGGATGTTTTTTGTACCGAAAGCGTAGCGACAGGTACAGATGTTTGGACACCCGCTGAAAATTAACTTAAACCCGCATTCATCTGCTGAAAGAAGTTAAAAAGTCGTATAATGGAAGGAGATCGATCGGAGGGAAGCTTTTGTCACAGGAATGTTCAATTGTAGAGGATTTATTACCTTTGTATAAAAAACAAGCGCTCCAAGCAACTACTGTAGAATTTATCGAACAACATTTAGCTACTTGTGAGCATTGTCGGCAGCTCGCTACTTCAAAACAATCACTAGGCTATCATTTATTAATGAAAAGAACGATAACGTTTTTCCATCTTGTTTTTATCGTACTATCCTTTATGTTTGCCATTAACTCTTCCTTACTGGGCAATCAAACAAGCTTTGCTATATGTTACGCGATTTTTGGCTGCCTTACTTATTTCTTTTATAAAAATATTTGGATTGTTTTTGCCATCAGCTCTGTGCCTGTTTTCGTATGGGCCATTATTAACAATATTAATAATTCACTCTATGTCACCCACTACTCCTTAACGGAAATTGGGGCACTGTTGATTGGAGCTAGCTACATAGCCCTTTTACATACTATTTTTGCACTAATTGGTGCTGGTTTTGCTATTCTATTTCGTAGGTTTACAAAATAATGTTACACCAGCAGAAAGAAGTTGTCTCAAGTATCTGAGACAACTTCCTTCATCACCAATTATACCCATTCATAAGTTCAACATCCCCTAGCATTTCATTAGAAATACCTTCTAGATCTTGAAGCATCCATAGTTGCTTTGTCGGTCCTGTTACAACAGCACCATAAGCTTGAAATCCATTCTTTTTAATATAATCATAGCGTTCTTGCAAATGGTGTAAACCGAGAAATCCTTCGTAATAGCTTTTCTTTTCATTTTTCAATAGTTTTTCCATATTTCTTACCATCCAACGCTGGCTATCTTTCACATTACTTGAAAAGTTACTTGATAAGTCCTGTGCTTCAGATATATGTGAATAATCATCACTAACTGTTAAGCCCCCTGATAGCCCGATTCTATCATAAATTGTAATTGTACCACTGGAGCGGCCAGAAGCAGTTGGTTCAAAGGATTTAAACTCACCTGTATATAATGGCATCCAAACGATTCGGACGTCGTACGGAGCAAGCATTTTTACCAATTTTATAGGCTCTTTAAAGGATGAAATCGAAAATGCCATTTCCGCCACAGTCCCTTCAGGTAATTCTTCTAATATCTTCCATATATTATTATTAAGTTGAGATGAGGTTGCTTTTCCCGTTACCGGATCTTCGGGTAAATTAAAATTAAATTGTTGTGATGTATTTGTCGACGGTAAGTCCATACTCAGAGATGAATTAGAATTCATTATAGATTTTTCAACATGCATTTCGCCGACTACTACCTTTTCCTTTCCTACCTGCTTCTCTAGAGGATAGCTAAATTTTTGCGTCAGAAATGGTGTTATTTCAGCAGGCGAACCCATAGAATATTGACCTTTCATATTTGGATTTAGCCATTCAAGTACTATTAAAGAGTTATAAGCATGTTTAAGATCTGGACGCGTTTTATCAAAAACGATGGACACCCCTATTATATAGAGAGCATAAATAAAGAAGCATATTAGCAATACACGTAGTACTCGAAATGTTAATGTAAAACGGTATTTTCGTAAAATCTTTTTTTCATTCTCCTGCGACCACTCAGTCATGTTGAAAACCTCCATTCTTTTTCACTATTTCTTCCAATCTTTTGCGGGCACGATGCAAAAGTATTTTCACCTGCCCCTCAGAAAGTTCTAGTGCCTCCTGCAATTCTAAGTAGGTGAATTGTTCATATTCACGTAAATATAAAATCGTTCGGTAATTTTCAGGCAAAAATTTCAGCAACGCCTGTACATCTTCTGTCACTTCTTGCGTTAAAAAATCCTCTTCTGGTAACCCATACGGACTTAGCATTTCATCTTTCCAAAATAAGTTTGCAAATGGAATAGTCCTTCGCCTTTTCTGCTTACGCCATTCATCTAAATACGTGTTCCGTGCAACTTTGAATAACCACGCTCTCACATCCTCCTCTTTATAAAACGACAGCGATATCGTAGCTCGTACAAATGTTTCTTGCACTAAATCTTCCGCTATATGCACTGATCCAGACATCTTCAGCAGGAAATAATATAACGATTTCGCGTATTTTTCATAAAGTTGCTCAAGCTCGTTTTTCCGCTGTCTGTCCATGGCATGCCATCCCCTCGTTTCGCTATTTCACAAGTAAAACGTATATCTTTTCTAAATGTTACAGTAATTACTAAAAATTTTTTATTAAAATCAATTTCGCCTTGGCGTAATTGCGTCCGGATTTTGAATTGTGCCCACACAATTCATTCCTTTCAAAATCCGTGACATCCGCCGGAGGCTTTATTTTTATTCAGTAGGTGTTTAGACACCTACTGAATAAAAATAAAAAAAGAGTCGTTTTTTTGAATAGCTTCCCAACATCATTTCCTAGTTGGGTGCTTCATTTTCACGACTCTTTTTTACTTATGCTTTTTTTACGAACTCAGACTTTAATTTCATTGCACCAAAGCCATCGATTTTACAATCAATATTGTGATCGCCTTCAACGAGACGAATACTTTTCACCTTTGTCCCAATTTTTAATGTTGAAGAACTACCCTTAACCTTCAAATCCTTAATAATTGTAACTGAATCACCGTCTGCAAGTAGATTGCCATGAGCATCCTTTACGATTAACGTATCTGTCTCCTGCTCCGTTACATCAGTGCTCCACTCATGCGCACATTCTGGACATACAAAGTTCGATCCATCCTCATATGTGTATTCAGAATTACATTTCGGACAATTTGGATAAGCTGCCATTTCCGCTTCCTCCCTATACTGTTTTGCTAGGTAAACCCTATATATTCTCCTATCTTTACATACTTCGTACTATTAAGTAAAGGATGTTCGTATTTTTCGTTCGTATTTGTGAAAAATGTTTGAATCTGTTTTATGCTTTTGGAGATATTTCATTCTGGATAAGTATGATTTGGGACACTTGCCCATTGACTTTTTTGTACAAACCATCTTACTTGCAAGATCGTTTAACATGCCTTATTATATCCTTAAAGGCTGCATTGTTCGTATAATATTAAGTTTTAACCTTTAAGCTGTAAAAGGGAGTTTTATTATTGGAGTTGGAATGACGGGCCTCACACCAAGGTGCATGAGGATAAGCAGGAAAGCTTCTGCGAACACCCACTTTGAGGAGTGGTGGTTTAAAACTTTCTATAATAACTACGGCATACGCGGCTTTTTAATTTAATCATACAGCCACAAGGCTTTGAAGCATTTCTCTCATAGTGAAAACTATGGGAGATTTTTTGTTATGGGGAAAAAGCGAGAAATTGTTGAGAGAATTAAATATTCTACGGTTTTTACTCTATGGTTTATATCTAATCAAGATACTTATATTTAATTACAATATTTACAAAAGAAAAAGCAAATACATTATGAAACACATTTACTTTTTTCATTTTATTAAAATTCATCATTAAGTAATCCTTGCATTGCAATTATACGATGCTCACCTAATATTATTTTCCTCTTTTGCCTCTCAATTCTAACATTTCTTTTCTAAATGCAGCTTCTTCTTCAAGAGAAATTTTACTAGTTAACTCTTCCATATACTTAATTGCTGCTTTAGCTAACGCTTCTCCCGATAACACTTCACCGATTGGTTCACGAGTAGCAAAATATTGGTCAATATCGACTGGTTTATGATTGTTATCGGCAAATTTTCCGTACCTAATAAACAGCAATGAATAACACTCTGGTTAACTATGGTTGGCACTTATTTCAAGTAGAGAAAAGCGTAAAAGAATGATAGACTTTTGAATGGAAATGTAGTTAATTATTACTACATAAAGAAAGGTGATTGATAAAAATGCAACAACAAACTTCAGAAAAAAACTATATAGTAATGATTTTACTATGTTTCTTTTTAGGTAGTCTAGGAATACATCGCTTCTACGCAGGTAAAATAGGTACTGGTATTTTAATGATTATAACTTTGGGTGGACTAGGTATCTGGACATTGATCGATTTTATTATGATTATTATCGGCAAATTCAAAGATAAAGAAGGAATGGAAATAAAACCTTCTTAACAATAATAAATAAGGCGTTGGTTAACTGCGGTTAGCTGGCGCTTTTTTTAATGGAGAAATGTTGTTTAATAAATCGTAGATGTCAGGGAGGATTGATATGCGCCCTATGTGTCTCCTGTGGCCGCTTTTATACTCTTTCTCTGATAAATGCTATCCCTTGCCTTTTAATACGGGGAATATACACATCTAAATCAATTTCTTTTCACTCATCTGACATTTTAATCATACAGCCACAAGGCTTTAGAACGAATCACTCTCCATTATTGGAGGGTGATTTTTTTTAATCAAAATGAGCTAATATTTGTTGTCTGTTTTTTTGTTCATATTTAATTCGTCATTTATTTTTGTAAATTATAAGGAAATCAGTCTTAAGGCTGAGAGGCAGCACCACCTAAAGTTCGTTTCCAGTAAAAAGGAAAAGTGTTACAATTAAAAAACATTTATCGGAGCATTAAGATTCATCGCCAAAAGTATGGATGACGTTTATTAAGGAGCGTAAAGTTATGGTAGTAAACCAAATACAATTATGAATAGAAAGGAGATATTTATTTTGAGTATGAAAATATGGTGGGCTATAAATATTGTATGGCTATTCATTTTTGCTGCTGGGGCCATATTTATTGGAGTAAGAGAAGTTGATTATGCAGGGGTAGTTCAAACTCCTGAAGTTAGAATGGTCTCATTCATTGTTTTGGGTATTGTATTTTTGATTGTTGCACTATTTCAACTAATACTACTCATTTTTATTCATTTTGTTAGAAAAGGTACAACCTCTCCAACAAAAAGACTATCATAACAACGGTGGTCTTTGTAATTTTCTAAGTCACTTAAATGAAGTGCAAATAACCACACACTTTAATCATAAAAAAACTGCACTCCAATAGATGTGTCTATCAATTGGAGTGCAGTCAACTGCTTCTTTTTTTATAAATTAAATAACGAAACCAACAATTGTGGCCGTTAAGATACTAACGAGCGTAGCTCCATACAACAACTTTAAGCCAAAACGAGCAACTACATTCCCCTGCTTTTCATTCAAACCTTTTACTGCTCCGGCAATAATACCGATAGATGAAAAGTTTGCAAAGGATACAAGAAAGACTGAAATAATAGCCAGTGTATGTGCACTCATAGACTTAGCTACTTCTCCAAGGCTTATCATCGCAACAAATTCATTCGTTACTAATTTTGTTGCCATAATTCCTCCAGCAGTAATAGCATCTGCCCACGGTACACCCATTAGGAATGCTATTGGTGCAAAGATATAACCTAAAATGTCTTGGAAGGATGTACCGAAAATCATATCAAATAGTGAATTGATTAAATCCATTAATGCTACGAAACCGATAAGCATAGCGCCAACAATGATGGCTACTTTAAATCCATCCATGATGTATTCTCCGAGCATTTGGAAGAAAGATTGCTTATGCTCATCTTCAATTTTTAAAATATCTTCGCTTTCTTCTACTGTATACGGATTAATGATCGAAACAATAATAAATCCACCAAACAAGTTCAACACAATCGCCGTTACAACATATTTTGGTTCAATCATAGTCATATATGCTCCAACAACTGACATAGAAACGGTCGACATTGCTGACGCGCATAATGTATACATTCGCTGTGGGCTAATCTTATCTAATTGTTTTTTTACAGTAATGAATACTTCAGATTGACCTACCATTGCAGAAGCAACAGCATTATATGATTCTAATTTCCCCATACCACTTACTTTACTTAAAAGTAAACCTATCCATTTCATGATGAAAGGAAGAATTTTAAAATGCTGTAAGATCCCTATCAATACAGATATAAAAATAATTGGTAATAACACATTTAGGAAGAAGGAATACTCTCCTTTATTCGCTAAACCACCAAAAACAAAAGTTATGCCTGTACTTGCGTAAGACAATAAATGATCAAATACTTTTGTAAAACCTTTGATTAGAACATAACCAAATTTTGTATTTAGTAGTAATGCTGCAAGTATAAATTGGATGATTAACATAATAATTATGTTTTTATATTTTATTTCTCTTTTGTTTTTACTCATTAACAGAGCTAAACCAAAAACAAGTAGCAATCCACAAACGGATATTAAGTATCTCATGAGTTCCTCCATAAATATATTGATAATTTTGGGCGTTCGATATCTGAAACTACAAATCCCTCTTTTGCTCATTATGTTCCATTATTGAAACTTGAATAACAACCATAGATCTTAAAACTGAAAATACGTAGATAGTCAGACGTCAGACAAATAACTTCACTATACATTGTTTTCACTATCAATTCAATAGTTAAAAGAAAAAAACTATGCCAGAAAGTAAACGATTACAAAATCATCGTTTTATAAAAAAAGACCATCATAAATGATGGCCTCAGCTTACTACAAGTTTTTGTAAACTTTATTCAAATTATACTGATTTATAAGGATAAATTGCTGTCCATAAATCCGAATTATTTTACATGAAAATACCAATAATCAATTTACCTACTATAAAGTGACCTTTAATCTACCCATTCACCCACGAAACCTTTTTATGATTATTCAATATATAAGGATTTAGGTATTAGCATTTCAATTTCTGTATAAAATTTAATGCTTAAAATAAATTATTTCACTTATTATCAAAAGACAGTTTTTAAACTCTAAAAAATTCATTTTTCCGATGCCTCCGATAATTTTTGATTAATAAAAAATTAGAGTGTAAGGTGAGTTTTGATTTTATGACGTACTGAAACAGATGATTATGTCGATTATCTGTTTTTTCATTATATACTTTTACCAAAATCTCACTTAAAATGGAAATATAAAGATATATATTACATACATAAAAAGAACTGAAGTTATCGTAACTTTTGATACGCGATTAATTATATAAGAATCAGTAAGGAGTATATTAAATGAATATAAAGAAGAGGATGTTGTTTTTTCTATCACCGCTATTTCTTTTAGCTTCTTGTAGTGACGATGATCAAGCTATTAAAAATGATGAGAAAATGTATGCATCATCAATTCAACAAAAGGAAATATATGAAATTAAACAACCTGCAAAATCTAATGTTTCAAGAGGGTTGATACTTAGTAATATGAACAATTCATTAAACGTCAGTGAAATTGAAATAGGATTAATGGATTTATCAGTCAATCACTTTCCTACAAAGAAGTTTTATATGCAGGAAGGTCAATATTTAGATGGTAAAATTATAAATAAATGGTTAGATAGAAAATCAAAAGAAGGTTTTGGTTTAAACCCACCTATAAAAAAAAGTACTGGAGATGTTTTAGAGGATGAAAAAAATAATCCTAAAATATTATCTCATGTCTTAGAACAAAATTTTGTTAACAAAGAAAACGGAAAAGTAGAAGGAATGTCTTTAGCCATATCCTTAAATGAATTTTATGACATTAGAGTACATGACGATAAAGGCTTAACTTATACAGATCAAGTTAAAGTCGATACGAACGAAGATAATGTTAACGACGTAGAAAATTACGGTAAGGAAATAGCCGGAACTATAATAGAAAATATAAGAAATGATAATAAAATTCCTAATATCCCTATTTATTTAACTTTATATCAAGAATCCAATAAAAACGATATAATTCCAGGAATATTTTTAGCTCAAACATTTATTCCTGAAGGAGAGGGTAAAATAGATAAATGGACTGGTATAGATATAAAAAATTATACATTCCCTTCAGATTCACTTTATAGTTTAGACAAAGATACTTATAGTAAATTATTAATTTTTAAAGAAGATATTCAAGAAAGCTTTAAACATTTAAATCCTAAAATAGTTGGTAAACTTCGATATGAAAACGGGAATTTAACTGAATTAAAAATAGATGTTAATGTGCCTTTAATAAATGATACTGAATTGATAGGTCTTTTACAGTTGACTAGTACTAAATTGAATACTATTTTATTTGATTATATTCCAATTTCTATTCGTATTATAGATCAAAACCAAGATATTGGGATTGTCCTCTGGGATCCAACTGAAAAACAGATTTATGTAACTCCATTGTAATTTAACTTCTTTCAGCAATTATTTTCTGTAGCGAAAGTGAAACGACGGTTACAGAAGTCTCCACCTCTATAGGTGGTGAGATGAATGCGGGTTTAAGTTACTTTTCATCGGGTGTCCAAACATCCGCTGAAAAGAGGAACTCAGGCTAAGAACTTCACATCCTGTGAAAACGCCTGAGTGACCAACGTTGTGTTGGCCTAAAGCCTCCGGCGGATGTCACGGAAATCGGAAAGGAGTTCATAAAGGATGTTAGCCTAAAATCATCGCATCCATGCGATAACGGCTAACTGACCTGCATCGGTAAAAACGCCACGTCCTGTGGCATCACCGAAATGACCGACATCGTGTCGGCCCTCGTGCATGCCTAAGCACAAAGCCGATTCCGGACGCAATTATGCCGGGGCATAATTGATTTTTTTATTACCTTCCTTCTTTTTGTATAATTCACCTCCATTTTGCGCATATATGGTAGTAACAAGGGAGGTTATTACATTGAAGAAGTTATTTTATTTGTTTTTATTAGCCACACTTTTATTATCAGCTTGCGGAAAAAATACCGCTCCAAAGGAAGTTGCTGTCGATAAAAATACTTCCGTTGAAGATATAGTAGGAGCTATCGTTAAAAATAAATTCACTGTTGAAGAAAAGAATGGTACGGTATCAATCTCCATTCAAGATACAGATGTGAAAAAAGGTATGAAAAGTCAAATGCTGAAGGATTCCACTAAAATATTTGCAGAGCTATCTAAGCTAAAAAGTGTTAAAACTCCAGCTATTAATTGGTATGCCCCGTTAACGGCACATAATGGGGATAAATCTATGACAGAGCTTTTGAATATTTACTTTAGTGAAGAAGATTTTAGAAAGGCTAATTGGGCAAACTATACCCAGCTAGATATTGAATCCATTGCTACTCATTATCATCAAAATGCTGCTTTAGGACAATAGAACATCTCAATAACGATACCCCTCCATGTATAACGAAGGGTATCGTTTTTTATTTACTAATTGCTTCAGACAAAAGTTTTTTTGCCAGTTGCCTTTCCATCTTTCAATATTAAAGGCCGCAACAAAATACCATACTGGGTATAAAAACGTAAGCTCGTCCGTTTATCTATTTAAATACCCTCTGTGTTCATCAATACAAGACGCCAGCCATCAGGATCTTCAATTGTGACACCTTTTTCAGCCCAATATTGATTTTCTGGCTCTACATCAGGGTAGCCCATTTGCAATAATCGTTCCGCAATACGTTGTATGGTTGAACGATTTGGAATATACAATACGAGCAGGTTATCCTTTGTTGGTGCTGGGCAAGGGCTTCCTTCAATATGCTCTGTAAATTCTAAATGATAGTCAGCATTCGGAAGGCCAATCATGATACCATTGTAGCCTCGATGTCCTGAAAAAGAGCCGATTTTTTCTAACCCCACGCCTTCGCAATAGAATTCTTCAATTTCCTTTAATTTATCAGTTGGCCTAGCAACGCGCACCTGTGCCACCTGTAATTCATCTGACCATTGTTGTCTCATAGGTATTTTCCTCCTTTTCAATCATTGTATAATTGTAAAATATAGCTTGAGAACAGCCAATAGTCTGAAAAATCTCAATCAACTTTAATGCACTTCAGAAATACCCGCGCTTGAAGGCAAAATACCCGCGATATCGGTTAAAATACCCGCGAATTGGAGACAAATACCCGCGCAATCTGTGTAAATACCCGCGAAGCGACAAGTCCTTTCAAAAATCACAAGTATATCCTTTGATTGACACTCCGAATGAAAAATAACCAGCCCTTTCAAAGAACTGGTTACATTCAATCACTTTACCCCGCATTAACGGGCAGTAATTGTGTACCGAAAGAGAAGCATCGGGTACAACCTCGAGATTAAACGGAAGCAAAAAAGTTATGGGAAGTTAACTGCCCGTAAACGCCCGATTGGTGAAGAATCGAGTAGGAGACTAGCCATTAATTGACTAGTCGACCTCTCCCACCACCGTACGTACGGTTCCGTATACGGCGGTTCGAAAGTTTTATGGGTT
>NZ_JBGCCD010000043.1:0-46035 GCF_041262405.1 Lysinibacillus sp. RC79
TATTAACCACCGCTCGTTTTTTCTTCATTATAAACAAAAATACCCTATAAGATGACCTTTTTGAAAGTGTCTATCTTATAGGGTACATTTTAAAAAACTGGTTAACCTTATAATACGAAAGCACCCCGTTAGCCATCCATGAAGCGCAAAAATCTGCTCTTCACCACAGAAAATGAAAGATGATTAAGTTCTTTCATGGGAGTACAACAAGATTTCATTTTAATTGTATTCCACAAAATTAACGATATTTTTTTGAAACAACTAATTCAGTAATAGGCATTGTTATCCAAGCAAGTCCAATTACAATAACAAGCGGAATATTCTTTATATCATTCATTGCAGTTACTTTTTCAGACACCATTAGAACAATTAGCATCAAAAACAATAATAAGTAATAGCTTATTTTAGAACTTAAAAGTGTAATATGCTTTTCCATCTCATCTTTTTCGCCCTCATGTTTTCCATCCATTTCACCCCAAGTTAAGGATTGAAATAAGAAACCAATTCCTAAAAAAACAAAGAATAGTGTAGAAGCATTAATTATCTCTTTTGTAATCCACTCATGAATACCATAACCACCAATTGAAATAATAAGAACTACAGAACAAAATATACTAACTTTTTTTACAGTTATCATTTACTCCCATCCCCTTCATACTTAAAAATAAATAATTCTTCAATAGAAAGACCTAAAACATGAGACAAAGTAAATGCCAATTGTAAACTTGGGTCATACTTATCGTTTTCAATAGCATTAATTGTTTGTCTGGACACTTTACATTTTTGTGCAAGTTCTTCTTGTGATAATCCTTTCGTTTTCCGATAAGCTTGAATTTTATTTTTCAATATATTCACCCGCAATATGTAAAGAAGATTTTACATTTAAGATACCATAAATTAGAAATATGTAAAGAGACCTTTACATGAAATTTAAAATAATTCTCATATGCGCTTTAACAAAATGTTAAAGTAACCTGCACCGTTAGTTTAAGTACATTTCTTCACAATCTCCAAAGTAATATTATCACCTAAATTTCCAATAAATAAATCTCACCTTTAAAAATCTATAGAGGTGAGATGTTTTTAATCAAACTTTATTACAAATTATCAATTTTTATTATAAATGATCAAACTTTTTTACAAAGCTACAAACATGTAGCTTTGTAATAAAGTTTGAACTAAAATATCTTATAAAACTGCATATAACGGCATATAAAAAGAATCTATTTTGTAAAAAAGTTTGTTCAAAATAGATTCTTACTTGTTATTTCCAATTTAGTTTTCGTAAAAAAATTTGATTGTTTTCAATCATTTTAACCAGTATATTGATTTCAAATCTTTTTCCAACCACGCATATATTAAATTTGTTACTGGCGTATCTCCATATATGTATGGCATTTGTCAGTACGGCTTAATCCGGATAACAATACCCTTTTTCCATATAGACAAGGCGTAAATGAAGCTTCACACCTGATTTCGTTTTACGGAATTTCGCCCACGGATGATTCGTTAGATTTAAAGGCAATGTACTCGAATCAGCGATTTTTAGTGGTGTCGTTGTTTTTCTTCGTGTTTGAAAGTCTGTTTTTTGATGGATTTGGCCCACTAAATGGTGAAAAATCGCTTGAAAAAAGGCGGTTGGTAGCTGGCTTAACCGACGTCCTAACTGTGAAAAGCTAATCGAGTCTAACTGGGTTGCCTGTTGCAGTTCTTCTAAAAATACGCAATCGCTTAGTGCGCGTAAGCTCTCCGTTTCATGGGGCTGTGCAAATAACAGTAATTTCATAAATGAAGCTGTGTAAAGCTTTTTGGTATAGACGTCTAATTGATAGTGTTTTACCAATTTATCAAATAAATTATCTGAAATCGGTGATAACCATTGTTTAAATAATGTTTTATATGGTATCTTATCCATGTGTTTGTCCCTTATGTTGGATTTGGATTGGTTACTACCGCCAAACCATTATAAAGGATTTTTTTATGGAGAAATATAATTACAGAAAATTCAGACTCTAATTGAAACCTAAGCTATTTTAATGCGACGCTAGTGTCTTGATATAAATGAACAATAGATAACATTAATTCTTTGGGATGTTTATAAAAGGCCATACAAAGATGCCCCCAATTAGATAAGATGAATTTTTTTATTTCATCTGTCTACCTAATTGGGAGCATATCAATAATAGCTGTCTGTTTTCTTAATACGTATAATTAAAACAATAATTACTTTTTAAACAGTTATTTATAGTAGAATTAATAATAACGTTATTGTAAGAAATGGAGTGAATAAAGTTGGGAAGGGAAGAAAAGAAAAGACAAACTAAATTAGCTATAACAAACGCTGCTTTCAAATTATTTTCGGAAAACGGATATGAGTCGACAAAGGTTGAAGATATTGTGAAATTAGCTGGAGTTTCTAAGGGTACTTTTTTTAATTATTTTCCGACAAAAGAGGCAGTCATAGAGGATTTCGAAAGAATTTCAATCTATTCAGAAGCTGAAAAATTAATGAATATCACAAGTCCAGTAGTACCTAAACTACTCTCTTCGTTAATTAATATCGTACATAATTTAAACTATACAAGGTCATTAAGAAGAGCAACTTTAATGGCAACTCTCTCAAGTGCTAATAATTTAAATAATCACATAGATAATATGAATAATCTTCGTGCTTTATTGATTCCAATTTTTAAGCATGGACAAGAAACGGGGGAATTTACACAAAAATTATCCCCTGAAACACTGGCAGACTTAACTATTCAAATGTTTATTGGTGTATTAACCCACTGGTGTCTTGGTGGAGGCGAAGATGATCTTATTACACAACTTATGATGAGTTTTGATGTTTTCTTTAAAGGAATATCTTCATAAAGATCCTGTTGATTTCCAAAGTACTCCTGCGAGAATAGCCTGGGTTATAAAAACTCGCAGGAATGTTGTCAAAGAGAGAATTGGAGACAAGCAGAGAACTAATATATACTCTTCTTATTAAATTTATCGACTAAACTTTGAGAACGTCTATGATTTGTACCAGAGAATAGTAGACTAATAATCGGTAATTTCCGAATAATAAAATACGATATTAAATGGCTAAAGACAATCCCCAATAGTGATGCTAATACGAATTTTATATAGCCTGAAACAGGTACACTAATTAAAATATATTGAATTCCAATTAAAACCGGAATATGAATAATGTAAACACAAAAGGAATTTTTAGCTAGCGTCTCAATCCATTTTGATTTTCTATTTAATTTACGTTGAAATAATTCAATTAAACCAATTGAAAGTCCTGTACATAAAAAGGTCTCATAGATTGCATAAATAAGTGAACTACTATCCCATCCACCCCTTGAATGTGGTACAAACCCAATGACATTTAAAGCAATTAATAAAACCCCTATAAATAACCATAAATTACCAACACCTTTAGGGATATGATAAATCCAGTTACTATTAGCAGCTGTTATTCCCAAAACTACAAATGCTAAATATTGAGGAAAGTGTGCATACTCCATTTGGATAAAACCTAGTACACCAATCCATTCATCAATCGAATAACTTGTTCGAACTAAAAAAGTGATTAACGATACGATAATAACAAATATAAAAATATGTTTATGTGTTGGGGCAATTGAAATTTTTGGTAAATTAATATTTTTAAAAAGATTCATTAATAATAGATATATCAGTGAATAAATAAGAAGATGTTCAATAAACCAAAGATGGCCAAAATTTAGGTCTGGCCAAGATGGTCCTGCCCAATTTAATGGTTTTTCACCAAATCCTAGATAAATATTTTTATAGTATTCATATAACGATAGGTTAGGGTAACCACGAAATTCATTATAATAAAAGTACATTATTAAAGGAATTATTACTATAAATCCAAACAATAAAGGTATACCAATTCTCTTCAACCGATCTTTCAAAAAACCTATATTCCCTTTGTGTTTATACGCAAGAGGAATAAAATAAGCAGAAAGAAAAAAATAAAGACTCATATTAAAGGCAGAGTTTATCCCAAAAAAAACGCCCAAGTCAGAATCGACACCCAAATCTCGTACATACCAAAAACCATTTGACCCGCCATAAGGTTGACCTGCATGGTGGACGATTACAGTGCAAGAAAGAAACACTTTTAAAAAATCCATAAAATGAATACGTGTATTAGACAACTTACATTTCCCCTTTTTTGGAAATAACCACTAAACTATTTATAATACTTTTTAGACTCACGGTCAATATTTATCTTATTATTTTATTGATTAAATTTTAGAATATTTATTTTACAATCATCATTTATGACTACGGGTCAATTTATATATGGTTAATTACGTGGAATTTCACTTTAATATAAAATGTTTAGTGCAAAATAAAAAAGGAGCAGAATGTAACTGGAAATTCTAGCAGTTATGGGTCCTTTAAAACGTAAAAAAATATCATTGTCCGTACCCTTCAAATCTACTAACCTTCTAATTGGCAAAAAAGTCGATTAGGAGGAATGGAAAGGATGCTTACAATGATACAAGCTCATCATATCAAATTTTTGTATGAGGAGAAGGGTTATTCCTTACGGAAAATAGCAAATGAAACGGGACATGATTTTAAAATCGTACAAAAATACGTGGAGCAACAGGATTTTAATCTGAAACTAGAGAAGCGTAAAACCGTGTCAAAAAAGATAGATGTATATAAAGATGAAATCATGGATTGGCTGATAGCGGACTTAGAAATGCCAAAAAAGCAGCGTCATACGGGAAAGCGTGTGTTTGATCGCTTAAAGGAAAAGTGGATCTACATCAAGTTTTTGGACACATCTCGCTTAAGTTTTCTTCTTGGGCAACATCCCGAATGGATTATTCCACATCCCACGTAGCCCGTCAAAGTGAAAAGAGCCATTGACCGCCTACTTGGGATGTAACATCAACTGAACAGGTTGATGCTCGCTTTTATTGTTATTTATTAATTGTAATAACTTATATTCTCCGCAAAACTGGACTTTCTATTTAAATGAACTTAATTTAGGATTATTAGTGCCCCCTCACAATACAGCTGCAAACAATTTACCTTTCTCTATTAATTATGAAGCAAAATAAATCACTAATCATATCATTATCAATATGATTAGTGACTTATTCAAAAACCGCACTTACTTATGATACGGTTCACCGCAATTAATATAAACTTGTATATATAAATATAATCCATTCCTCCACATTCTGGCCCTTTTCATGAAGAAAGACGCTTTCCTTATTTCAGAAAAGCGCCCTTTAATGGAGTTATGTAGGATCATTTATTAGCTCGACTAGTAAAAGAAAAGATGTTTTTCAGGTATTAAAAAATTTACGATAAAATAAATCTCAAGCTATACTGACTTGAATAAAAACAAAAAGGCTGTTCAATCGGAGAACGTTTTGAACAGCACTCTTCTTATTCCCTAAGCCATTTCAGTTTTACATCATCCTCTAAACAACCGAGTTGATCGAAATGGCTTGCTATAATGCCAAAATACATATTTTCATCTACGCTTACATCGACTTTACGTAACGCATCATTAACAATATATGCAGCATCCTCTCCTAGTGCAAAAATTGTGTTGAAGGCACGTACTCGTATATTTTGGTCTAAATCAAACATAGCAAATAACAACTCATCAGTCGGAATAGGCTCACTCAAATGAGCATATGGATCTTCATAAGTAGCACAATAAATTCGCTCTCTTGCCTCCTCAAAGGTATCACCTAGTAATACCCCTCCAGCAAAAATCCCATTATCCGTTTGCGAAAGATTAACCAAATCAATCTCCACAAAGTGCTTATCTTTTACAATATAGTATTTGTCATCTAGGTCTAGCGCAATAACATAATCATCCCACGTAGCGACTTCTCCCGGTTCAATATAAACTGCAGGACGATACAAGTATTTTGCTGTCACATCTTTGAAGAAAATCGTCCATTCAGCATAAGAACTACCAAAACTAGATAAAACTCGTAATGCAAATCTACCTTCGATCTTTATTAGTTCGTCATACACGTAATAGCCTTCAAGATTACCTTCTGTTTGTGCATCATGAAAAACTAACTGCACAATTGACTCGACTGTAAACCCGCCACTCATATCTAATAGAAGCGTAAAATTATTCCCTTTTTGCTCAGCATTTAAAATTTCACCATCATGAAATGATTGTGAAAAAACGGTTTGTGCAGACGGATTAAAGCGTTCAACAATTGCTTCACGCTTTTCATAAATAGCATTACTCTTAGTTGTGAACTGCTCAATTGTCACATTGCACCATTCTTCAAATTCTTCCATTAAAGTATCATTTCGAAATAAAGTTCGTTCAATAATTCCCGACTGAAACTTTTGTGGTAAGACATCTATATACTCGGCTAAACGTCAGCAGAAGAACTAAGCAATTCCACAAGTCAACCATCCGAGTTTACAGATAATATCGTTTATTATGATACTGACAAACAGGATATATTAATCACGGATGAAGTTATTATCAGAACAATCGAGCCAAGTGAGTCTTTACTAAAAAGAACCAATCGTTTAGGCATAAATACACTAAATAATGGCGTATGGGATTTACTTGGATATGAAACGGTTTACTCAAACTCCAGCATTCGGCATTCTACTGGGGGAGATTTTAAAGTAGAAATAGAGCAAACTGATTTCGGTCCAGTTCTTTATCAATTAAGGGAACAAGATCCATATGTTGATGATAATGTAGGGAAACAATATTCAATTTCCGGCTCTAAATATTTCGCATTAGAATATCGAGGTATTTCAGGTTATGTTGATGATGATGGTGTAAAAGGTGCTGCTGAATTTTATATGGCAAAACTAACGCACAAAAGCAATGGATACTTTATGGCTTTTTATGATTAAAAATATAGGCTGTTTTCTCAAAGATTGTTGCTGTTAAAACATAAAGGCAGATTTTATCTACAAAACGTGTAGAATAAATCTGCCTTTTTATTGATGTTTTGTGAATCGAAAATATGCAAATAGATACATATACTTTATTCACATGTTAGGGGAAAATGCACTTTTCTAAAATTCTGGGATAATAGCATTCAAAAAGTAAATTATAATAACGATTATAGCCAGAATAATAAACTCTTTTTTATCGAAATCCTTATTAATCCTGTTTTGGTTTATTTTCCGCCTGTAATTTCCCTGCACCTTTTTTTGTATACTTTTTTTATTTTCTGACATAACCTCGTCCCCTTTTTTTCAATCGTCTTCTTGGATTTTACTTTAATGATAGAAGTTATTACGGTCATTATCTTTATTGCATATAACTAATATTCTGAGCCCTCATAAGCCGTTTAAACCTTACAAAAATTCGAGCGAAGTGTGAACAAAATTACTTAAAATCAATAAAAAAATTTTACTTTAAAAATGAAGTTGTTTCACTAATTACGGCTAAAATCTTATATAATTTCATAGTTGCACCTCTAAATAAAATTATTTACATTCTATATTAATATTATTTACCATCGCAATAAAGTTCTTATTGAACTATCACTCTCTCACGGGAAGCGCTCATGGGAGATTCATCCTACTCAGGTTGCTGCACCAACCTCTAATTTGATTGGCCGTAGAAAGGATGTGGATGTAGTATGGATATTCATAAGGATTCGATTACCACATGTATGGTAATATCCATTTTCTTATAAAAGTCATTTAAAATCTCTTTTGCTATATTTTCATTCAAATATTTATATTTAGTACAATAATCAGCAATCATTTTTCGGTCTGGATATCCACCCTCATAAAATTTCGAAATTAAAGAGTCGTTATTTTTTTGTTGTGTTAGCTCATGTACCTCTATAACTTCTACATTGCTTAAACAAGCCAATGTAGCTCCTTCTGTATTAGCTCGCACCTCTCTTAAAAGATTCTTTGTATTATCTTTTTGCATATTTCTTTATTTTTACTATTGTAACTAATACTGCAACTGTAGAATTAAAAGCTTGCTTCAATCCATATTCTTCATGAAAAAAGTGAATTAATTCGTGCCCTGCAAAAGATTTAAAAGAGTTGATACAGCTGTAAAAAAGAAGGGATTGAATAGACAGAGTGATGTATTGTCGCTTTGCATGGTAAGAAGGTTTATAAACTTTTTAGAAATTGTTTAACAAAAAATTTTAAAAAGTGATTTTTAAACCATTAATTGTATTGTATTACAGTGAATTAACTTATTAATTTAAAAATTCAGAAAAAATTGGAGAAAAATATGAAGAAAATTATTACTATATTGTTTCCAACTCTATTTATTTCTTTAACAGCTTTTGTATCTAATTCTTACGCTTCTGAAATTGATGCTACTAGCTATAGTCAAAAGAAAGAAGTAATTATGGCTAATGACTTTAGCAATGCATCAAACTCTCAAATTATTACAAACTTATCATTCTATAAAAAACAAATTCTTAATTTAACTGATGAAGAGTTTGATAGATTTATGTTTAATGTCGTAAAAGATAATCAAAATAATCTTGATGAGGTTAAAGCAAATTTAGAACTAGTTGGCGTTACTCTAAACATAGATAATAAAGGTGCGGATGTAGGAATTGAACCAGCAGCTATCAAACCTTCTCAAATGACTCTAACAGCTTATTCAACTAAAAAATCAGGAGATTCTTTCTGGAGATTAAATACTAGTTGGACTACTAATGGAGTAAGTGAAGTTTATGCATCAACTATAGACGTAGTATCAATTGAATGGAACGCTAATGATGGTACTTATTATGATGCTGCTGTACCAGGTAGTCCTGTGTCTAAAAGAGATGGTAGTAAAAGTAGTTCTGGTGTCTACCTATTTAACGTAGAAGATGATAAGCTAAATTTTGATTCTTATGCAACTGTGTATATAAATAAAAAAACTAATAATGCTTTAAGTTACGGAACAAAATATATACACACTTATTCGACAGTTAGGTGGTTCAGCAAGCGTTAACTACGAAAAAGGAAATATAACAGGTGGCCTTTCATTTGACGTTAGTATAAGTACTAATCAACAAAAGTGGTCGGTATGGGATGATAATGTATTATACTGGTAAGTAGTTATTAAAGTAAGGTAAATTAATAAGTTAATTCAATCGTAATTGATGATAGAAAGACAATAACCTATGCTTGAGCATTAAGTTATTGTTTTTCTTTTTAAGTAGGAGGGATATTTTGAACAAAAGTCGGTTCATAGTTGTTCTTTTGCTAGTTTTTTTAGTAGTCGGCGTAGGTACTTATACGTATTATCGCTTTAACCCAATAATTAATATTAATACTAAAATAATTGAGCTTGATGAAAAGTCTCAGGGAAAATACAATAATATAGATAAATCTCAGAAAAATAACTTTAAAAAACTAGAATTTACATTAAATATAGATTATTCTGACAATATAGATGATTTAGAAATATACATACCCTATTCATTTCGTGAGCTATTAGGGGAAGACGTTTATTGGAACGGTTCTAGTTATCAAGATAAAGATCCAGAAAAAAATAAGATAGAATATAAAGACGAAATCATTATAAATTATAAGCAGCTTGAAAATAAGGATATCAAAGATTTATTGAGTAAAGGAACAATCACAATAACATGGAAATTGGACGGAAAGAAGAAAAGTAAAACATTTAATCTTGGAGAAACCATTACATTTTCCAAGACATAGAGTGTAGGTGATTGTATTAAAAACCTGGCGGAATGAACGGCGAGTTTTTTTATTTTTTCGTAAACATCTCATTAGAGTATACCCTTTGTAAAGGACATTTTGAAAAAAAGCAGCAACCTTTTGAAGCGGCTGTTTGTATTTTGCAGGCGGTAACCTTTTCAAGTTCCATTGCCCTCGATAATGGTTGTAATACATCATGTTTTTATCCAACAAATAAGAAAACATGATGTTTCTTATCTCTTAATTTAAATGATGTTCTTTCATATCTAAACCATGTTACAACTTTATCTTTGACCGTTTTAATATGTAAAAAGACCAGGTACTCACAATTAAATGAGTGCCTGGTTATTTTTTTACTTCTTCAAGGACTTTATCAAAATTAAAACCTTTAAAGGAAAAATCCTGCATATAACAGGATTTTTAATCAAACTTTTATAAATTATCATTCTAAGATCTAAAAAACAGTTCATCTTTTTTATAAACGATATAACTTTTTTCAAAACGGTACAACTTTCTTACAAACGGTTAAACTTTGTTTTAAAGATACAACAAAAGCCTGTGAGTTATAACTAATCCTGTCACAAAATTTGTATGTATTTACGCCTTTTTATAATATAACTTTGTCATATATTATATTTACATTTGTCATAATCCAGATTAATTATAACAATAGCTGTCACAAACTATTTTTGATAATTCTGGTCATATTCAGCTACTGTCTTTTTAATCAATTGTCCTAGTCCTTTATATATTCCTTGACCACTTTCTAAAGTTTTTACAGACACACCTAGATGTTGACTAAGAATGGTCTTTTCAACTTCCCCATATTCTTTGTAAATTTCTATGATTACCTTTACTAAATTCTTTCTCCGTATTTCTTTTTGTTTAGATTTACTTTTCTTAGCTAAATTTGAAATCTGATCAGCAATATCAGGAAAATTATTCTTTATATATTTTGGAGTTTTTCCAATGAACTCATATATATCATGAGCAAATATTTGCTGCTCACGTTCCTTCTTATCGTTAACAAAAACAGCTATTTGTTCAATAATAGTCGCTTTTTCCTCAATTCTATCTAAAGAAAATTTTGTATATTTTTTATTTATTATTACCTTATTTAATTTATGGTATCTTAAATTTTCTTCCGGAACATTTAATGTAGCTGCAACCTCCTTTAGAGAAATCTCCATATTACTTTTAATTAATTGTTCAATAGTTTCATCTATTTTATGAAATAAACTTTGATGAATAATTTGATTTGTTTTCCTCTTATTTTGTTCTAAGTAAATATACTCTTGTATCTCAGGATGCCAATAGTAATAATACGTTGTAATTCCATCCCACTTAAACAATTTTGATGCTTCTCTAGCTAACATTTGATAACTACGCCAATATGGTTTTAATAAAATAAAGTTCTGTATTAATGTTTCTACATCAACATTCTTTTTATCTAAATCTTTAATATTCTCTTGCTGAAACCTAGCTATATACCCTAGATAATATTGGATTCGATATCTATCTATTTTCAAACGTATACCTATTTGTCTTAGTGAAAGACCACTATGATAAAGTTCTTTAATTTCATTTAATAGTCTATATGAAATATTTATTCCTTCCCATTCGTTATTTTTCTTATGAAAACCCATCTGCACATAACAATTTGTACAAACATAAACAGAGTTATATAAATGAGAATTCAATATATATTTCCCTTTTGAGAAAATCTTCATATCTTTCATTGCACTAGAAGTACCATAATACTTACACCAGTGAGACTCACAAGTCTTATTAATTTTATTTTTTTCTTTTTTATTTTTTATAAATTTGCAAAAAGAAAAAGGAACTTTTTTCAAAAAAACATCTTTTAGTTCAATATTTAAATTTCTTAGTGTATTTAATACAAAACTTAGATTTAATCTTTCATCTTCAATCTTATTTCTCGCTAACATCAATAATTTTTTAGCCTGAGAAGGTATAAAAAACGGGTGTTTTTTGTAATTAACAGTACCCTCTAGAGGTGTTGTAAAAAATAATAATAAAATAGCTATATGATTATGGATTCTCTGAGGATTTTTAAAATAATGAGTTGCTTTTACAATTAAATCCCCAAAGATATAATTCCAATCTCTGAGGATTCTCAACTGTCTTTGTATAAAAACTGTTTCTAATGAGGATTTTACTATATTATCGAATAAATTATTTCCACAATTATCACATTGAAGCTGATTTAAATACTTTCTATTTCTGTATGGCTGATGGTCCCCACAATTAGGACATTGTGACGTAACCATCATTAAGTGTTTTTCACACATCTCAATTTCCTTAACCTGCCACTTCAACTTGTAAACACCGGTTTCTTCAAGGCATTCTCTACAAAAACGTCGGTGTTTAAGCTCAATCTCTTTTCCAAAAATCATTTTACCTGCTGATCCAGGATAAAAAAGACTTACAATTGGTTCAAAAGAGTGTTCTTTTAACTCATTTTCACTTTTGTTTAAAAATCCCCCAAGTTTAGTTATTGAAGCAATATCACTTGGATATAAATCAAACTTATATGCAAACTGCCTATCCACTTTGTATAAATTTCCTTCTTTTACTGATTGCCATAGTTCTGAAATATTTGCTATTCCATTTGCGTTTACAACTCTCATTAAATAGCTTAATAAAGACTCTCCTTCATGTAGTTTCGGTCTTATTGTGAAAGTTTCACTTCCGCACATAAATCCCATCCCTCACATCAATATCTCTTCATAATTTTTCAAAGTACCTAGTTTATATGCAATATACCTTGTCAATTCTTTGTCTATTCTCCATAATACTGTTCTTCCTATTTCTATATATTCATAAAAACCTGTTGCAGATATTTGTTCTGATGATGTGTTTTTAAGATATAGTTCTAACTTATACTTAATATCTTCTCTCAGTCTATCAGTACGAAATCTTCGCTGTTTTTGTTTAACCTGCGCAATATAACTATTACATCCCCAGTTCCTTATTGTTTCAGCTGCTACGTTTAATTTGTTACAGACATTCTTAACGGTGATATCCTCATCATTGTTGAACATATCATCTACGATTTTCTTAACTAATAGAAACATTGTGCTTTTATTTGTAGATTTACTTGTCTCTTTCTTTCGCACATTTTCTTTCATAAATAATTCATTTATTACCTCAATGTGATATCTATACATTAAAAATTCACTATAACTTTCCCATATATTCCATTGTCTAATTTGCTTTATTTTTTGCCCTTCCCTTATGCTATTTATAAATTTCAATAACTTACTTGAATCTAGGGCAATTTCATTTGAGTTTAAGAATACTTTTACGTCCCTACTAGCGAAATAGGCTAAGACTCTTCGTGTTTTATCAATAGACATTTCGAAAATAAAAGATACTTTCTTTAAACTAAGATTATTAATATTTCGTTGCGCTAATTTACTAAAAGCAGAAATAAAATTAGTTCGTTCAATAAGTTGATTGTTATTATCAAATGCATATTCACAACCGCATTCTTTACAAAACAGATAGTACTTTAATTCTGTGTTATCTTTTTTCTTTCTCTTGCTGCTCCCAGTTTTGATAAGTGAACCGCAAATTTTAAAAGATTGACACCAAGGGGCTATACAGAAGACAGTATCGATTTTTTTACTAATTCTAAGATTGTTTTTAAAAGCTTGTGGCACTTCTAATGTTAATAATTGTTTCAAGTTTGCCTTTCTTTCATTTAAAATATTTAACACAATCTTCAAGTGGAGATTCTTATATTTCGTTATTGTACCTCTAACATGTTGAAGCAAAGTCGGTAACGAAGTATGTTTATTTATGTTTTTAGTTATTAAATCTCTATCTAAAACATCTTTAAATTCATTTAATAAAAATAATAACTTTAGCGCTAACTCATTATTCTCTATTCGAAGTAAACTATCTTCTAACAAAAACATCCACGATAGTATATTATTTTTATCTATCTCTTCAATTCCCCCATTTTTATCGATAGATTTTTTCAATAAAAAATCACAATGTGGGCATTTACCAATCGAGTTTATTTCTTCATAGAGAATTACTTCGTTGCAGTTCATACACTTATCAAACAGATTTTTATTGTGCTTTAAACAACCATTAACACCTTCCAACTTCCATATATCTCTATAACAATTTGCTTCATGTAGGCATTCTGGACAATAAAATAACTGCTCTCTAATTAGATCCGTCATGTTTCTTACCCTTGAATTATTATTTCCCGAGAATTTTGAAGTTATCTTCATGAAGGTGCAATTTAATAATTGTGTACTTTCTAAATTAGCTATGTCAGCTAATTTATCAATATCAAGTAGACTAAGTGGATAAAAATCTAACAATTCAATATCACTTCTTTGAAAAAAATGCGAAGTACTTTTACTAAAACTTGAACAAAATTTCAATATATTGAATCCATTGCCATTTGCCAATCTAATTAGAAAACTAGATAGTAATTCATCTTCATAGGGTTTAACTCTTACTGTTAATAATTGTGTTTTCAAAAATATCCCCTTCAAAAGTTTTTAATCTAGTTATTACCTTTTGAAAGGGATATATACATTTCTTTAAATTCCCTCTATATTATCATCAATGAAATCACCTTGAATTATTTTATATGCCTCATCAAGTACATATGGAGATAATATGGCATCATTAAAATCATTGAATGACTCTTGAAAAACTCCTAATAAATCAAATGCTTCTTGAATAATAGGAATTAAATAACCTACTTTTCCTTTGCTCTGATAATGAAGTAATTGAGGTAGTCCAGTTTTCAAATCTCCTAAACCAAATTTTTTAGGATATTTCAATTGTTCTTCTATTTGATTTAAATACTTACAAAATTCTTCATCACATTCTGTAAAACGATCAATGGATTTCGGACGATATCTTGACTTATATTGCTCATCAAGAATTCTTAATTCTTTCGCTTCAGGTGTCCCCATCAAAGCTAATGTAACATTTGTTTTGTTGGCCATATGTTTTATTGCATCCATCGCTGTGATTTTATTAACTGCCGAAGTTTGTATATTATTTATTTCGTCTATGATTACCATTTTGACTTTTTGTCTATCAATTAATTTATAAGCACGTACTTTTAAATCATTTATCTTTGGAACTCCACCTAAACGTGGAGAACCTAATGCATGTATCAGCTCATGATAAAATTCTAATAAAGTAAATGGATGGGGAGTTTCCATATAGATTACTGGTCTAATATCTACTTCCGTACCGTCTTCTTCAGTAATAGTATATTTAGGGTATCTCTTTATATAGTTCTCTGCCAATTTAGTTTTACCTACATTTGAAGATCCTGTAATAAACAGATGTCTAGTTTTCCCTGGTCTCTTCATATGGGAATCCATAACTTTATAAATTGATTCAGCAAAAGGAAGATCTACATTTAAATTCAATACTCTAGCAGCAAAATCAGAAAATGGATTATTGGTTGAACTATTTACCACTATTTCACTTCCTTAATTTTCATCAAAATTAGAATTTTTAATTGCATTTGCCAGTAGTTGTTCATAAGAGAGGTTTTTGCTACTAGTATCTTTTTTTACATCATTTTTATCTATTACCTTAATGTCCAACTCCATTCGTTCAGCTTGTTGTCTAGCTCTTCTATTTGTCTTATACATTTTTGCAATATTTTTATAAAGTACTTCTTTAGCTTTTTGAATTTGCCCTTCTGTAGCAATTTTATTTCTTTTTAGTTCTCCTGTTTCTTTTAAATATTGGTTCAATAGTTTATAAGTATAGGCATTCATTCCTTGTACTGATTCATAAGGAGGAGATACAATATTAACTCGTACATAATCATCTTCATTTGGAGGTTTAATATAAATATATGAAATATCATCAATGTCATATTTCACATTATATTTTATCTCTCGTTTATCTATTAAATTAGATAAATCTTTTGTTCTATATAACCTATTGTCAATCCGAACACCATCTTTGGTATAAGGTTTAAATAATGTTGGTAATATGGATATTTTAAATGCATCTTCATCTTCTGGCTCAATAAATTCTGGTAGTCCACGCATCTTTAATCCCTCGTGAAAACGTGCCATTGGTGAATTACAATCTAGTGGTAACCCCTCATGTTTTTGAAAATGGTAAACGTCCGTTATATACTGAGTTAAAATTTCTTCAATATTTTCAAGAGTCAATAATGCATTTTCTGATGAATCATACTCCCTTTTTTGAAAAATATTACTTTTGGTTGTACCATGTAAGTTATGTAAAACTTTTGTATTAATTGTGCCAAATAACCTTTCAATCGTACCACCATATCTGGGAGTTGCTATAGGTCTAAACCTTATGTTTGACATTAACGTTTCATTGACTAAACGTTTAATCGCTAGGTTATTAAATTCAGATCCATTATCAAATTGTATAATGTTTGGTATACCAAAAATCTCCCAATTATTAAAAGTACCAAATTCTTCTTTGGTATTTTTAAAAAGGACACCATGCTGAATTGCCTTTCTTACTTTATTAGCAGATGGTGGTTCAAAAGAAATATGCATACACCAAACCATTCTTGAATACACATCAATTCCTAAAGTGATCCATGGTCTTCCTTTTACAAGACCACTTTTTTCATCTATTACTTCAATATCCATTCGGGTATGATCAATTTCTACCAGATGTAGCGGATAAAGTGCTTCATTATTGGCAAATCCCCTATTTACTTCTTCATACTTATTTAATGCCTTTTTCCCAATTCTCATTCTTTCTATTACTTTAGACGAAATTCGTTCGAAAATTTTATACATAGTTTCAGGTTTTACTGGTGCTAATCCTTTAATAGAGCATTGAATATTAATTACTTCTATAATATGTGCTTTATTTTTACGCTGCGTTGTTAAATATTCCTTTTCAATTACTTCTTTTATTATTGGTATATATTCATCACTCAACCTAATTTGAATTTGATCTAGTATTATCTCTGGATAATTCGGATGATTAATTATTAAAATTTTATTATCTCTTCGATATTTATATCCTGTTCCTGCTTCAGATATTAACCCTTCTTCACCAAACAAAGGATTTTCAATTGAAACTTTACGATAACTAGATAAATACCTTTTAATTGTCCTTTTAGATATAGAGTTTTTTATTGCCAATCTATCTATTAGAACTTCTTGTTTTAATTTCTCTGGATTTTCATTTTCATTTAATAAATCTTCATAATTCTGATGAAACTCTACTAAGGAAGGGAAATGATTTTGTTTTATTTTTTCTAGTAATAACAAAGGTCTAATAATCCTCAGTCTCTTAGAAACTTCTTCTCTTTTCTTATCATCTAAAGATTCTAAAACTGAAAAATATTCACGACTATCATTTTCAATACTTCTTCTTATTGATTTTCCTGCATGAAAAGATGGATTTGTTATTAACTCAAAATAATTTATTGTTATTGCATCCCCACTTGTATTGTTCCTTTTAAGTTTAACGTTTGGTGGTTCAATGGTTAATATTACATATTTCAAACCATAGTATTCAATCTCGCCATTTAATTTCAGATCACTTAAATTCAAACAATTCACCATCCAATTTTAAATATGGTAAAAGTTCTTCGTTTAACTTTTTTAACCTAACCTCACTATACTGGTTAATCTCCTTTGTAATATCAATCTGTAACTCTCCAACAGCAATAAGATGATAAATGATAGGCATTATTATTAATGGATTAACTTTTGGAGAAAAACTAAAAGCAAGTTCATTTATTGTAACCCCTTCCATATGCTGCACTCGATATATTATTTCAGTTATCCACTCTTCAAACCTCTTTCTTTTACGTATAGCTCCTTGAAGAAATTTAATATTATATAAAATAGTCTGAGGTAGTTTCTTTGGATAGATAACTTTATAATCCCAATCTCTATTTGCTGTATACTCTTGGCACTTTTTATTTATAAGAACAGTTTTTTTTGTTTCTTGTGGAGTCTCTTTAATTTGGAATATAGTTGGCTTACATCCATTAGAAAACACTAAAGCATCAGGGACATGTACCCAATTTTTTAAATCCCCTTCTTTTGAAAGATAAGGAATTTCAATTTCCAATGGCTGTACATAATATTTCTCTACTTCTTTAGCCAACTCTAAGAAAAAATAAAATAAACATTCTCCCATCGATTCATACTCTATAGTCCTTTTCATTTTATTGCTGTAAAAGGAACCTGCAATATGATGTATTTTCCAACTAAATTTATTACTTACATGCCTTTTAGGATAATACTCCATTTCATTTTCTTCCCACGGCTCATTTGATTTATATTTTTTTGACATTGATCCTCCTGTCGTTAGAACATATATCCTCGCACACAATTACAATAGAAAGTATAATTAAAATTATTAACCACACAACATTATAAAGCACGCTTATATAATTATAAGTTTAGTTATATTATAAACAACTTTCAGAAAATTATTCAATAGGGAGAAAATATAATGGAGAAAATAAATGAGCGGATTAAAGATTTAAGAAAATCGCTTAATTTAAATCAGGCTACTTTTGCTAATTCTATAGGCATTTCACAAGCAGCATTAAGTGATTTAGAAAAAGGAAAATCAAAACCATCTATAGAAACTTTAATCGCAATTAGTGAGCATTTTAATGTCTCTATCGACTGGATTGTTAAAGGAGAAAAATACGAGGATATATCTAAACAGAAAGAATTGCCTATTTCATATAGAAAACTTAATAGTACAATAATGCGTATATTACTTGAGGAAAAAGATACCCTTACAGAAGAATTAAATATTCCACTACAGGAAATACATGTTTATTTGAGTATATTTATAGCAAATCTTTATAATTCTCATTCTGTACAGAAAGCTGACGAGAAATATATAATTGCAATGTTAAACATAGTCTCAACAGAAGATAGAGATTATATTTTAAAAATAATTCAAGACATCATACTTTTTAAATATAAATCTAAATTCCAGACACCAGATATTTGTTGATGTTAAAAATAACAACCCATTTATAAATTATTAATTCTTCACTAAAGAACAACGTATTGAACAATATCCATATATTGAAATATTTAATCATTCGGATATCTCTATCTATATGTATATAAGTACTTCGGCGTTGTCTATTCAAAAATGACTAGTGCGGTAACCCTTTTTAGGGAATCTTTCTGAAACATGGGAGGTTCCTTTTTCTGTATTATTTTAGAGAAGAGTGTTGATCCTCAATCTGGACACTTAATAGCAAAGGCCCGCTAATAGAAAAAGACCCTCTCCTTATTCAAGGAAAGCGCCCGATTGCTGAATACCATAAGAGTTTTTAGTTGCTAGTTTAATTGAAGAAAGTTAAATACTATTCTTCATAATTAGGCTGTATATACCCTAACTAAATCGCTTGAGTTACTGCTTCTAACGAAGATGACACATTCAATTTGTCGAATATATGCTGAATATGATTTGAAACTGTACGTTCACTTGTAAAAACAATGGAAGCAACCTCCTTACGCTTATACCCATTAGCTAGCAATTGTAGAATCTGCTTTTCGCTGTCAGTAAATTCTTCCGCAAATCCTGAGGACTTTGGAAAATAGAAAGTACCTTTATTAATCTCTATTTTTGATAGGCTTAAAACGGTTAAACTTTCTTCAAAATGGTGCGACTTTTTCAAAACAGTTCAACTTTGATTTAAACCGACATAAAGAGCTGCTATCAAAATAGCTCCAACAAGCAGTAAATTCAAAAATACCTCTCGAGAGATCGAGGGGTGTTTTTGAATGGTTTTAATACTGAAGTCTTTCTGATCAATTGTTAATGCTTTATTTTTTTACCTCATTTATTATTTCTTTAGCCTATTTTTTTTTGATAACACCATGCAAAAAATCGTGAGCTTATATATTTACATATCGTAATATCGTGATATGATGATATGTATATAAATGATAGTGAGGTGAAGTCGTGACGAAAATTCAATTTGATCAGGTAGATTTATTTAAAGCATTATCTAATGAAGCGAGACTGAAGATTTTATACTGGTTAAAAGATCCTACAACGCATTTTGATACAAAGCGACAAGCGATAGAGGAAATGGATGAAATAGGGGTCTGTGTAAGCCTGATTAGAGATAAGCTTGAGATGAATCAGTCTACTACATCTCAATATTTATCAACTTTACAGCGTGCAGGTCTGGTCGAAGCAAGACGCATCGGAAAGTGGACGTACTATAAACGCAATGAGCAACTGATACATGAGTTAGCAAACTTTATCGAAACGAAGCTATAAATTTTGAGGTAATACTAAAAATCGGAAAAGAGGAACTAGTAATGAAAATTGAAATATGGTCAGATTATGCATGTCCCTACTGTTATATTGGAGAAGCAAGATTGGAAAAAGCAATGAATGAGCTAGGAATTAAAGATCAAGTAAATATTGAAATGAGAAGTTTCGAATTAGACCCTGACGCTAGTTACGAAGTCGTATCCAATACAGAAGATCGTTTCGCAAAAAAATATGGTCTATCTAATAGTGCGGCGGCAGAAAGAATTAGACAAATAGAGCAGTATGGTAAAGGAGAAGGTATTGATTTCAAATATTATACTACACGATATACAAACACAATGGATGCTCATCGCTTAACACATTATGCAGAAAAACAGGGAAATAAAACGATTGCAAAAGATTTATTCAAAGCCTATTTCACTGATAATTTAGAGTTGAGCGATAAAAATGTACTAAAAGAAATTGCTGTAAAAAATGGACTAGATGAAAATGAAGTAGAAAAAGTCTTGAATTCCGATGAATTTGAAAGTGATGTACGTAAAGATGAAAAGCAGGCATATGTAATGGGAGTCCGAGGTGTACCTTACTTCTTGATTAATGGAGAAATGACTTTGAGTGGTGCTCAGCATGTCGAAACATTTAAAATGGCCTTAAAAGAAGCAATGCAGGATGATAGTCAGAATAATGATTTGTCAGGAATGAGCTGTGGTATTGATGGATGTAATTAATAATCGAAGCGTTGTACATCAATTAACAGTAAGAGATGTATTTTATGTAAATGCATTTTTATATATTGATCAGGATACGAAACATGGGTTTTTATTTGATCCCGGTGCAGAAGCAGAAAAAATATTACATGTGATAGAATCCAACGGTTATCATATCGAAAAAATATTATTAACACATGGACATTTTGATCACATAGGTGCAGTCGATAAAATTAGAAATGAATTAAATATTCCTGTTTACATGCACGAACTCGGAAGGGAATATACGCAAAATGCGAGAATGAACTTATCTGCTTTATGCAATAGACATATCATAGTTGATGATGTGCATTATGTACAATCAGGTGAAATATTCGAACTGTCAGCTAATTCAGATTTTAAAGTGACGATGACACATACACCCGGTCATGCAATGGATCAAGTTATGTATTATAATGCACAGGATAATGTAGCGTTTGTTGGTGATACAATCTTTAAAGGTAGTATTGGAACCGCTGAATATGAAGGTGGAAATGAACAGGACCTGATGCAAAGTTTAAATTTGATTCTATCATTGCCAGAGGACGTTGTTTTATATAATGGTCATAGTGGTAAAACAACTGTAGGTGATGAGAAGAAAAGACTCAGCATATAAAGGGTAAGTGACATATTTTCTGTTGAGTACAGGAAATATGTCATTTTATTATTGTTTATTGTAAAAAAGTAGGAACAGAATATAATGTCCATGTTTTAGAGGTCAATTGCTGTTGTTTAGATATTTTTGCACCAAAACCTTTAAAAGTGACTCATGCTATAAATTATAAGCAAAATTAATGAAGAGAATAGAGATGAAATAAGATGATAAATAACTTAGGGCGTATTAATGAATTAGCGAAAAAACAGCGTGAAGAAGGTTTGACAAGTGCTGAACGGATTGAGCAACAAGTATTACGCAAAGACTACTTACGCGAAATTCGCGGACAAGTTCGCGAAACTTTTTCAAAAATGACTGTACTCGATTCACTAGGAAATGATGTAACACCGGATAAATTGCGTAGAGAAAAGGAAATAGATTCACGGGAAGTATAAGCTTAGAAGAAGCACTTACATTCCACGTTAATGGTGATACGCAAATGTGTAGCCGCATGCATTCAATGTAAGCTTTGCAGGATGTGTTGAATCGTTTTTAGTAAATCTTAATATGGCGGGTAATTGTGCATCAAGTGGATCGTCGTGCACAGAAGCTTCGATTGGCCCGTTACTTGTCTTGATGGCAATGTGTGGACATGGTGCTGAAAAATTACGTAATTGAATTCGTTTTAGCTTCGGTTAAGGCTTGACAGAAGAAGATATAAAACAGGCAGTGGAAAAAAAGCTATTGTGAAAAGATTGGTGAATTAAGAAAAGAAAAGGTGACCTTAATGAAAGAAACAAAAGACCCCTCGCAAATACGTGTCGTTGTTGGCATGTCGGGTGGGGTGGATTCTTCGGTTGCTGCGTACCTGTTAAAACAACAAGGCTATGAAGTAATCGGGATTTTTATGAAAAACTGGGATGATACAGACGAAAATGGTGTTTGTACAGCTACAGAAGACTATGATGATGTTATTAAAGTGTGTAACCACATTGGTATTCCATATTATGCAGTTAATTTTGAAAAGCAATACTGGGATAAAGTTTTCACATACTTTTTAGAAGAATATAAAGCAGGCCGCACACCAAATCCAGACGTTATGTGCAATAAGGAAATTAAGTTTAAAGCTTTCCTCGAACATGCGATGAGTCTTGGTGCTGATTATCTGGCAACGGGCCACTATGCACGTATTGATCGGAGTGGTGATGGCGAAGTATTAATGTTTCGTGGTGTCGATGAAAATAAAGACCAAACGTATTTCCTAAATCAATTAACACAGGAGCAGCTTAAACATGTTATGTTCCCAATTGGTGATATTGAGAAAAAAGAAGTGCGTAAAATTGCTGAAGAGGCAGGTCTTGCAACAGCGAAAAAGAAAGATTCAACAGGCATTTGCTTCATTGGCGAACGTAACTTTAAAGAGTTCCTAAGTAAATTCCTACCAGCACAACCTGGAAAAATGGAGACAATGGACGGCGTGGTAATGGGACAACATGACGGGCTAATGTACTATACACTTGGTCAACGTCACGGGCTTGGTATTGGTGGCGACGGTGAGCCATGGTTTGTTCTTGGAAAAGACCTAGAGCGTAATGTATTGCTTGTTGGCCAAGGTTTTCACCATGATGCATTGTATTCTACTTCATTAACAGCAGTGAAAATGAGCTATACTTCGACAAAAAAATTACCTCGTAAATTTTTTTGCACAGCGAAATTCCGTTATCGTCAAACAGATACTCCGGTTGAAGTCGAGATTTTAGAAGATGGCAGTACACATATTACATTTGAAGAACCGGTTCGTGCCATTACACCGGGACAAGCAGTTGTTTTATATGACGGCGAGGTATGTCTTGGTGGCGGTACAATTGATGAAGTGTTTAAAAACAACGAAAAACTAACATATGTAGGATAAACTTGTGAGAAGACTGCTTAGGCAGTCTTTCGCTACGTAGAGGTGTGGAATTGGATATGGATTTTGGTAGGAAAATCCATATTCAAAGTAAGCTTCATTTCTTCGGTATCTTCATCTAGCTCCAGTTGAAATCAGGTGGAGTGCATAATCTGTGCGAACTATCATTTTTTGACGTCGTATTCACTTACTAAAAATAATAAATACTCGCTATTGTAAAAGACAAGGAAGAAGTCTTTTTGGACGTCAAGTTGGGGGCATTATCAGCGGGCGTACCTTTACGGGACATGCTCATGATATTATTGTGTGCAAAAATTAAATACCTTAGCAATTTAAATCAAGCCACACATAAACACCATTATATATCTATTTAAAGGGATATTCTCTTAACATAGGAGGTATAACTAATTGGTTATGAATATAAATTTGAATAACCTTCAAATATTTTTGAAAGTCGCAGAAAAAATGAATATTACAGAGGCGTCTAAAGAGTTATTTATTTCACAGCCAGCAGTCAGTATGGCGGTAAAAAATTTAGAGGAATCCCTGAATATTAAATTGTTTAATAGGGATAAGAAAAATGGACTAACGCTCACTGAAGTGGGAAAAGAAATTCTTATATTAGCGAGACAATTGAAAGGTATTGAGAATAAAATATATCAAGTTGCTAATCGGGAAAATAAACTTCTCAGTGGTAAGGTTAAGATTGGCTCTGTTCCTGCTGCATCAACAAATATTCTACCTGAGCCCATCGCATTATTCATTTCGAAATATCCACTTGTAAATATAGAATTAGCAGAAGGAACCTCAAATCAAATAAAAGAATGGGTGAAGGATCGAACTGTTGATATAGGGATTAGTATATCTCCCTTTGATCCATATGAATTTGAAATACTATACCATGATTATATGGTCGCAATACTTCCTCATAATCATCAATTAAGTCAAGAAAAAATTATTGACCTAGAAAAATATTGTAATGAAATTATTTTTTGCAAAGGAGGACACGAAACCGCCATATCAAACATGTTTCAAAAAAATAATATTGATTTTAAAGAGAATCTAACAGTCCAAAATGTCGAAACTTTAATTACTATGGTCAAAAATAATTTAGGTATAGGTGTTACTTCAAACTTTACACTTTCTTCTGTAGCTCATAATTTACTCGTAAAAGATATTAATCCAAAGATAACTCGTGATATCGGTATAATTGCACACTCATTTGATGAAGTAACACCTGCTACAAAAGAATTTATAAACATCATGAATCAATTTCATAAATCTGAAACTTTTTCTGATCAAGATATTAACTAAAAAGTAAAAATGCAACAAACAGGAAAGGGTTTTAACGAAGGAAATCAAGTTAAGAAGAAAACGCGTGGAAACCCACGCGTTTTCTTCTTTGAACACCTTTCCACAGATTCCTATTTAGACCTTTCCTTGTAATCAGGCGAAGGAACCCCACAAGACCCCGGGGACGGCTCCGTTATTCCAAGGTTCGATTGGCAGCGAGTCTCCGCTCCCTCACTCTATTCACGCTCGATTTTCACTTCGAAAAAGCAGTTAAAATCCGCATCAAACTTGATCGGATTGAGGGAATTAGTTTTACCGAAGGGAGCACACTTATACATAGGCCAATGTTCCATGCGACGACCTCCGGTTGTGGTTCTTGTTTCGCGGAAATTTGTGTTTTCTCCGGCTGCAAAATAACTGGAGGGTACTTCTGTACCTCCCCAGGTCATTTTTCCCTCCGCGAGCCTTAGATTTGTAAATGGTTTGTTTGTCAAATTTTTTTTGCTCCCAAACCTTGGAAAGTTACTCCTTAACTTTAAGTATAATTTTCCCAATATTCTGATTCTCTTCCATATGCGTGTGAGCTTTTCCTACCGTTTCGATAGAAAACGTCGTGTCAATAATAGGCCTTATTTCTCCGCGTTCTAAATAAGGTGTTACGATTTCAGCAAAGTCATGGGTTAAAAGAGCTTTGTATTCATCACTTCTTGGGGTTAGTAATGTCCCTGTTAATTGGATGCACTTTGACATCAAGGTAAATAGGTCTATCTTTTCCAATTCACTTCCGCCCAGTATACCAATAAGGACCCACCGACCTTCTACTTTAATGCTTGCGAGGTTTTTCTCCCAATAATCAGCGCCGATAAAGTCTAAAATCAAGTCTACACCCCTACCATTAGTGGCTTTTAGTATCTCTTCGTCGAATGACTGCTCCTTGTAATTTATAAGTACATCAGCACCAAGTTCTTGGCAGAAGGCAAGCTTTCTTTTAGAACCAGCAGTAACGATAATCTTCGCGTCGCAAAGTTTTTTTGCCAGTTGAATAGCTGCTGTCCCAACTCCACTTGCACCTGCATGAATTAGGACGGTTTCTTGTTTTTGAAGCTTACCGATCCAAAATAACGTTTGGTAAGCAGTTAGGAATACTTCAGGAATGGCGGCCGCTTCTTCAAACGATAAAGACTTAGGAATTTTCATAGCCCGATTAGCTGGCATGACTACATACTCACCGTAACCACCGCCGTTGACGAGACCCATTACCCTATCACCTATAGAAAATGAACTCTCACCGTTGACTTGGACCACTGTACCAGCAATTTCAATGCCTAAGATAGGATTTGTTAAATATCCCATTTTCCCTTCACGCGTTAATATATCTGTGCGATTTACCGCTGCTGCATGAACTCTTATAAGCAATTCTCCCTCTCCAGGTTGGGGATTTGGTAGGTCAACAAGTTCAAGTTGATTTGGACCACCTGCTTTTTTTACTATAACACCTTTCATATTAACATCTCCCTATAGCTCTTGAATTAAGCGATTTTTAGTTCTTGTTTTCACTTTATCTACCCATTTATCTTTCCCTTCTTCAATTCGAATTGAAATTTTAAAAGTAAGAATTTATATATATATTAGTAATGTGTGGTGATAGCTAACATTTTCAAGACACTTTTTTTAGTTTTTTTATTGAAGTTCTTTTAAACCTATAGGTATTCATAAAAATGCTAGTACATATAAAAAATGCTCCGATAATAATATTAAATGTTATCTTCTCCCCAAGTTGTAGCCATCCGAATATAAGACCTAAAATAGGAACAAACATTAATGCCATAGATGCTTTCGAAGCATCCATTTTATTTAGTACCCAATACCAAACTACAAATGTAAAGGCAGTAGAAAATAAACCATTAAATAATGTTGATAAAATTGCTTCATTAGACCACTGGATTGAAGGGTTTGGTTCTAATATTAAAGAGAGAATGAATAAAAATATTGCTCCCATAATAAGTTGCCAGGCAGTCATATGAATGATGTCTTTATTTTTGGAGTTTAGTTTGTTATAAACATTTGCTGATGCCCAACTAAAAGCCGAAATTAATAATAATAACTCTCCAAATACTACTTTTTTATCGAAATTAATAAATTCTATTCCTAAAATAAATAAAAGGCCGATTAGACCAAATATCAATCCAATCATTTTATACATATTAATTTTATCATTTAATTTAAAATGACTAATAATGGTGACAAATATAGGCATTGTGTACACCAAAACAGAAGATTTCCCTGAATCTACAAATTGCATACCATAAGTCATTATTCCCATATAGCCTAAAGGCATTAATAAGCTCATTACCAGATAGGTTTTAAAATTACCTTTACCTATAGAGAGCCTTTTTCTTTGTACTAGGAGGATGATAAATAAAGCAATCGCCCCTATTAATAAACGCAAAGAGGTAAATAAAAATGGGGGTATGTCACTTATGGCTATTTTCATTGTAACCCATGTATATCCCCAAATGAGAGTAACAGAAGTAATGCCTAACAGAACTTTAATCATAATAAAAGCCTCCGCGTTATTATTTTTAATATGTCATTAATAGTATGTTACATCCGTTCATTACTGAAATATATTTTTCACATAAGGTATATAACTAAATGGTTATGACGTATCTCAAATAGGAATAGAAGGGTATCATTATCAATAAAAACTTTTAATTAGCCCATTAAATGCTTTAATGATGTATATTGGGTACAAAAATGAGAGTCAAATGGAAAAGGCTTTACTCAAAATAGATAAATAAGAAAAGGACCAGGAGAGCATTCAGCTATCTTGGTCCTTGTTTGTTCTCTTCTTTTTATTTTTAGTTATAGTAGGAAATCCATACTTCTCTGATTCAGCACGAACGCCTTCTAGTAGTTTCTTTTTCTTTTCATCTGTCATAGTTTTGGCCACCTTTCGTTTGAAATTAGTCTGGCCAATTTACTTTTTTATTATACGTATGACTCCCCTAGCGGCAGCATAATTGAAGATAACTCTAGACCACTAAGTCAGTTACTTAAATTAAAAGCATAAAATGGAGGTGCTCTATGACAACGAAAGGGCAAAGGAAGGTAAGAAGTGATAAGAAGATGGATCTGAAACCTACTCTTACAATCGAGCTGAAGGACGCTATTTATCGGCTATCGTATGTTACCAAT
Source organism: Lysinibacillus sp. RC79 (assembly GCF_041262405.1). Lineage (NCBI taxonomy): Bacteria > Bacillati > Bacillota > Bacilli > Caryophanales > Bacillaceae > Lysinibacillus > Lysinibacillus sp. RC79. Next base: position 27,710 of record NZ_JBGCCD010000043.1, read on the forward strand.
ACACTAGTTAAAGATGTATCTGCACACCTGTGTGCCGTTGCAATTGATAGTGTTGAAATTATGAAAAGTATAGCTAAACATTTTCAGCGTGACATCCGTAAATAGCACCTTTTATTTAGGTAATACCGCAAATGATAGTGTAGTCTAGACGGAGAAATTCGAATTCATTATAACTTCGAAAATCCGTTTAAAACGCAAATAGAAGACAGTAACCTAGATGGTTAGCTGTCTTCTTTAAAAAGGATTAATTCACTTCTTTTAAAATGAGTTGCGAGACGCACTCGACGTGTTTGGAGTGTATGAACACATTTGGGTTTAATTATATAGTTCTGGTTCCTATTAAGCGTGGTTTTGGGAGGTTTTTAATCATTGTAAGGTAACCTTTCATAAAAGAATGTTATTCAATAATATGGCCCTTTAATGGAGGAAGGCGCATTCCTTATTAAAGAAATGCGCCCGATTGTTTAAGATTACTTTTTCAACTAAGTCCACTGTAATTGAAGTATAGAAACGTTAAAAATTCAGATTTAAGACTTCAATTAGCAACATTGAAATTCGTATTATAAAATGTAAAAAATTTAAATTGTACAATAAATGAGGTAAGAAATATGAATATTGATTATATGTCAGATTTACATTTGGACTTTTATATAGATCCAGAAGGAAATCAGGAAAATTATACGGCTAAAACTCGGGCATTTTTACAAAAGCTCTTACCTGAAAATTTATCAGAAGTGCTTGTACTTGCAGGAGATATTTCACATTTTAATCAGCAATCGTTTGATACACTCCATTTTTTTAGTGAACATTATAAGCAAATCTTCTTTGTTTTTGGTAATCACGATTATTATTTAATTTCAAAGAAGCAACGCCGTAAGTATCATGAAACAAGTAATGAGCGTGAGAAAGAGCTACTAGAAATGGTTACAGCACTGCATAATGTACATGTGTTGCGTGATTTTGCTGTTTTTACTTACAACAGTATTCGATTTGCAGGTTCAACCAGCTGGTATCCGTTAGAAACCTTTGAACAGCAACCCGGATATTATAATCCACTATTAACAGAAAATAGGCTCGTACATATTCAAATGTACAAGCCTATTTGTTGATAAAAATGATATGTTCTCTTACTTATAATTTTATCTAAGTAAATGCTAGTATTCTATCTATTTTAGACAAACTCCTATGAATACTTTTCATATTTGATTCTGCAAGCAATTCTAACATACAATTAACTATATTTTGTGGAATATCAAGCTCACTATCATTTTTGAAATTCAATTTACTTAGATCTTTAAATTGAACATTAGATAGATGATTTATTTTTGAAAAAATATTTATGAAATCTTTATAATAATATTTCATTATCAATAATGTTGAAAATTCTAAAAAAGTAAGATCTATGAAGTCATCTTTATAAATAATTATTAAATCTAATAATTTTTTTAATTCTCTAGGAGAAGTTTTCTTACTAAAAGAAATACTGTTAATCAACACAATAAGTTTAACTATCATTTCATCATCTATTATCTCTGCAAGTATTTCTTTTACATAAGAACTATAGTCAGTATTAATCGGTAATGTTACAAATATATTGATATACTTTTCAACAAATGCAGCACCCAATTTAGTCTGAGTATAACCAGGTTGTTTATAAGGTATCGTTTCCGCTACTACAGGATAAACAATTTCTGGATTAATTGAAAATACAAAGGTGATACCTGGAATATCAATAAAAGCTTCAATTGAAGAGAAAAAATTAATAATTGTTGTATCAGAACATCTATCTAACTCATCGATAATTATTACTAAGCTCTTATTTTTTGAATCAGTTTGTTTTGATATTAAGTCCTTAAAATGATACTCACAATACCAGATGATACTCCTAACAAGCTCGAAGAATCATCAAAATTCTTAATATAATTGGAAAAGAAAGTTGTAACAAAAATAAAAATTGGAACTATAACAGCCCCCCAAAATAATAAACCAGTTTCTTTCCTAATTAAAAGAGATTTATACATGTGCCTTAATTTTTTAAAACGTAATCTTTTATTTGAAAGATACTTATCTGAAATAGAAAGTAACAAAGAATACCAAATTTGTTCTTGATCATCATACTTTGAGGCATTAAATTGGATAACATTGGAATCATCTGTTAGATGCTTTTGAATCAGCCTGAGAAAAGTTGACTTTCCACTTCCCCATTCCCCTAGTAATCCAATACTTAGTTTATCTTTTTTTGTCTGTTGTTCAATTAAATCCGCAATGACTTTTGCTAATTCACTTCTATTAAGGTAGTCGTCATTTAAAGTCTTGGTTGTATTTTTATTTATTTTAACGATATTTTTTTTCAAGAATTCATTTCTTCTGTATGAACCTATTTTTTCATCTAAGATTTTAATTTCTCTTCCAATTTCATTTAATAAATATTGTGGAGAATTCATTTCCCTAATGTATTCTTCTTCTTGGTCAGGATCATAATAATCCTCTTGACTGCCATGCAACGCTTCAATTAAATCGTCTTCTGTTTCTTGAAGTTTCTTTCTTTCCTTTTCTAATTCTTCAATATCGATATTCAAATTTTATATTCCCTCCATAACTAAAATGCATATTTTATTATAACAAAGTCATTGCAAGTATTTGTAAAAAGAAGGTGGAAGATGTAGCTTTAAAATAAAGTTTGCACAAAGATACCTAGTAAAACGTTACTATAGGATTAATATGAAGCAACCATTTTGAAATAAGATAATCAAAATGGTTGCTTCTTTAAGTACTTCAATTGAAAGAATCCAAATAGAGGTGAATTCAAGAAATTCAGTAATTCTTGTATCATTTCTTTTCTTTCTAAATGCAATTATCCCCCCTCTTAGTAACTCTATTAACCTCAGGCAATTTACCTAGCAAAAAAGCATTGGCAAAATCCCTTACCAACGCTTCTTTGTATTTCATTAATATACGTATCATTTGCATATCACAATCTACTACTTTTTAATACGAAATCAGTAGCACCTTATAGAATTTTAATACTATATATATTTAACAATGGCCTTTAATTGTTTTATTTCCAAACACTTTGCAAAGATTAAACGGTGCTTACCTTCTCCTTCAATATAAAGTTCATCTTCTATTGACACCAATATCGGATACCCTACCATTTTGGGATCTGGATTCATTAAAAAAAGCTCAAATTGTGATTTCCCTTTGAACTTATAAAAATTATGTAGTTTCCTTGCCGAGATTTCTAAAGCTTCTAGCCAATTACTAACCTGGTCTGCATCAGGTCTTAACATTCCAATCACTTTATTAACATCTACAATTTCTATCTTTCTTTCTATTTCATCTACTTCAAAATACTTTGCTTTATATGGTAAGGATTCTATTCTCAATTTATCTTCTAGATTTAACTTTAACATTCCCAATTTTTCTTCTAGATTCATATTCATCCTCCTCCATCAAATAACATATCCTAAAATAATTCTAAAAATACAATCCCAAGTATAGCTGATAAAGCTGCCCCCAGTATTAGAGAGATTAGAGCAAATACCCAAAGATCCTTAATTGCATCAAAAATCCCCTGAGGCGTGAATCCGTAGATATGGTACCAATTACTTTTTGTTTTCAAACTTTTATCAATAACTCTTTCAAGTATTGAGTGAAAAATGTCGACTTTTCTAAGTGTTGAACGATGCAATTCAACGTACTTTTGTTCATCAAAAGCCATCGCCTCATCCTTACCACTCAAAAAGTCTTTTTTAGTGATATTATTTAACTCTATTAATTTTTCTAATCGAGGATGATCTGCATAATCGGCATAGATATCTACTAATTTTCTTGCCAAGTCAAATTTTTGTGAATCAGGTATCGAAATAGGTTTTCCTCCCAATACACTAAATCTATGTTCTATGGCTTGAAATCCATAGTTAATATCTCTCATATTCCAGTGAATCCAATTATAGCTTACATGCATTTTAACAAATTTATAAAAATCACCTAGCATAATTTTTTCAAGTTTATCATAATGACTTTCAATTTCTGATAAGTACCCACTTTTTTCTGCAATTTTATGTATCGAAAATGTTTCAGTTTGTCCTGTGTTAAAATACCTAACTGCTATGGAAGTAATTCTAGGTGTTCGTCCATCTTTTATATCATAAAAACTTTCACATGAATAATGGATAATTAATAATTTACCCGAATTATCAACTAAGTTCTGAAGGTCATTTAATGCCTTTTTTCTTTTTATTTGCCTTTGTTTAGTATTAACCATTTTTCACCTCCAAGATATAACCAATAGTATGCCGTGTACGTTGATATTTTTTGGGGATATTTTAAATATAATATAAATCTATATACTTCTTCTTTAATCGATAATAAGCATATTTTTTACCCTTTATAACGGGCTTTATACTTTTTCAACTCTTCAGTACCCTCATAATACTTTGCAAATTTTTTCTAGGTATCCATTATTAAATGTTTCATTACATGATTCTTCATAAATTTTCGCTACCATTCTGAAGTCATTTATACTTTAATTTTAACATAAATATCTATAATTAATATTTACTAACGAAAAATATTGGAATTAATCAAATTAAAAATGCCCCTAAATAATATTAGGGGCATTTTATCTTTAATGGGTATTCAACTTTTTTGTTCAGTACATGACTTTTTTGTAACCTTAACAAAGACCACACTTACAAATGTAGAGTTATGACAAGATTAATTATAGAAACCTTATACAATTTTATAATGATTTTTACCATTTACAATTATTTTGAATAATTCAAAGTGAAAAAAGAAAACCTTGATACAACAAGCATTTTCGCTGTATCAAGGTAAAAATCGATGACATTATTAATTATAATTGAGTGACAAAATTAATTACAAGTTGTGACAAGATTAATTATAACTCACAAAGCCTGTAGCTGCATAAAGTTACTCAACAGTCACCGATTTAGCCAAGTTACGTGGTTTATCCACATCACAGCGACGGTGTAGTGCTGCGTAATAGCTAATTAACTGTAATGGCACTACAGATACAAGTGGTGTTAATAATTCATGAACTTGAGGGATTATTAAACGGTCACCGTCTTCATCTACGCCAGCCATTGCAATAATGCATGGGTATGCTCCACGTGCAGCTACCTCTTTGACATTACCACGGATGTTTAATGCTACTGCTTCTTGTGTGACAATGGCAAACACTGGTGTACCTTCTTCGATTAAGGCAATTGTTCCGTGTTTTAACTCGCCACCTGCGAAGCCTTCTGCTTGGATGTAAGAAATTTCTTTTAGCTTCAAGGCACCCTCAAGGCTTACATAGAAGTCGATGTTACGACCGATGAAGAATGCGTTGCGTGCTATTTTTAAGTAGTCCTCTGCGATATCCTCTAATACATCTTTTGAATCGATAATTGTTTGGATACCATTTGCTGCAATCGCAAGTTCTTGTTTTAAATCGAATTCTAAGCCTTTGCCATTAGCCTTCGCCGTTACATATGCTGTTACAGCAAGTACAGCTACTTGCGCTACATATGCTTTTGTTGAAGCTACTGCAATTTCTGGGCCTGCATGTAATAAAAGCGTATGATCCGCTTCACGTGATAGTGTAGAGCCAGGCACGTTTGTAATTGTTAATGTTGGATAACCAAGCTCTTTAATTTTCACAAGTACTTGACGGCTATCTGCTGTTTCACCTGATTGTGTAATAAAGATAAACAACGGTTTTTCTGAAAGTAATGGCATATTGTAGCCGAACTCACTTGAAATATGAACTTCCACTGGAATACCAGCCATTTTTTCGAAATATTGCTTACCGATTAGACCTGCGTGATAGCTTGTGCCGGCTGCAATAATATATAAACGGTCTGCTGCTTGTAATGCTTCTAAAACATCAGCGTCAATTGTTAATTCACCATTCTCGCCTTCATATGCTTGAATGATTTTACGAATAACCGTTGGCTGCTCATCCATTTCTTTTAACATATAGTGAGGGTACGTACCTTTTTCAATATCGCTCATATCAAGCTCTGCAGTATACGGTGCACGCTCAACTATGGAACCGTCTAATTTTGTAATTTCAACGCTAGCTTTGTGTACGATTACGACCTCTTTATCGTGTAGCTCCACATATTGATCTGTTACCTGTAGCATCGCCATCGCATCTGAAGCTACAACATTGAAGCCTTCACCAACACCTACTAAAAGTGGAGATTTGTTTTTCGCAACGAAAATTGTATCAGCCGTTTCTGCATCTAAAAGAGCTAATGCGTAAGAGCCGTGTAATAAAGATAAAGTTTTACGGAACGCCTCAGCCGTACTTAAACCTTCTTTCACAAATAACTCTACTAATTGCACGATGACCTCTGTGTCTGTATCAGATTTCATCGGAATACCTTTTAAATATGTTTTTTGTAATAAATGATAGTTTTCAATAACCCCATTGTGCACTAGCGTAAAACGTCCTGACGTACTTTGGTGTGGGTGTGCATTCAAACGGTTTGGCACACCATGAGTTGCCCAACGTGTATGACCAATACCCACTTTTGCAGCAACGTCCTCGTCCACTGCGTCACGTAAATCTGCAATACGACCCTTTTCTTTGAAGACTGTTACGCCATCTTCATTACGTACTGCAATACCCGCTGAGTCATAGCCACGGTACTCTAGTTTCTCTAAACCTTTTAATAAGATTTCCTTAGCATCTGATTCACCAATATATCCTACAATTCCACACATAAATTTCTTGTCCTCCGATATTGTCAATTTGACGCAATGACAAACTAGACCTCAACCTATCGATTTTTTTGTGAATGTAAAAGCTATGCTTATTTTTTAAAAAAATAAGCGCAATTAATACATACACATGCTTAGCACTCATTCAGCCATCTGAATAGTAACCATTCGATACATGAGGTTTCTCTATTTATCTATTGCTTTAACTATACCTTCTCCATTTTCTGTACATTCGATCACTCAAATGCTTTCAAAATGAAAAGTGACAATCGGGTATGTCGATTGGGAGGCATCCGCCGAATTTTCGATAAACCTCCACCTCGTCTGCTGAAGATAGTTTCGTCCAATTTCTTCAGCTCAGGCGCTATAATTGTTTTCCGATTTTGCGCTTTCTTCCCTCCTTATGCGCTCTCGTTAAATGATAAGGTTGGACCTCATATTCAACTTCTCCATCATACTCAATCATATGCTGTACGTCAAATTTTCGTTATAAAAAACACCTATTTATCCTACTTTTTAGTGACGAAAAGTAGACAAATAATCTGCTATAAAGGAATATCTAGAAATTCTTATTAAAAATATGATGCTTTCTCTCTTAGATCAGCAACAAATATTTTCTGTTATGGATTTGTTTTGAACAGACCGAAGATTAAAATCCCATTTTTTAATCGCTTGACAAAGCCGCTACTTAGCAATACTATATACAGTACTTAGCAACACTTAGTACAGGTAAAGCTAAGCCTGGGGGTGAGATCGTGGATAATCTGAGTGAAATGCTCAAAGGAGTTTTAGAAGGTATTGTATTAGAAATCATCAGCCGTGGTGAAATTTATGGTTATGAGATTGTCAAATATCTCACGCAAATGGGGTTCGAGGGCATAGCTGAAGGAACTGTTTATGCGTTACTTATGCGGTTAGAAAGAAATCGTCTTGTCAATATTGTCAAAAAACCATCTGAAATGGGTCCACCAAGGAAATTTTATACGCTTAATGAACAAGGGCGAGAAAAATTGATGTCCTTCTGGGCTAAATGGGGTTTTTTAAGTAGTCGTATTGAAATTTTAAGAAATAATGGAGGGAACAAGCATGAGCTTTAGTCGTGAAATGCAGGAGAGAATTAATCGTTTTTCGAAAGAACAATCCCAGAATTATTTGCAGGACGCTGAAATGACTTATATGGAAAAGTTGCGCAAGAAAAGTGGGCAAACTAAACGTAAAATCGACCAGCAGCTGTCCAAGTTTAAAGGGCGTTCCGATCAGGGCCGAGAGGCGCAAGACGACATGATACTATATATGAGCGATTATATGAATGATTTGATGTCACAAGGTTTTACGGAGCAGGAAGCTTTTAATAAGGCTAGCGAGGAATTGAAATTCGCTAGTAACTCTGAGCAATCTGAGGATTTAAATGAACGCTTCCAGCAATATTACGAAAATCGTGATCCCGCAGATTATGAGGCGATCGGGTTATTTTATGGTGGCTTCCTGTTTTTAGGATTAGGTATCGGCGGATTAAGTGGTTTTCTAACTGGCGGTGGATATGAAGCTTTTTTTGACAGAGGCTGGATTGACACGGCAATCGGCGCTGGTGTTGGCATTATCATTGGTATCGGACTTGGGCAAATTACCAATGCTATTATATCGTTGAAAAAAAAGTAGAATTGTTGTAATTAATTTTAACATAAAAGGCACAGGTAAATTCACTTGTGCCTTTTATGCTTAGCCTTCTTTACTCTCCAATAATTTTACAATTTCTCGATTAAATGCAGGTAGATCCTCCGGTGTGCGACTCGTTACTAATTGTTTTTGGCAAACAAACACTTCCTCGTCATGGAATATCGCACCTGCATTTTCTAAATCTACTCGAATTGATTTGTAGCCAGTTGCGTCACGACCATTTAATGTTTTTGCTGTTATGAGTAATTGAGGTCCATGACAAATAGCAAAGGTTGGTTTCATATCGTCCATAAACTCCTTTACAAATGCCACAATACGATCATCTACGCGTAATATATCAGGAGAAAAACCGCCTGGGATGAACAATGCATCAAATTCTGAAGCATTTACCTCATCGATCCCTTTATCAATCTTTACTTTCTCTCCATTCTTACCTTCTACCTCAATGCCTGCTGTCGTATCAATCGTTATTAGTTCATGACCTGCCGCTTCTAATGCTCCTTTTGGACTCGTATATTCAGCGTCCTCAAACATATTGGTAATCACTGTAGCAATTTTAGCCATTGCAATACAACACTCCTTGTCATTGTGACTCTGTACTACTGTTCCCATTCTCTTCGAAAACATTCATTTTTCCGTTGGCAGAGCTTTCAATAATTAAGGTTATGTTTTCTATCCATCACTTTCATTTATACGGAACCAAAAAAATAAAAAACTCGACCTCCTATTAAAGGAAATCGAGTTAACTCTTCATTCAGTAGGTGTTTATCACCCACTATTGAAGAGTTATTATTTATTCTGTTAAGCCCATTTCAGTACGTACAACATCTGCTATACGCTCTACGTAATGTTCGCAGTCTTCCTTTGTCGCCGCTTCCACCATTACTCGTACAAGAGGCTCAGTACCAGAAGGACGCACTAACACGCGACCGTTACCAGCCATATCTGCTTCTACCTCAGCAATCACTGCAGCAACTTTTGCATTTTCCGTCACAGCATGCTTGTCTGTTACACGTACGTTGACTAAACGCTGTGGGAAAATTTTCATTTCAGAAGCAAGCTCTGACAGTTTTTTACCTGTAGATTTCATAATGTTGACAATCTGAATACCAGTTAATAAGCCATCACCAGTTGTGTTAAAGTCTAAGAAAACAATATGACCAGATTGCTCGCCACCTAGATTATAATCATTAGCACGCATTTCTTCCACGACATAACGATCACCTACAGCTGTTTGTACACTATGCATATTATTATCTTCAACAGCTTTATAGAAGCCCATGTTACTCATAACCGTCGAAACGATTGTTTGCTTTTTCAAGCGACCAACTGCATTCAAATGCTTCCCAATGATGAACATAATTTGATCACCATCAACAATTTTACCATTTTCATCTACTGCGATTAAACGATCACCATCGCCATCGAATGCTAAACCAACATCAGCACCCTTTTCTGTGACAAATTTAGCTAACCCTTCTGGATGTGTTGAGCCGACACCGTCATTAATGTTTAAACCTGTTGGTGAGGCACCCATCGTTGAGATATCCGCTTCTAAATCTGCAAATAGGTGTGTAGCTAGTGAAGACGTAGCACCATGCGCACAATCTAATGCTACATGGATGCCATCAAATTCTTCAGTCACTGTTTGTTTTAAGTATTGAATATATTTTTGTCCACCCTCGAAGTAGTCGCTCACAGAACCTAAATCAGCCCCGATTGGACGTGGCAATGTATCTTCTTGTGCATCTAATATTGCTTCGATTTCGGCTTCTTGCGCATCTGTTAGCTTAAAGCCATCAGGACCGAAAAATTTAATACCATTGTCAGCAACTGGGTTATGTGAAGCTGAAATCATGACGCCTGCATTTGCGCTCATAATTCGAGTAAGGTAAGCCACACCTGGTGTCGAAATAACACCAAGACGCATTACCTCTACCCCGATTGATAAAAGACCCGCTACAAGTGCACCTTCAAGCATTTCACCTGAAATACGTGTGTCACGACCAATTAAAACCTTTGGACGGTCAGTTGCATCTTTCGTTAAAACGTAGCCACCTACGCGACCAAGTTTAAATGCAAGCTCCGGTGTTAATTCACTATTCGCGACGCCACGGACGCCATCTGTTCCAAAATATTTACCCATTTTGATTATTCTCTCCTTCAATGCAAGACGGTAGTCACGCTTGTCTACGCTGACAACTAGACCGCTCGTCTGCTTACTTTTGGAAAAGTCTATTTTCGTTCATTCCTTGGTAACTATTAATTTATGCCCCCATGTAATTTATCTGGACTTGTAAATCGGCACAGATAAATTTAGCATAGGGTATTTTGATTTTAGCCTGAGCAACTTTTTTTTGTTAATGTTATCAATTATGCCTCGGCATAATTGTGTCCGGAATCGGCTTTGTGCTTGCACAAAGAATTCCTTTCCGATTTCCGTGACATCCGCCGGAGGCTTTAACTTCTTTCAGCGGATGTTTGTACACCCTCTGAAAAGCAACTAAAACCCGCATTCATCTCACCACCTATAGAGGTGGGAGACTCTGTACCTGTCGCTACGCTTTCGGTACAGAAAATAATTGCTGAAAGAAGTTAAACCCGAAAATGAATACCCTTACCGATAGAGAACGAAATCTCTACTGAATCAAAATAAAATTATAGTCAGTTATTGTTTAAGAATCAATATCTTCTGTTTTCTCAGTAGGCGACGTATTGTTCTCAGAAGGAGTGCTAGAATCCTCCGAAGGGTTCGAAGGAGTAGGTGTAGGAGTAGTAGGAGTAGTCGTTGTTGTTGTTTTTTCCTGCTCTACCTTCGTAATATCTGCTTTCACATTAATTTTTGGTTCAGATATTTTTGTCACACCTTCTGGTAATTTTACATCAAATTCATAAGTTTTTGATTCTGTAATTTTTGACAGGTCAACCTCTAGTGGTATTGCAGCTAAAGCATCTATGATAGACTTTCTACCGTATACTCTCACCTTTGTAGGACTTAATGTTAATTGGTTGACAGTAATACCATTCGCCGCTTTCCCTATTTCCTTCAGCACAACAGGCAACTCTCTGCTGTATGCTCCAATATCTACTTGTACCTTCACAGTTCCCGGTTCAATCGTCACGTCTAACTTATTTAAATCGCGATCTAGTACTTTAACTGCCGCTACCTGTGAGAACGGTTCTTTCAACCCTTGTTCACCCGTTACAGTAGCTTTTACATAGCTAATGCTTTCAATTGCACTTTTGGCACCTGTAACATACACCGTAGCTGGATTAGCAGTCATGCCGTTTAAAATATATCCTTCTTCAATTAAACGATTACTCATCTCAGGATCAACACGGAACTCTTGTGTGACCTTTTCTTCAATGTTTACATTTACAGTTGCAGGGTCTAATGTAACTTGCAATTTATCAGAGATATTTTCGTATTGTAGTTTAACATTATGCTTACCTATAAGTAATTTACTCAAATCCACAAATACAGAAAAATCTTTCGTTGCCTTTGTTTGTAAAACAAGTGGCATTGGACCTTTTATTGTAACATCTACTGTCTTTGGTATCCCTGTTACAATGAGGTTCTTATCGTCATAAAAAACATCTACCGGTACATCGCGAATTACCTCTGTTTGCTCACTCGTTATTGTTTTATTTGTAGGAGATAATTCGGTACGCACGGAGAAAAATAACAACAAGGCTAAAAATAGTGCGATGATTCGTAACACCCATGGGCTATCCATCATTTTATCCATTCTTTTTCCCCCTCCAAGTTAACTTAGAGGCTGCATTTGATTCCTGTGCTGATCCAAACCACATTTTACGTAACAGTTCCTCGAATTCCTCTAAAGAAAGATTCCGATGCAAATTACCATTTAGTGTAATACTAATAGCACCAGTTTCCTCTGATACGACAATAGTAATGGCATCTGTCACTTCACTTAATCCAAGTGCAGCACGGTGGCGTGTCCCAAGCTCTTTTGAGATAAACGGACTCTCAGAAAGCGGTAAATAACAAGCTGCTGCCGATATTTTATCTTTCTGCATGATAACTGCCCCATCATGAAGCGGTGTATTAGGTATAAAAATGTTGATAAGTAACTCAGATGAAATCTCAGCATTTAGACCTATGCCCGTTTCGATATATTCATTTAGACCAGTTTCTTTTTCAATAGAAATTAACGCCCCTATACGACGTTTGGCCATATAACTAACAGATTTCTTCATAGCTTCAACAAGCCTTGTTTGTTCTTCCTCGACTTGACTAATTGAACGCTGGAATAACTTCCCTCTACCAATTTGTTCAAGACCACGTCTTATTTCAGGTTGGAAAATGATAATAATTGCCAAGAAACCGAACTCGATGACTTGTTTTAGCATCCAACCTAACGTTTCTAACCCTAAAAAGTCTGTAACAAGGCGCGCAATAATAATTACGAAAATTCCTTTTAATAATTGGACAGCCTTCGTACCTTTAATGAGGGTTAAAATTTTATAAACAACGTACCATACGAGCAGTACATCTAATAAGTTAATAACAATATTCACAGGTGTTAAATTAGCGAAATGTTCGATAATTTGCACGTGGCATCCCCCACTTTTCATTGCGAATCCATACACATTTAAGTATAGCACATTCTTAACAAATGTAACTTTTTTCAAATAAAAAGTCTACTCAAAAGAGTAGACCTTTCAGCCTCTCACGTGCACTATCTATTAGGACGTATAGAGTGTTATTTAGTTGCTTGCTTCTCCTCGAATGTTACAGCAGATTTCACTGAATTTTTAATCGTATACCAAAGCCATTCGAATACTTCGTCAATTTCTTCTATTTTTCCTGAAACAACTGCCGAAGATGCCATATACTGTCCATTAATAACAGTGACATTGCCATCTACTTCACCCTCAACAATTAAATCACCATTTTTAACAACAATATCGCCTTTTACAACTTCTCCCTTCGGCACAATAACCGTTTGACCTTCAACAACTAGGTTTGGCTGTTTGGTCACGGAGAACTGTTTGTCATCCATGAAACTACCTAGTAAAGTTGCACTCATGAATAGACAAAAAACTGCTGCTGCCACAAAGAATGGATGCCGGCGAATCCACTTTTGCATGCCTACACGACTTTTGGGTTTCGGTAAACGAGCCATCACGGCTTCTTCAAAATACGGAGGCGCTGTAATGTGGGAAGCACTCTTCACAAAGGCGATTGTTTCACTTAATTCCTGCATCAATTGTTTACAATCACTGCATGTATGCAAATGTCGTTTTAACTCTTGCTCATGCTCACGACTAATGTCACCATCTAAATAATCATGGATATAGTCTATTACATGCTCTGGACAAGTATTCATGACGCTTCCCTCCTACAGATTGTTTAATTGCTTACGTAATGCTTCACGTCCGCGGTGAATCCGCGTTTTCACCGTTCCAAGAGGCATATCTAAAATCTCGCTAATTTCCTGTAATGATAATTCTTCAATATATTTCAATACTATAACTGAACGATATTTATCCGGCAAACGTCCAATCTCATATTGAATGCGATCTTGCAATTCCATTTGCTCTATTTGTTCCTCCGGTAGCTGGTCATCTGCTGCGATCTGCGAATACATATCGAGCCCTTCTGTACCAGCTACTTCCGCATCTAAATAGTAATCCGGCTTTTTCTTCCGGATACGGTCTATACAAAGGTTTGTCGCTATGCGATAAAGCCACGTTGAAAATTTTCTTTTTTGATCAAAAGTATGCAAGTTCATATAGGCACGAACAAACGCTTCTTGTGCAATATCCTCAGATTCTTGTTTGTTCCCTAACATCCTATAGCATACTTGGTACAGTTTGTGCTGATAGAGACTCACAATATCTGCAAATGCGTTTTGATCGCCTTTAAGCACTTGTTTTATTTTCTTGTTTACTAACGCATCCATTGTGTTGATTTCTCCACCTTTACAACTGTCTTATACTTTACGGCCCATCGATAAGAAAAGTTTCATTTTGTTATTAATTATAGCAAAAGATTTTTATACATTGTGGCAATAGGCAATTTTTTGTCAAATTTCTTTAAACTAGGGTTTCACCAAATAAGGAGCCCATTAACGCTACCGCAACATCAGCTGTTCTATTCTTTTCATCTAAAATTGGATTAACTTCAACAAATTCAGCAGATGTTAGCATACCTGATTCCTGAAGCATCTCCATCGCCAAATGGCTTTCTCGATATGTAATACCACCAGGTACAGGTGTCCCAACTCCTGGAGTATAAAGTGGGTCTAACCCATCTAAATCAAGTGATAGATGCAAACCATCTACATTACGCTCTTTTAAATAAGCAAGAGCGTCTTCTATTACACGTGTCATTCCAAGACGATCTACCTCGTGCATTGTATACACTTTGATTCCTTGCTGACTTATTAATTCACGTTCTCCTGGATCTACGGAGCGTGCTCCAATAATAATGACGTTTTCAGGTTTAAGTTTTGGTACATCATTACTAATTTTCACTAAGCGTTCATGACCGAGCCCAATGCTAACAGCTAACGGCATACCATGTATATTGCCAGACGGTGTCGTTTCAGGTGTGTTTAGGTCAGCATGCGCGTCAAACCAAATAACACCTAAATTTTTATAATGCTCACCAAGCCCTGCAAGTGTGCCAATAGCAATGCTATGGTCGCCACCAAGTACAAGCGGAAACTCCTTTTGTTCAATTGCTTCATTTACACTGTTTGCTAAGGATGTACTTACATCGATAACTTCTTCTAAATTAAGTAGCTGTTTATCAACAATAGTGCCTTCTTGCTTTTGACTAACACGTATATCCCCTTGATCATGTACTACATGCCCAATAGCTTCTAAGCGTTCTACAACACCTGCGTAACGGATAGCACTTGGCCCCATATCTACCCCTCTGCGAGTTTGCCCATAATCAGTTGGTACCCCAATA
Organism: Lysinibacillus sp. RC79; assembly: GCF_041262405.1. Classification (NCBI taxonomy): domain Bacteria; kingdom Bacillati; phylum Bacillota; class Bacilli; order Caryophanales; family Bacillaceae; genus Lysinibacillus; species Lysinibacillus sp. RC79. The sequence goes on from NZ_JBGCCD010000043.1 coordinate 43,068, forward strand.
ATAGAAATATTTAGTTTATTCATCTTTTCATACCCCCTTTAAGTTATAAGACTATTGTAAAGCCTATATCCTCTCTGGCTCAACCTTACAATTTTATGAATATTTATACAATTAAAAAGAATATAAAAAAATCTCCTGCTGTTTTCAGCAAGAGATTAGTATCTGTAGTTAATGTTACACTTTTGAATATGCTTTATTCTATAAAAGTGAGCCATGAAGGACTCGAACCTTCGACCCTCTGATTAAAAGTCAGATGCTCTACCAACTGAGCTAATGGCTCAAAAAATAAAAATGGCTGGGGTACTAGGATTCGAACCTAGGCATGACGGAATCAAAATCCGTTGCCTTACCGCTTGGCTATACCCCAATCATTTATAAAAAAACTGGTGGAGGGGGACGGATTCGAACCGCCGAACCCTAAGGAGCGGATTTACAGTCCGCCGCGTTTAGCCACTTCGCTACCCCTCCGAAATAACACATTATGGTGGAGGATGACGGGCTCGAACCGCCGACCCTCTGCTTGTAAGGCAGATGCTCTCCCAGCTGAGCTAATCCTCCATAGAAACAGGTGTTTATTTCTTCACAGTTTATTTTCTTTTTAAGCCTTTGCATTACTACATTGCTTTAAAAATGGTGACCCCTACGGGATTCGAACCCGTGTTACCGCCGTGAAAGGGCGGTGTCTTAACCGCTTGACCAAGGGGCCATTTCTTATGTCTCAAACAAGACAATATTTATATTAACATTACTTTCTTTTCAATGCAACACTTTTTTATAATTTATTATATGTATAACATCATTATCTTAAAAATGGGCAAAAAAATGGCTCCGAAGGCAGGACTCGAACCTGCGACAACCTGATTAACAGTCAGGTGCTACTACCAACTGAGCTACTTCGGAACAGTACTATTCAATTTGGTTTTTAAAACCTCTTCAATACATTTATTATTATAGCAAGCATTATAAATTATGCAATACTTTTTATGAAAATTATTATATTTTTTGTCGAAACTTTCCTGTATATTAACCAAAAACCTAATAGTTCTCTATTAAATCTAATATTTCTATTTTATGTACAGAATATTCTTGCTGTATATTATTGTAATTGTTAAAATGAAAATAGTTTTATGAATTTTCTATTAAATTTATTTGGGGGGAGGAATGTTCACATGGTAACAAATGATTTAATTGCACCAGAATTTTATAATATTACAGAGGAATTGGAGAAATTTTCCCACGATAGCGATCGTCAAGCAATACGATGGTTAAATACTCAACAGGATCGCAGAACAATTTCCTATGTTGAACTTGTTCAAAAAATGAATCAATACGCGCATGCCTTGACGAAGAAGGGGCTTCAAAAAGGAGATCGCGTATTAGTTATTATTCCACGTCTGCCTGAGGCTTATTTTGTCTTCCTTGGCTGTCTAAAGGCTGGAATTGTTCCTATTTCATGTTCAGAAATGTTACGTGCAAGTGATTTAGAGTATCGTATGGAGCACTCTTCTGCAAGGGCAGTAATTACGTATGAAGCGTTCACTAGTGAGGTAGATCGTATTACTTCTTCAGTAGAGGCTTTAAATAATAAATTGGTTATAGGTACTGTTACAGGTGATTGGACATCTTTAGATAAATTGGCAAGTACACAACCAGATACATTTACTGCTGCTGCTACTAAAAGAGACGATATGGCATTTCTTTCTTATACATCTGGCACCACTGGCAAGCCAAAAGGTGTTGTCCATTCACATGGATGGGGATATGCACATATTAGAACCGCCGCTTCTCAATGGCTTTGTGTACGTGAAGGTGACTTAGTTTGGGCTACTGCAGCTCCAGGGTGGCAAAAATGGATTTGGAGCCCATTTTTATCGACTATTATGCTGGGCGCAACTGCATTTGTATACCACGGAGGATTTGATGCAAAAACATACCTTCAACTGCTTCAAGATGAAAAGGTCAATGTTTTATGCTGTACTCCAACGGAATATCGAATTATGGCGAAGCTTGATAATTTAAAAGACTATAATCTATCATCTCTACGTAGCGCTGTTTCTGCTGGTGAACCATTAAATCGACCAGTTATCGAAACATTTATGAACAACTTTGGTCTTAAAGTGCGCGATGGCTATGGCCAAACGGAAAATACTTTATTAATCGGCACACTTGAACATACTGAGTTACGTCCGGGTTCAATGGGTGTTCCTACCCCAGGCAATATTGTCCGTATTATAGATCATGAAGGCAACGAGGCACCGATTGGAGAAGTTGGAGATATTGCAGTACACAAATCATCTCCTGCTCTATTTAAAGAGTACTATCGTGAGCCTGAACGTACACAAGCTGCCTTCCGTGGAGATTGGTATATTACTGGTGACCAAGCTAAATGCGATGAAGACGGCTATTTCTGGTTTGAAGGTCGAGGAGATGACATCATTATTTCATCAGGCTATACAATTGGACCATTTGAGGTAGAGGATGCTTTAAATAAACATGAGGCTGTCCAAGAATGTGCTGTAGTCGCAGCACCAGATGAAATTAGAGGGCATATTGTTAAAGCCTTTGTCATTTTGCGAGAAAGCTACAGAGATCGTGATGAGGACGAGTTAACAAAAGAACTACAGGAGCACGTTAAAGCATTAACAGCACCTTATAAATATCCTCGTAGTATTGTCTTTATTGATGAACTACCAAAAACAACTTCTGGTAAGATTCGTCGTATAGAGCTACGAGCAGCAACTGTATAAAATATAGTAAAGAGACATTTCACCAATCACTTGGTTGAAATGTCTCCTTTATATATATTGCTATTATTATATTCTTTTGGATATAAAAAAAAGCCACTACTGAGTTTGTCAGCAGCGACTTTTTGCGCCTAGCGACGTCCTACTCTCACAGGGGGAAGCCCCCAACTACCATCGGCGCTAAAGAGCTTAACTTCCGTGTTCGGTATGGGAACGGGTGTGAC
>NZ_JBGCCD010000044.1:0-42547 GCF_041262405.1 Lysinibacillus sp. RC79
TCACACCCGTTCCCATACCGAACACGGAAGTTAAGCTCTTTAGCGCCGATGGTAGTTGGGGGCTTCCCCCTGTGAGAGTAGGACGTCGCTAGGCACCAGAAAAAGTCGAGGATGTATTCCTCGGCTTTTTTATTTGCAATTTTTTAGTAAGTTAACCCTACCTTATTAATTGAAGAAGTGTCGACATTATATAAGCCCAGGCTCAAAATTAATTGAGTACTTGGGCTTTGGTGTTGCATTATCAAATCGTTTTAGCCATTGTTATATTCGTAATTTCATAACCCATTTTTTCATATAAGCTACGTGCAATTTTATTATGACCAAAAACGTTTAGACCAATTTTATTCATACCTAACTCTTTAGCAATAATTTCAGCTTCTTTCATTGCTTTCTTGCCATACCCCTGCCCTTGATATTGTTCAAAAATCACAAAATCATATATAAAACCTTCATTAGGATTTGTAGGCGCCTTTTGTGAAATCCAAATCATTCCAACTAAGATATCGTTGTGAAAGATAGAGAATAAATGATTATTCTCGGTCTTCTCATTTTGTGGTAGTAGTCGTTCAAATGATTCCCTCGACAAGTCAATCGCTTTATCTTCACTCCAATTTCCGGAAGCGATCTTGTCTTTTGCATAGTCTTCAATTGCATAACTGATATATTGTTTGAACTCCTCTTGGTTCATAGGTTTTAATGTAATCAATTTATTTTCCTCCTATTCTATTTATTTAATTTTAGCATCTTTTTAAAATTTCCCATAATGATACCTGAAACCGTTCATCGTACAATCCAATTAAACAAAATATAAAAAAGTGGAGTTACTATCATAAGATAGTAACTCCACATAGCTTGTTGATGAATTTATTTCCAATTAAAACCCTTTTTCGCTAAGAAATCTTTGATATGAGGACGGCGTTGTTCAATTAAAAAATCAGCCATTTGCTTTGTCCAGTTATCAATTTTTCGATTGGATGAGCGATTATTATAGTATGCTTCCATTGTGTCGTTGTAAGCTGGTAAAAGCTCCTCGTATTTTTCTGCATTGTATTCATTTTCATGTAATACTGCTGCGACAGGTAAACGAGGTTTTACTTCATTGCGACGAGCAGGAACCCCAATTGTTAAGCCGAATAGTGGGAAAACATAGTCAGGTAGATTGAATAATTCGCTTATTTCTTCAAGCTTATTACGCACTCCTCCAATGTAACAAATTCCATATCCCATAGATTCTGCGGCAACGACAAAGTTTTGAGCGAATAATGATACATCTGCTACTCCAACAAGTACGTTTTCTGCCGAATCAGCTACAATGTCTACACCTTCTAATTTACCTGCTGATTGAAGGCGCTTGAAATCTACACAGAAGACAAAGGCACCGCCAGAAGTTTCGTATTGACGAGGATTACCAGAGAACAATCCTAATTTTTCTTTTTTCTCCGCATCTGTTACCCAAATTACACTATAAGCTTGTACAAAATGTGATGTAGCAGCCATTTGTGCAGTAGCAATTAATTCTTCAATAATTTCTTTTGAAATCGGATTTCCATCATAAATACGAACCGAAGAGTGGTTCCGTAATAATTCTTTAACCATTTATAAAATCTCCTTTTCCCCTTTATATATATCAAAAGCATATCACGCTTCTTCTTCAAAATCGAATTTTTTCGATTTTGAAGTTATTTTCAGATAATTTACGAATGTATAAAATCTCTCGTAAAATAAAATATTCTGTTAGTTATAGATTAAAAATTCTAAATAGTTTAAAATTATCTATGGACGGTTTATTTGGTTGGATTTCTAATAATTGGATGACTATACCAAGGGGTTAAGCCGAGTAATTAGTTGAATAAAAATAAAGTAGGATGGAGGAATAGGGATGGCAGAAAAGTTGGCGAAAAAGCTTCGTAATGAACAGCTACGGAGCAAGGTTGTAACAGCAGAAGAAGCAGCATCTTGGATTAAGGATGGTATGGTACTTGGGATGAGCGGGTTTACACGTGCTGGTGATGTTAAAGTGGTACCTCTTGCACTTGTGGAGAAAGCTAAAAAAGAGAGCTTCCAGGTAGATGTATATACAGGTGCATCACTTGGCCCAGAAGTTGACCAATACTTAGCGGAAGCTGGCGTTATTCGTAAACGTGGACCTTTCCAAGCGGATGCTGGTATTCGTAACAAAATCAACAGTGGTGAAATCACATTTGTTGATGCGCATCTATCACATAATGCGGAGTTAGTACGTCAAGGTATTATTGGTCCTATTGATTTTGCGATTATTGAAGCGGCTGCTATTACAGAAGACGGCTTACTAATTCCTACAACTTCAGTTGGTAACTCTCCGATTTTTGTGCAAGAAGCAGACCAAATAATCATTGAGTTGAACGTAGCTCAGCTTGATGCATTAGAGGGTGTCCATGATATTTTTGTACCAGGACCACAGGGGAAACGTGATCCAATTCCATTACAAAATGTATCTGATCGGCTTGGCGCAATTGGCATACCACTAGATTTAGATAAAGTAAAGGGTATTGTAATTTCAGATATTTTAGATGCGCCATCAACGATCGTTCCTGCAGATGAAGAAACAGATATTATGGCCAATCATTTATTGAATTTCCTACGAGAAGAAATAAAAGTAGGTCGTTTAACAACAAGCTTAAGACCAATTCAATCAGGTGTAGGCTCAGTTGCAAACGCCGTTTTATTAGGTTTTAAAGATTCTGAGTTTGAGAACTTAGAAGTATATTCAGAAGTACTGCAAGACGCAGTATTCGAATTAATTGATGCAGGAAAGGTGAACTTCGCATCTGCTACTTCTATTACCCTTTCCGAGGAAGTTGGAAACCGAGTTTATGGTGATTTTGAAAAGTATGCAGATAAACTAGTATTACGTCCGCAAGAAATTTCTAACCAACCAGAAATTATTCGCCGACTCGGGTTAATTTCTGTTAATACAGCACTCGAAGTAGATATTTATGGCAATGTGAATTCTACGCATGTTTCTGGCACGAAAATGATGAATGGAATCGGCGGATCCGGAGACTTTGCACGTAATGCACGATTAGGTATTTTCGTCACAAAATCTTACGCGAAAGGCGGAAATATTTCTAGTATCGTTCCAATGGTATCGCATGTAGATCATACAGAGCACGATGTAGACGTTATCGTAACAGAGCAGGGAGTAGCAGACTTACGCGGGCTTGCTCCAAAAGAACGGGTTGGGCTCATTATCGATAACTGTGCACACCCGGAATATCGTGAGCAATTATGGAAGTATTTTAACGATGCCAATGAAGCAACAGGTGGACACCATACGCCACACGAACTAGAAAAAGCGCTCTCCTGGCATGTGAATTACGCAAAAAATGGTACGATGAAGAACCCTGCTTTATCGAAATAATAAAAATAAAAGCCTTGAAGGACAGTTGACTTGTTCCTTCAAGGCTTCTTCTGGCTCATCATCAAAAGTTGTGGATGACATTTATAAAAACATATGTCATGTATATTAGTTGATTGGAGTGGAGGCTGGGCGACTCCTTGGGGATCAGCAATAGTGGAACGAAGGCTAAGAGCATCACATCCTGTGATAACGCCTTCGTGACCAACCTCGTGTTGGCCCGAGACCCTGGAGCGAGCTGCGCGAGTGAAGCGGCTCATCGGACGCCCCCAGGAAAGCGCCCAGCCGGAACGGAAATCAACCACGCTTTATGGTGGTGATCCCTTATCCTTACAGTAATCCAATCCATTTCCAATATGTTGCGGAAAATAGAAGAACTAGGATGTATCCAATAATCGTTAATGGTATACCAGATTTTAAGAAATCCTTTGTTGTAAAGGCTCCTGTACCATAGGCAAGCATATTTTGCGGTGCACTAATAGGTAAGAGGAAGCCAAAGCTAATAACGAATTGTTGCACGATAACAAAACCAACCTGATCGACATTAGCCGTTAATGTTGAGGCTAAAACGATAAATACCGGTACAAGTGCAGATGCCAAGCTTGTTGCACTCGCAAAACCTAAATGAATAATAATATTAAATAAAGTAACAAGCGCGATTGTTGCTAGAATTGGCATAGAATCTAAACCGAGTGAACCGAATACCTTATCTGATAACCAAGATGCACCTTTAGTATTAAGTAAGACTGTTCCTAGCATAATTCCTACTGCAAAGACAATAATTGTCCCCCAAGGAATATGAGGCTCAACTTGCTTCCACGAATAGACTCCGATTTTTGGCATTAATAAAATGGCGATTGCAACGATTGTGACGGTTGTCGTATCGAATGGGTGGAGTTTGCCCTCTGTAGCCCAGAAAAATAGTAAAACTACCGATGTGATGATTAATCGAATTTCGGGAGCTTTTAATGGACCAAGTTCCGCAAGCTGTTTTTTGATTACTTCTTTACCACCTTCAATATTACTTGTTTCAGGCTTAATTAGTGTAGTCATAATGAAAAATAGAGCCACTGACATGATGATTGAGAAGGGGGCAGCGTAAAGTAACCAGGCACCCCAAGAAATATCTACACCGAATTGTTCTTTGATGAAATTTAAAGCGACCATATTTTGAGCTGCTGCCGTTTTAATACCGATATTCCAAATGGAAACAGCTTGTACAGAGGTAATGACAAGTAAAGCAGCAAGTCGACTATCACGTGGTAAACCAAATGCTGCTACCATTCCGAGTAGTATTGGTACAACTGCGCCTGCACGTGCAGTAGCAGAAGGGACAAAGAATGCGAGTGCAATAGATACTAAAATAGCACCGAATACAATGGCTTTCGTTTTTGTCCCAACTAGTGAAAGTATCCATAGCGCAAGACGTTTATGTAAATTAGTAATTTGCATGGCTGCCGCTAGGAAAAGAGCTGCTGCTACTAGTGCAACTGCGGAATTACTAAATCCGCTTAATGCTAACTTTAATGCATCCGATGTTCCTAGCGCTCTCGTTGGATCTTCCATTGACGGAGCTAACCCTAGTAAGATTGTAACGAGAGCAATAATCATGGCAGAGCTAACGGGATAGGATACTGCTTCTGTAACCCATAGGATGACCGCGAAAGCTAAGATAGCTAAAGCTCGTTGTCCAGCTACAGGTAAATCGCCGTTGTTAGGTAAAAAAGTAATGATGATTAATGAAGCGAAGGCTAATCCAATCCATAGCGGCTTCAAATTACGTTTTGATTTTGCTTGTTCAGAAGTAGACATACTTTTTCATCCTTTCTATTACAATTTTCTATAACATCGGCTAGTAAAATGCTTTATTAAGAAAGTTGATTTGTCTATTTATTGTAAAAAAACTAGTATGTGAAATACCCTCTATTTATAGCGATAATGGGCAGTTACGAGAAAATATGCGGCCATAGAAAAGACAAAAATATCCAAAATATATTATTTTTTCTTTTTGAATGCAGAAGTCACTTTAGGTTCAGTTCCTATCATCAGTCGCTTAATATTTTCGATATGCAAAATGATGGCTAAACCAAAAAGTAATAGGGCTATAATCGTTGGGCCAACTCCAGGAATCCATAAATAAGTGGCTGTACAAAAAACGAGATAAAATTCAAGTACACCGACAATTAAATAGTTCGTCGCGAAAGATAAAATAACAAATAAAATGAGTGCAAATAAGCCAATTTTCCAATCAATCGCAAGTAATATCCCTATGATTGAAGCAGTTCCTTTACCGCCATTGAAGCCCATATAAAATGGGAAATTGTGACCTAGAATAACACCAGCAGCTACGATATAGAGAAAGAGCCAAACTTGTACTTCTGTTAATTGTGTTATATCTGCTAAATAGACATGTGCACCGATTATAGCTATAACGCCTTTACCGATATCGATCAGTGCAACTAATATGCCGTATTTCCATCCAAGGGAAAGTGTTGCATTAGAGGCACCTGCATTGCCATGACCAGTCTTTTTTAAATCTACCCCGGATAAAAACTGAGCAACTTTAGAGCCGTGAATACAGCCAATCAAATAACCGACAAGAAGAAAAATAATAACAGCTTTTATCATAAAAATCCTCCTTTCTAATAAGCTCATCACCATAGCGTGAGGTTGATTTCCGTTCCTACTGGGCGCTTTCCTGGGGGCGTCCAGTCTCCACTCAACTGATATAAAGGCATACATTTTAACAAATTGCATCCCTAACTTTTGATGATAAAAATTATAAATACCTAAAATAGTGTATGCGCTCGTATTACGTAAAAAAGCAGACAGAAGTTTCGGAAAAAATAAAATTTTAGTGTTGACAGAGAAAAAATCTATGTTTATACTTTGTAACAACGATGGAAATTGAATCTCATACTCTTATCAAGAGCGGCGGAGGGATAGGCCCTATGATGCCCGGCAACCAGTAAGTGACGAACTTGCTAAGGTGCTAATTCCTACAGATTCTTACTTGGATCTGGCAGATAAGGGGAGGAAAACTTGCAACCGCAACCCTCTTCTTAGCTGAAGAGGGTTTTTGTTTTCTACTGAAAAAATCCTCCTCATCTCCGGTACCATCGTAAAAAAAATAACCATTTGGAGGTATACAATGACAAAATTTAAACCAGAAACATTGCTGTTACACGGTGGCCAAGAGCCAGACCCGGTAACAGGATCTCGTACAGTACCCGTATATCGCTCAACGGCTTTCGTTTTTAAAGACACTGCTCATGCGCAACGTCTTTTTGCCTTAGAGGAAGCTGGCAATATTTACACACGAATTACAAACCCAACTGTAGATGTTTTTGAAAAACGCGTCGCTTTATTAGAAGGCGGTACAGCAGCAGTAGCACTTTCATCTGGTGCAGCAGCAATCGCGTTTTCCATTTTAAATCTTGCAGGGGCAGGCGATGAAATTGTTGCAGGTAGCTCTTTATACGGAGGTACTTATAATTTATTCGCTAACACACTACCAAACTACGGTATTAAAACGATTTTTGTAGACGAAACAAATCCAGAAAATTTCCGAGCAGCTATTACTGATAAAACAAAGGCTGTGTTCGCTGAAATTTACGGTAACCCAAGTTTAAAGGTATTAGATATTGAAGCGGTAGCAAATATAGCACATGAAAACGGCTTACCATTAATTATTGATAGCACATTTGCTTCACCATATGGCTCTACCCCAATTGACTTCGGTGCAGATATCGTTGTTCATTCCGCAACAAAATGGATAGGCGGCCATGGTACAACTTTAGGTGGCGTTGTAGTAGATGCAGGGAAGTTTGATTGGACTCGTGGGCGTTTCCCAGGCTTTACTGAGCCAGATGCATCTTATCACGGTTTGCGTTATGGTATTGACACAGCAGAGGCTGCATTTGCCACAAAACTGCGTGTGCAATTGCTACGCGACTTTGGACCAACATTAAGTGCCGATGCAGCATTTAATTTATTACAAGGTTTAGAAACGCTTCATTTGCGTATTCCTAAACACAATGAAAATGCATTAGCGGTAGCCGAATATTTACGAAACCACCCATCTGTGGAATATGTAAATTACAATGGCTTAGAAGATTTTGCTACGCATGATTTAGCTAAAAAATATTTAAGAAATGGCTTCGGTTCAGTGCTTACATTTGGCATTAAAGGTGGACGTGAAGCAGGGCGAAAATTAATCGATAGTGTGAAATTATTCTCGCACGTAGCAAATGTAGGGGATGCCAAATCATTAATTATTCATCCAGCATCTACTACACATCAGCAACTATCAGCTGAGGAGCTAATCCAAACTGGCGTAACCGAGTCGCTCATTCGCTTATCCATCGGTTTAGAGGCAGTAGAGGACATTATTGCAGATTTAGAACAAGCTATTGAACAAGTAACAGCTTCACAACAAAAAATAGAAGCTTAATAAATAAAACATATTGGCTAATGTTGTAGCGTTTACGTATTTTCTCATTCGATAGGCCTCATTTGGTAATGCGTCAAACGTTGCTGCATCATCCGCTCACCTCATTTGGTGAAGTAACTGAAATTTCCTAAAAATAATACCTAGTAATTTTATAAGTATTATTGACTTAATTAATTCCTTGCTTTATACTAGGAAATAAGAAAAGTGTTCGAAGGGCTACCAACCTAGAACCAATTTAAAGCGCCGACTAGTTGATCGGTAAAGTGTTTTCAATCAATGCTCAAACTAAATTAGTTTCATAAGTGCTCCCCCACTTTTGAATATATACGAAGAGGAGTAGTTGCTCAGCCAGTAGCTACTCTTATCTACAAAACTGATGATAAAGGAGTGTTTTAAATGGGAAATGTGTATAGTGCGCAAAACATGGCATCTTATCTTATTTATGAGTTAAATGAAGGTCATGTGTTTGTGAACAACATGTCCATTCAAAACATACTTGCGTCAGTTGAGAGTAAATGGCAAGAGATCTTTGGACATTCTGCTTTTAAGGAAGTCGTTTATGTCAACGAGGAAGGCTATACAGTACAAGAAATTTTCGAAGCTTATGAAGGCTATGGAACAAGTCATATTCCTCTACCTGCGACAGAGTATTATTTAAAATACGGCACATTCCAATTAGTTGAACGTACGTATGCAATACCAAATTTTACGCAGGATGAAATAAGACTGGTGCAACGAGCTTTAACACAATATCGTTATAAATTGCTAGCCAAAGCTAGTTAATTATCCCTCATATAATTGGGCTCATTCTCTGCTGCTACAGGGAATGAGCTTTTTAATTAGATAAGGAAGATAGACCAGCATAATTGAAAAATTTTTTAATTAATATATTTCAAAAGAACAATTTTTATAAATGTCTTTACATACATATATATAATAGAAGAAAGGCATTTATTTTAACTTCTTTCAGCAAACATCCACTGAAAGAGAGAAACTCAGTCTAAGAACGCCACGTCCTGTGGCAATTTATCTGTGCGACAGTAAAGCGTCAACTACAATTATACCGAGGCATAATTGATAAAGAATCGTCAATAGTTGCTCAATTATTATAGATCAAGTGAAAAAACATATAATAAAAGGGATGAAAACGATTTCCTTTGCACGTCTACAGGAAACAAATGTCCATCCTAGAAAGATTTTTCTTGTGCAATGTATGTATTTACGTTACAATTTTCTTTAAGTTGATTTTTGAATTATTTGAATTTGTTTGTTTCCCAGTGTATCTTCATTCAGGATGTTTTTTGTAGCGAAAGTGAAACGCCATGACTAAATATCTGTCTGAAGACGAAGTGTTAGAAACACGGCAAACTGACCTGCTTTGTATAGTCGGCGCACAATTCAAAATCTGTAAGAATTAAGCTGAGACGAAATAAATATAATGAAACTGCGGAATGTAAGTTGGAGGGAATAGGAATGGCAACTATAAAGGCAGCTATATTAGGATTTGGAACGGTAGGTCAAGGAATTTACCATATATTAAACGAAAAGCGTGAAGAGCTTAAAAATAAATTAGGAATTGAGCTAGAAGTAGCAAAAATTTTAGTTACAGACACTAGCCGTGAACGTGTACCAGGTACAGCGCATTTAATGACAACTAGTATGGATGAAGTCTTAGCAGAACCAGGTATGCAGGTTGTTTTTGAGGCGATCGTCAATGAGGAGCCAGCATTTACTTATTTAAAGCGCGCTGTTGATCATAAATGTCATGTCATTACAGCTAACAAAGTAATGTTTGCAAAACGAGGCTTGGAGCTACAGGATCTTGCAAAAGCAAATGGTGTTTTTGTAGGCTTTGAGGCAACAACTGCTGGTGGTGTACCAGTTATTAAAACGATGAAAAATATTTTGCTTGTCAATGATGTTAGTCGTATTCAGGGTGTTTTAAATGGGACATCCAACTATATATTAACGAAAATGCGTTCACAGGGCTGGTCGTTCGAAACGGCTTTAAAAGAGGCGCAAAATTTAGGCTATGCAGAGGCAGACCCATATAATGATATTTCAGGACAGGATGCCTTTAAAAAATTAATGATTTTAAGTGCTTTGGCATTTGGTGAACAACCAGATTGGGCTGACGTCGAGGTGGTTGGCATTGATAGTATTTCGGCAGAGCAAGTAAAAGAAGCGTGCGAAAAAGGCTTGCGTTACCGCCACGTTGCTGAGGTTGAGAAGCTAGCAGATGGTAAAGTAGTAGCAATGGTTGGTCCGCAATTAGTGGATAAAGAACATCCGCTTTATCCAGTTGATGACGTCAATAATGCTGTGGCATTGGATACAAATTATATTGGTACATTAACGCTAATAGGACCTGGAGCAGGTATGTATCCAACAGCTAGTGTAATGGTTGAGGATTATGCTGAAATTATCGGTAAAAGAGCTGGGTTTGTCGTAACAATATAATAGATATGCCTATCATTCAACAATGTTCAACTTGTTTGAATGATAGGCATTTTTTTAATCCTCATCTTTAACATCAATATCCTCTGGAATAGGTGTATTCCGCCAAATTTCAATTTCCTCTTTAATACGATCTAGCTGCTCAAAATAAGTACTAAACTGCCCGCTATTAATCAGTATTTGGTCCCCGTCGTATACGGAACGAATACGGCCCTCGTAAACTAGGCGAATTATTTGATCCTCTGGCATACCAAGGTCTATGGCTGTTTCTTCAATGGTTTTATACATTTTTTCGCTCCTTTTGCTGTTTTTATTATAACCTCCCTTTAATAGAAAACCTACTGTGGGTTAATAAATGAAGGAAAAAGGCAATTGTTTGCTTTTGGATAAATCTGTATTATTAATGTTAATGAGTGGTGACGGTTGAGGGGCAATACATGATGTATCCTGAAATGGTCATGGAAATGGACAAGTTTAACTGCTACGAGCATTGCGTTATTCCAAGGTCTTTTTTTTCATCAATTCGTCTAACAGGTGTAGCTATTGGAACAGTTGTAACGATTGGTAGCGCTCTTGTCTTTTCTGGTGCTTTTGAATGGATGCTATGGAAATCACAGCCGACAATTGTGTGGGGAATAGTAACTGTAATAGCAATTCATTAATAATGGGGAAGGGGCTGTCCATATGGGAGGGATTGGACTAGCCCTTTCTGCAGGTCTCTCCTTTGCACTGAACTGTTACACTTTCAATAGTAGAGCCCTTTCCTAGATTGGCGTTGTAATGTTACTAGATGGTATTGTCGCACTAACATTAGGAGGACGAAAAACGATTTGTGGACAAGTCATACAATACAATCTTAAATATTTTTTATTAGGAAAAAGTAGGGTTAATCAGTATTATTTATTGCTATTTTTCTTATTTACATATGTTGAAACATATGCCCTGTATATAAATTGATTGGAGTGGAGGCTAGGCGCCCCCAGGAAAGCGTCTAGCTGGAACGGAAATCAACCCAACTTTATAGTGACGAGATTCATTAAAACCTTAAGAAATTCTTCATTTTTATAATAACTGGTTTTTAAGATTTAAAAGGTACACTATTAATTGAGAGCGAGGTGTATATCATGACGAAACTAACAGTTCTTGTAACAGATGATGATCAAGATATTCGTGATGGTATTGAAATCTATTTAAAGAATGAAGGCTACAATGTCATTAAAGCTGCTGACGGCTTAGAGGCACTCGAAAAATTAGAAAACAATGAAGTTCATTTAATTATTTTAGATATTATGATGCCAAATATGGATGGAATTACAGCGACGTTTAAAATTAGAGCAGAGCGCAACATTCCAATTATTATGCTTAGTGCAAAAGCGGAGGATGGCGACAAAATTCATGGTTTGTCTGTAGGCGCAGATGATTACGTCACAAAGCCTTTTCATCCATTAGAGCTATTGGCTCGGGTGAAATCTCAGCTGCGACGTTATGTACAACTTGGGACGTACAATGATGGAGCAGCAAAGGTAGAAATCGACGGACTTGTATTAGATGAAGATGCAAAGGAAGTCAATTTAGAAGGGGAGCCTGTTCGATTAACACCAATCGAATATAAGATTACGGAATTATTAATGAAAAATGCAGGGCGTGTATTTTCGATAAGAGAGATTTATGAACGTGTGTGGAATGAGGAAGCTTACAATGCAGAAAATATTGTGGCTGTACACATTCGAAAAATACGTGAAAAAATCGAAGCAGATCCGAAAAATCCACGTTATTTAAAGGTGGTGTGGGGCGTTGGCTATAAAATGGAAAAATAAAATAGAGCAGTATGCTACAATTGCAGGGTTTGTAGCAGGGGTTATTGGACTAATTTATTTTGGTGTGTATGCCTATCAGATAGTAACTTCCCGCTCTTCGGGAATGCTACAATTGCTTGAGAGAATTTTTTAGAGAGGAGTTAAAAGTATGTTAAAAAATTGGAAACCTCTTCTCGCTCTTATATGTTTAATCTGGGTAATTTTTGGTATATTTACGTTCTCTAATATCGGGTACCAATATATTGGGAAGTCATATTTTCAATCTGAAAATTTCCAGCATGAACTTGATAATTTCCAGTCAGAAATAGGACCATTAGTGTTAAATATACCAACGGCTGAGGATTTAAAAAGTAAAATTGTGGTGACACAAAGCGAAATTGAAGAGCATCGAAATTTTTATGGAACATTAGGACAACAAATAGATAATATTAAGGTTCAATATGAAGAGCGTATTCAAGAAGCTGCTAATGTTAATGCAGCGGAATTAAAAACAAAGCTTGAAAAAGAGCGGGATGCAAAAATTAAAGATATAACGGCTAATTTTGAGGATGATGAGCATGTCCGTAAAAAAATTCTAACTCAAAAGGAAGAGCTTGTTGATAAATATATAAAGGCAGCAAAAGAAGAAGCAAAAAGTTTTGTGAAAAATTATAATTACTGGTCTTATGAATTAACGAACACTGAAACAGACAAAACATATCGTTCAGGTGATATTTCGGATAGTAATGCTTTTAAAATAAAGTTCACAGGGCAACATCCATTAACGACTTCGAATATCAGCAGTTATTTAAATGATATTTTTTATCGAACTGATATCAACGTGGATACAGAAAATTTAAGGGAAACTTCTGATTACACTGGTATCATAACCATCTCGAAAAAATCAGCACAAGCAGTCGACATTTTGGAAGGATATGACCATTTTACACGCAATCAATACATGTTCTACTTTTTATGGTTAACGAGTATTGTGGCAGCTATTTTTGCATGGAAAGGGCGTAAAGAAGTACTGCAGATGGTACAAGGTTTAAAGGAAAAAGAAGCTCTTGCAAAAATGAAAATTGATTACCCAATTGGATTATTATTAATAAGTGCATTCATATATTTTATAGCATCTGAAATTGCTTTTGAATCGATTGAGTTTGTTTCTTATCAATCTAACTATGTACATTACTTAATTAGTTTGCTGTTTAAAATAGGTGCCTTAATCATTATTGCAGTGCTGTTCTTTGTACAGCTTATTTGGTTGTATGATCGAGTGAATACAACACAGAAATTAAAAGAGGACTTAAAAGCTAGCTATTTATGGTCACTAGGCGGATCAATCACAGATTTATTTATAAATCGTTCCATTGCATTACATTCAATTGTGATGATTGGGGCAGCATTTTTCGGTGGTGGCAGCCTTGTTGCCTCAATGATAGGAGGTGGCGGATTCCCCGTTCTAGTTTTGGGCATCTGCGCAATGATTGGTATTCCAGCCATGATTCTCTTCCTTTCGAGAATGGGCTATTTAAACCGAATTATGAAGGATACAAAAGACATGGCAGAAGGGCGTTTAAATCGCGATGTCAAGGTAAGGGGCAAATCACCATTCGCGGGGCATGCCGAAAATCTTAATCATTTAAGAGAAGGCGTAAGCACGTCTATGCATGAGCAGGCAAAAAGCGAGCGTTTAAAAACAGAGCTTATTACGAATGTTAGTCACGACTTACGCACGCCGTTAACATCCATTATTACGTATACAGATTTACTGAAAAATCCTGATATTACTGAGGAAGAGCGTAAGCAATACATTCATATCCTTGATAAAAAATCAGAACGTCTAAAATTACTGATTGAGGACCTTTTTGAAGTGTCTAAAATGGCGAGTGGTAATATGGAGCTTCATCGCAGTCGAGTTGATTTAACCCAGCTTGTACAGCAGGCGGTAGGGGAGCATGAGGAAGATTTAGCACAAGCTCATTTAGATTTACGCCTGACAAAACCACATGAGCCAATCTACGCGTATGTGGACGGACAAAAATGGTGGAGACTGATCGATAATTTAATCGTTAATGTATTGAAATATGCATTAGAAGGCACACGTGTTTATGTAACATTGAAACGTACGGCAGAAGGTGATGCTGAATTCACGGTGAAGAATGTTGCGAAATATGAAATTAGCGAGGATGCCGATGAGTTATTTGAACGCTTTAAGCGAGCAGATGCTTCACGCCATACAGAGGGCTCAGGGCTAGGCTTAGCCATTGCACAATCCATTGTAGATTTGCATGGTGCTCGTATGAGTATAGAGGTAGATGGAGATTTATTTAAGGTAATCGTTCGAATTCCAACAGCATAAACAAAAACAGCGGCAATCATTTTGCCGCTGTTTTTTGTTATGGCGGTTCTATCCATGATTTTGGCGGTACTATTCGTCACTCCGGCTCTTTATACCGTCGCTTAGGCACAATCATCCGTCGTTCCGGCCTAACAATCCGTCGCTTTGGTTACTATCCGTCACCCCGGCTCTTCACTTTAAATCGCTGCCAATTCGCTAGCGCTACACTTTCACATCTACATATCATTTGTGCTGGAATTTTTTTATCACAGTAAAGTGATGCAAAGCGAAGCGGCTCATCGGACGCCTGCAGGAACGGAAATCAACCCCTCGTTTTGTCGAAGAGCCATACATCTCACTTTCAAAGTTATAACCCTAAATTCTTGGCAATAATCACTTTCATGACTTCGTTGGTACCTGCATAAATGGACATGACAGGAATATCTCGATATCTTCTAGCAATCTTGTATTCCTCCATATAACCGTAGCCACCATGTAACTGCATACACTGGATAGCAAGCTCGCGTGCATTTTCTGTTATCCAGTATTTTGCCATTGAAACTTTTGTCACAACATCATTTCCTGCGATATGTTCCTCTATTAAAGATTCTAAAAATGATTTGCCAAGTTCAATTTTTGTAGCCATTTCAGCTATTTTAAATTGCGTATTTTGGAAGTCACTAATTGATTTTCCAAAAGCTTCGCGTGATTTTACATAATCAATTGTTAAAGCTAGCATGTCCTCAGCAGCGGCTTGTGCGGCGATGGCTACTGCTAAACGCTCTTGCTGTAGCTTTTCCATCATATAGATAAAGCCTTTACCTTCTTCACCAAGGAGATTCTCTACAGGTACGCGACAATCCTCAAAATATAGCTCGGCTGTGTCCTGCGCGTGCATGCCAACTTTTTCGAGTTTGCGACCTTTTGTGAAGCCTGGTGTCCCGTCTTCAATGACAAGGAGGCTAATGCCACGATGCTTTTTTTCTGCCTGAGGATTTGTTTTTACAGCAACGACCGCTAAATTTGTATGAATACCATTTGTAATAAATGTTTTTTGTCCGTTGACGATATAGTGATCGCCATCACGAATAGCAGTTGTTTGGATGTTTGCCAAATCTGAACCTGTGCCTGGCTCCGTCATAGCAATTGCAGTAATATGTTCGCCTGTAACACATTTCGGTAGCCAGCGTGATTTTTGCTCATTTGAGCCGTATGCCTCAATATAAGGAACGACAATATCGTTATGCAGACCAACGCCAATAAGGCTCGAACCAACGCGCTCTAGCTCTTCTTGAATAATAACGCCAAAACTAAAATCTAGTCCGAGACCGCCGTATTGCTCTTCTACTTGAGGGCATAGAAAGCCCATTTCCCCAAGCTTACGCCAAAATTCAAGTGGAATAAGATGATCTTTCTCCCATTGTGGATAGTGTGGCTCGGCTTCTTCTGCTAAAAACTTACGTAAGGTTTTACGAAATAACTCATGCTCTGTTGATTCGAATTTATATCTTGTCATAGGAACAACACCCCTTTTTCGCTCGTACATGCGTTAAATTTGCTCTTGCAATTATAATGTTACTGAAATATTCAGAAAAATTAAAGTATATTATTCATAGATTTTTTACATAATCTTATAATTAGGTTGAATGGGGATTTTACCATTACATAGGTTTGATTTCAAAAGCGCTTTCTTAGGGCGTCCGATGAGCACTCCAGGGTTTCGTTTGTGATCCTAAAGGAGTCAAACAACCTTCAGTGGTGGATGGTTGTATACGGCTTCATGTAATCGCCTAGATTACGATATCGTCACTTTCCTAATTAGATTGTCATGTAAATCATACGGTTAAATTACAAGGAATATGTACACTTAATATTATGAGCTGATTGGTTGACCTTTTGCACTTACTTTCTATAAGAGGATGTTAAGTATAATGCTATAATCAACTAAGACTATATGAAAGTAGGGAACTGAAATGCCTAAAGTAGTTGGTGGAATTCTTTTATTAAGTATATATAGTGGATTAACTTTTTACTTAGGATGGGGATTGAGACATTGGCTTGTGGCAATGGGATGGTCCCGTTATCCAATTTTATATTGGTTAGTGCTGTATATCATTGCGTTTAGTATTATGATTAGCAGATTGCATGAGTCTTTACGGGTGTTTTCAATTATCCATAATTACTGGATGTTTATTTTTGAATACGGATTACTACTTTGTTTGGCAGCACACTTGATTCTTTGGCTAAGTCCTTTTAAAAGTGTACAGATAATTGGTGGTATTGCAGTTGCTATGTTGTTTCTACTAAGTATTGTGGGCACTTATTTAGCGTATTCACCTGTTGTTCGTCATTTAGAAATAACGATGGATAAAAAGAGTAGTGAGCTAGATTCGATGAGAGCTGTAGTTGCATCAGATTTTCATTTAGGTGTTCTATCACATAAAAAACATTTACAGCGTTTTGTTACGTTATCGAATGAAGCAAATCCGGACATCGTCTTTTTAGCTGGGGATATTGTGGATGACGACCCTAAATGGTTTGTTAAAGATGGAATGGCAGATGTGATGAAACAATTAACATCTACATATGGAGTGTATGGTGTACTGGGCAATCACGAGTACTATGGTAAGAAAATTCCTGAATTTATTAAAGAGATGGAAAACGCTAATGTAAAAGTTTTGTGTGATGAAACTATTAGAATCGATAATGTGTTAGTATTAACGGGGCAAGAGGATATTACAAACAAGAATAGAAAGCAATTAGATGCATTGAAGACAACAGATGACTTGCCTTGGTTTGTCATGAATCATACCCCGAATGATTTAATTACGCCTGCAAAAATGGGTGTAGACTTCCATATGTCAGGTCATACACATAAAGGTCAACTATGGCCTAATCAGTATATAACAGCTCGTGTATTTGAGCTCGATTATGGTTATAAGATCAAGGAGAAAATGCATACACTTGTTTCATCAGGTTTTGGCTTTTGGGGTCCTCCAATGCGAATAGGCAGCCGCTCCGAATTATGGGTTGTAGATATAAACTTTCGTTAGTTGGTAAGTTGGCCAGATGGCTCAGTCTACTCATAACTGAATGCTATAGTCATAGTATATGAGTATATGAAAAAGTGTATTTTATAATATGTTGGTATTTAATTAATAAAAGGTAAGGTGACAATGTGGATATCATTGAATTATTAAAGGCGATTATTTTAGGCTTTGTCGAGGGAATGACAGAGTTTGCACCAGTGTCGTCAACAGGTCATATGATTATTGTGGACGATATGTGGCTAAAGACAGAGGAGTTTTTAGGGATGTATCCCGCCAATACATTTAAAATCGTTGTACAGCTAGGCTCCATTTTAGCCGTAGTCGTTGTAATGTGGAAACGAATGTTAAATTTAGTTGGACTCTATAAAATTGATGGCCAATCGAAATCAGTGAAAGGTCACTTCAACTTATTACATGTTATTGTGGGCATGTTACCAGCGGTTATATTAGGTTTTGCGTTCAAAGATTTTATCGATGATCATTTATTTAAAGTAGAGCATGTTGTTTATGCTTTAGTAGCTGGAGCACTTTTAATGATTGCTGCAGATAAATTAGCACCGAAAAGACCAAAAGTAGATTCTCTAGACAAAATTTCTTATGGTTTAGCATTTAAAGTAGGGTTAGTACAATGTTTTTCACTTTGGCCAGGGTTCTCCCGTTCAGGTGCAACAATTTCTGGTGGTGTACTATTTGGAATGAGTCACCGTGTAGCGGCAGATTTTACTTTCATTATGGCAGTACCAATTATGGCGGGTGCTAGTTTAGTGTCTGTACTGAAAAACTGGGATACGCTATCTATGGATTATTTTGGATTTTATGCAGTGGGCTTCATTAGTTCATTTATCTTTGCATTACTCTCAATTAAATTCTTCTTAGCACTTATTTCAAAAGTGAAATTAATGCCATTTGCTATTTATCGTTTAGTACTAGCTGCTGTACTAGCTGTTATTATCTTTATGTAATTAAAAAAGTCACTCTTCTGTTCAGAATGAGTGGCTTTTTTTAGCGTTTTTATCTTGTTTTAAGAAAAATCACATGGTTAATAAGTATTGTTTGAAAGTATGATAGATTATTGCTTATTGTAAAAACAGATATTTTTTACCTATATATTGTCATTTTATTTGTTTAGAACTTATAATTGATTCAGAGAGTTTTTTGTTTTCGGATAATATTTAGTAGAATAGACACAGACACAGTGGGGTGGAGAAATTGTTTCAAATTGGAAATAGACCTAAGAAAAATACAGTTGAAATAAGTGATGAATCAAGCATAGGGGTTATTATTCAAGATCAGGAACGTTTATTACAGTTAGATCTAGTAAATCTAACTAGAGAAGATTTGCAGTTGATCAGAAGTTTAAAACCGTATATTGAACGAAATGTCTTAGAGGTAGTAGCGGCATTCTATCAGGCAATTGAAAGTGTGCCAGCCTTACGTGAGGTTATTGAAAAGTATAGCTCTAGTGAGCGGTTACGCCAAACATTACGCCATCATATTATAGAAATGTTCGAAGGGCGTATAGACGATGCATTTTTGGAGAAGAGAAGGCGAGTAGCGAAAATGCATGTGAAGATTAACTTGTATCCTAAGTGGTATTTAGCAGCCTTTCAAAATCTTGAAAAATTTTTAAGAAATATTATTTATAAGCTTCAATTATCGAGGGACGAAGAAGAAAAGTTTTGTGATGCCATCAGTAAAATCTGTAATTTCGAACAACAGATTGTCCTAGAGGAATATGATAATTATGCTAATACATTAATTGAGAAGCAACAGGATAGTGTTCGAGCACATGTTAAGGAAATTATAGGTGGGATATCTACGCAGCTAGAGACTCAATCTCATAGTACCAATGAAACAGTGACCGAACTTGTTTATAACGCCAAGGAAGTGAATGAATATTTGAAGGAAAGTATCGATGAGGCAAAAACAATGCAAAAGGTATCGTCTGAAGGCTATTCTAAAATTACATTAATTAATGAGCAAACAGGAAAAATTCATCATAAGACAGTTGAAATGTCGGGTATGGTGGAGCAATTAGATCACTCTTCCTCAAAAATCAATGCTGTTATCGAAATAGTGAAAAGTATTTCTGGCCAAACAAATTTACTGGCGTTAAATTCGGCTATTGAGGCTGCACGTGCAGGGGAACATGGAAAAGGCTTTGCTGTCGTGGCGAGCGAAGTTCGTAAGCTTGCAGATCAAACGAAAAGTTCGGTTGAACAAATCGCGGATCTCATAACAATGTCTAATGGAATTACAAACCAAGTTGTTCAAGCAATTCATGAAATCCAAGAGCTGGTGAACAATAGTATTGAGCAAAACGCAGAATCTTTAAAAGCATTCGATGCAATATCTGGCTCAGTAAACGGTTCTATCTCAAACTTCCAAAACGTTGGCCTGAAAATAACGGAATTGTCAGGAATTATAGAATCAATTGGAGAATCTTCCGAGGAATTAAAACAAGCTGCCAATCGATTAGATACAACAATCAGAGATTTTTAATGACTATGCATAAAGCCTATGCATAGTTTTTTTGCTTATCACCTTAACGTGTGGTTGATTTCCGTTCCGACTGGGCGCTTTGTTGCTGACGCTTCGCTTTCGCACAGATAAAACATTTGTTGCTGACGCTTCGCTTTCGCGCAGACTCATAAACCAACTGTTTAAATAAAATGTC
Organism: Lysinibacillus sp. RC79; assembly: GCF_041262405.1. NCBI lineage: Bacteria > Bacillati > Bacillota > Bacilli > Caryophanales > Bacillaceae > Lysinibacillus > Lysinibacillus sp. RC79. The sequence continues at coordinate 20,175 of NZ_JBGCCD010000044.1, forward strand.
ATTTTCAACTTTTAATGATAAGCCTAGTTTTATTTTTCATAAATGATAGGACAAAATCGCCTTTCTGAAGGATAAAACAATAAATAGACGGATGAAGTTTGTAGAGTGATAGAAAGGAATAGCTATCACACACGTAAAGATAAGAAATTCCTAGAAAATGAGCGTTCTAAGTGTTACGCTATAGGCGAATTGAGTAGAGGGGTGTTCGGAATATGAAAAAGAAATTATTTATTACACGAAAGTTCCCAGCGCATATAGTTGAGCCGTTGAAAGAGTATTATGATATCAAACAATGGGAGGAGGAGGAAATTGTTATACCACGGGAAAAACTATTGGCAGCTGTTGCAGATTGTGAAGTATTGTGGGTAACGATTGCTGACCAAGTCGATGAAGAGTTATTGTTACATGCACCCAATCTAAAACTCGTGACTAATTTAGCAGTTGGATTTAATAATATTGATGTCAAAGCTTTGCGTAAGCGTGGAATAATGGCGACTAATACTCCAGGAGTTTTAACAAATACGACTGCAGATTTAGTATGGGGATTATTGCTTGCGACTGCTCGAAGAATTCCAGAAAGCGAACGATATTTGCGTGAGGGTAAATGGAAAAGCTGGTATCCGATGCAATTAGTAGGTAAAGATGTTTCAGGATCCACTATAGGAATTATTGGTATGGGACGTATTGGCCAAGCTGTTGCAAGACGAGCAAAAGGTTTTGATATGAAAATTTTATACAATAATCGTAGACGTCGCCATGAAGTAGAAGAAATGTATGGCTTTCAATATGTATCGTTGGAGGAACTTTTAAAACAATCGGATTTTGTTGTTATTATGACACCTTTTAACAATGATACTGTAGGACTTATAGGCGCAGAGGAACTTGCTTTAATGAAGGATGACGCGGTATTAATTAACGCATCACGTGGTGGCATTATCGATGAGAATGCACTGTATGATACTTTAAAAAACGGTAAGTTGTGGGCAGCAGGGCTGGATGTCTTTGAACAAGAGCCTATTGCGTTGGATCATCCATTGTTGACGCTTCCAAATGTTGTAGCACTTCCGCATATCGGTAGTGCTTCGCTTCAAACTAGAACTGCAATGCTGATGCTGAACGTTAAAGAACTTACCGCATATGGGCAGGGCAAGGCTGTAACGAATCGAATAGATTAATGACACCCGGAGATAACCCCCAGGAAAGTAGTGATGAGGAGATTGAAGCCAAGGCCGCGGAAAGCGCCAACTCGGAGTGAAAATCATACACATTATTTTATATTTGTCGACAAGCTGAAAGGAGCACTTCGTAATTAGATGTGCTCCTTTCATAAATAGCGTCCATTATTTATTAAACATATCAAACAAACCGCCAATGCCACCTTCGCCTTTAGATTGACCTCCACCGCCTTGAGAAATTGGTGCTGCAGCAAAGACGCGGCTTGCTAATCGGCTAAATGGTAATGATTGGATCCATACTTTACCCGGGCCCTTTAAAGTAGCGAAGAAGATACCTTCACCGCCAAATAATGCAGTTTTTACGCCTCCAACCATTTCGATATCGTAATGTACATCAGATGTCATAGCTACTAAACAACCTGTATCAACACGTAATATTTCGCCAGGTTGTAGAGTCTTTTCGTGAATAGCTCCACTTGCATGTACAAAAGCCATGCCGTCTCCTTCAAGCTTTTGCATAATGAAGCCTTCACCACCAAAGAAGCCAACACCGATTTTTTTCTGGAATTCAACGCCGATTGAAACTCCTTTTGCAGCAGCTAAAAATGCATCTTTTTGACAAATAATCTTTCCGTTTAATTGACTTAAATCCATTGGAATAATCTTACCAGGGTATGGAGAAGCAAAATACACATGACGTTTACCTGAACCAACGTTCGTAAATGTCGTCATAAATAAACTTTCACCCGTAATTAGCCGTTTTCCAGCTCCAAATAACTTACCCATAAGACCACTTTCTAGGCTTCCTCTTGAACCATCGCCAAAGATAGTTTCCATATGGATAGAATCATCCATCATCATTAAAGCTCCAGCTTCAGCAACTACTGTTTCTTGAGGGTCAAGCTCCACTTGCACGTATTGCATATCATCGCCATATAATTTGTAGTCAATTTCGTGATTATTCATAAAGGGATTCCTCCAAAAAAATAATTTTGTTAATGTATACGATTATAAGTTGCATTAGTTTCATTGCATAATTAATTAATTTAGAAAAAAAGGGAATAAGCTAGTGAATGTCGAATATAAAAAACTAGAATGAGTATTTTTTATTTTCATTCAGCTGAAAATTTGTGATTGTTTTAACTTCTTTTAGCGTGTGTCAAACATCCGCTGAAAGAAGTTAAAGCCTCCGGCGGATGTCACGGAATCGGAAAGGAGTTAATAAGGGATGTTAGCCTAAAATCATCGCATCCATGGGATAACGGCTAACTGACCTGCATCAGTGCCGCTGCCGCTACGCTTTCGCGCAAAAAACATCTGTTGCTGTCGCTACGTTAGCACTGCGCTTTCGCACAAAAAACATCTGCAGGCCTAAGCACAAAGCCGATTCCGGACGCAATTATGCCGGGGCATAATTGATTACTCACAAAAGACCTTCATCCGTAACTGACATCAATGTTCAGCTAAAAGAAAATAAAGCCTCTGACGATTGTCACCGATGTTATTGATTCAAAAGCATGCTCTTTAGACCTCTATATATTAAAAATTCGGAATTTTGACACATCTGATTCTATATAATATAGAGTAATAGATGATATCTGTCTGCAAGCAATGCGATTGGTAACAATGAGGCAGAGGCACCATAGATAGTTTAGGGGGTGTTTGTAGTGGAAATTAAAAACTATATCGGCGGTGAATGGGTAACACGTTCACATTTACAAAGTATAGTAGTGACCAACCCTGCTAATGGGGAGCAGCTAGCTACAATACCGCGTTCTACTGCAAGTGAGGTAGATGAAGCGGTAGCGGTTGCAAAACAGGCACAAAAAAACTGGGCATTAATACCTGCGCCTAAACGTGCTGACTATTTATATGCCATCGGTCAAAAAATGAAAGAGAAAAAGGAGCATTTAGCGACCGTTTTAACAAAAGAGATGGGAAAGGTTATTGAAGAAGCTAGAGGCGAAGTGCAGGAAGGGATAGACATGGCCTATTATATGGCTGGTGAAGGGCGACGGTTATTTGGGGAGACAACGCCGTCTGAGCTAGCTAATAAATTTGCCATGAGTGTACGGGCACCTATTGGCGTTGTAGGATTAATAACTCCGTGGAATTTCCCTGTAGCTATTGCTACTTGGAAGTCATTCCCTGCAATTGTTGCTGGCAATACATTCATTTGGAAGCCGTCTAATGAGACACCAATGATGGCGTATGAAATGGGTAAAATATTTGAAGAGGTTGGCTTACCAAGCGGAGTAGCAAATATCGTCTTTGGTACAGGGCCAACAGTTGGAACAGCATTGATTGAACATCCAGACGTTAAGGTCATTTCATTTACCGGCTCTACAACAACAGGAAGTAAGGTAGCGGAGCTAGGTGGTAAACACCTAAAGAAGATTTCATTAGAGATGGGTGGAAAAAATGCAGTCATAGTTATGGAAGATGCCGATTTACAATTAGCTACTGAAGGCATCTTATGGAGTGCATTTGGCACTGCTGGTCAAAGATGTACAGCATGTAGTCGCGTGATCGTGCATAAAGATGTAAGAGAAGAACTAGAAAAACGTCTATTAGACGAAATGCAAAAGCTAACAATTGGGGACGGCCTAGATGAAAGTGTAAAAATCGGACCTGTGATTAATAAAGCCGCATTGGAAAAGATTAATCACTATGTGCAAATCGGCAAACAAGAAGGGGCGACGTTGTTAGCTGGAGGTAGAATATTATCTGAGCCTCCTTATGACAAAGGGTTTTATTATGAGCCTACACTATTTACCAATGTGAAGCCTGGCATGATTATTGCACAGGAAGAAATCTTTGGTCCGGTCGTTTCTCTAATTGAAGTAGCAAGTTTGGAAGAAGCAATCGAAGTAAACAATGGCGTAAAATTTGGCTTATCCAGTTCAATTTTCTCGCAAGATGTGAATACGATTTTCCGCGCACAACGAGATTTAGATACAGGTATTGTTTATGTGAATGCTGGCACAACAGGTGCTGAAATCCATTTACCATTTGGTGGAACAAAAGGCACGGGGAACGGTCATCGTGACTCGGGTGTAGCTGCCTTAGATGTCTATACAGAATGGAAAAGTATTTATGTAGACTATAGCGGTAAATTACAAAGAGCACAAATCGATACAGAATAACAGATCAATGAAAGGGGATGTTCTTGATGAAAGTTGTTGTATTAGGTGCAGGTTTAATGGGGAAAGAGGTAGCTCGTGATTTAATAAAAAATAGTAAAGTGGAGCGTGTATTTTTAGGAGATATAGACGTAACAATAGCGCAGAACTTTGTGGACTCGTTAAATACAGATAAGATTGAGGTTGTAGAGCTTCATGCTGAGAGCGATGATTCGTTAATGGAAGTTATCTCAAAAGGCAATGTAGTCGTTAATGCATTATTCTATTCCTTTAATGAGCGTGTAGCAAGAGCGGCTATCGCGGCTGGTGTTCATTCCGTGGATTTAGGTGGTCATATTGGCGGTGTAACAGAAAAAATATTAGATCTCGACGAAGAGGCAAAAGCAAAAGGTGTAACAATTATTCCTGACTTGGGTGTTGCTCCAGGTATGGTCAACATTTTAGCGGGCTACGGTGCTTCGAAATTAGATGAGGTGGAATCTATTAAACTATTTGTAGGCGGTATTCCAACAGAGCCGAAGCCACCTCTTCACTATACACGAGTATTTTCTCTAGATGGTGTCTTTGATCATTATACAGAGCCATCAAAAATGATTCAAAAAGGTAAACTTCAAGAAGTTCCATCGTTATCAGGTGTTGAACCTATTTACTTCAAAGATTTTGGTGTGCTTGAGGCATTTTATACATCTGGCGGTATATCGACATTGTATAAGACATTCCCAAATGTTCAAACACTAGAATATAAAACAATTCGTTATAAGGGACATGCAGAGAAATTTAAGCTATTAGCAGATTTAGGATTCCTCGATGCTAGTAATAAGGTAGAGCTAGAAAATCAAGAGGTTCCTGTGCGTCCAGTTGTTCGTGAAGCACTTAAAAAGAAACTTGAGCTTGGTACAAAACCAGATGCAGTGCTGCTACGTGTTATTGTAGCGGGTGAAAAAGCGCAGCAACAAGTGACGTATGAGTTCGAAATGGTTGTGCGTAAAGATATGACGATTAATGAAACGGCTATGGCTCGTGCAACAGCAAATACAATTTCTGTCGTTGCTCAAATGATTGGAGAAAATAAAATTACAGAGCGCGGTGTATTTGCACCTGAATCAATTGTACCGGGCGACACTTATATTGAAGAGATGGCTAAACGTGGTGTTGCTATTAAGGAGACGTCTCATATATCTGCAATGATCGTGAAATGGTAGGTGCTTGGTCATGAATTTCGAATTTACCACTGAGCAGGAAATGTTACGTAAAACAGTACGACAGTTTGTGGATGCCGAGATTATTCCACATATTGCGAAGTGGGATGCTGAGGGTGGTTTCGATCCGAAGATTTGGTCAAGACTTGCTGAGCTTGGCTTAATGGGTGTTTGTGTACCAGAACAATACGGTGGCAGTGGGATGGATTACAATGCACTGGCAATCGTTTGTGAAGAACTGGAACGTGGAGATACAGCGTTTCGCACAGCTGTTTCCGTTCATACAGGCTTGAATAGCATGACCTTAATGCAATGGGGAACAGAGACTCAAAAACAGCAGTATCTTGTTCCGCAGGCAAAAGGAGTTCGGATTGGGGCATTTGGTTTAACAGAACCCGGAGCAGGGTCAGATGTAGCCGCAATGTCTACAACCGCTGTAAGGGATGGAGATTTTTACGTATTAAATGGACAGAAAACATGGATTTCCTTATGTGATATAGCTGACTATTTTATCGTTTTTGCCTACACGGATAAAGCGAAAAAGCATCATGGCATTAGTGCATTTATTGTAGAGCGTTCCATGGCGGGCTTTACATCGAAGGCCATTAAAGGTAAATACGGTATTCGTGCTGGTAATACGGGTGAGCTCTTTTTTGAAGATCTACGTATACCTGTAGGGAATCGCCTTGGAGAAGAGGGAGAAGGCTTTAAAATTGCGATGTCTGCGTTAGATAATGGTCGTTTTACAGTAGCTGCAGGCGCTGTCGGTCTTATTCAAGCGTGTCTCGAGGCGAGTGTGAAATACTGTCATGAACGCGAAACATTTGGTAAACCTATTGGTGAGCACCAGCTAGTAGGGCAAATGATTGCCAAAATGGAAGCGGGCTATCAAATGAGTCGCCTACTTGTATATCGTGTTGGAGAGTTGAAAAACAAAGGTGTACGCAATACGCGCGAGACATCATTAGCAAAGTGGCAAGCTTGTGATTTTGCCAATAAAGCTGCGGATGATGCTGTCCAAATTCATGGAGCATATGGTTATTCGGATGAATATCCAGTCGCTCGTTATTTACGTAACTCGAAAGCACCGGTTATCTACGAAGGCACGCGGGAGATTCATACAATTATGCAGGCTGACTATGTCTTAGGAAAACGTCAAGATAAGTCATTAGCAAAAATGCTACCAAAATGGCCATTTGAAGAGTAACGAGAGGGATTTGCTCCCTCTCGTTTTTTTAGATTTTTCAAGATTGGCCTTAATAAAAATTTCAGAAAAATGTAACTCTTTCGTTCTTTGGTAGTCTAATTAATAAACAATCAAACAAATTTATGAAAGCGAGGAAAAATGATGAAAAATAAGTGGATAGCAATTTTACTCATTACCGTACTAGCTATTTTGCCAGGAATTTTTATGTTGATGTCGGTTCCAAAAGTAGAGGCACAGACTGCAAGTGCGAGTATGACAACTCATAGCTGGCAAGTATCCTTTACTAAGACACTAAATGAAAGCAAAATAACGGAAGACAATGTTTATGTAACAAATAACAAAGATCAAAAGGTAACGGCAACAGTAACATTGACTGAAGATAAAATGACAATGATCGTAAGCGATTTAGCACCTGGTAGTTATAAACTACATGTGAATAAAGAAGCGTTTGCACAAAGTGGACCTAAAACAGCCTCACAAGTAATACCATTTACAGTCATTGAAAAGCTAGAAACAGTAAAATCAGAAAAAGAACTACAACAATATTTCAAAGCACTTTTAGCCAACCACTCACAAAAAGAATTGAACTATGAAACAACCGTAGAAATGGCAAGCAGCGAAGATAAAGCGAGCTCAAACAACGCCTCTACAACAAATAATCAAGTAGAAGGAGTGGAGGAAGGCGATATCGTTGTTGTCAAAGATGGCTTTATTTATGCTGTAAAAGATCAAGGCATTACAGTAGTGGATGGAAAAGATCCGAAAAACTTAAAATTAGCGACAACCATTAAGTTGAAAGAATCCAAATATATTTCGAAGCTAGCCTTATATGATAATTTATTAATAGTGATTGGGGATGAATATTTAGAAAAAGTAGGCACAAGCATGTCGACAGCTATTTTGTATGATATTTCAAATCCAAAGAAACCAAAGCTTATACGTGAAGTAGGCCAAGAGGGATATTTGCAAGACATTCGAATCACAAATGGCACATTATATTTAATCGGTAATATGTATCCGAATTATTGGATGCTTAGAGAGCAAAAAGCGCCGGATTTAAAACCGAAAACATTTGATAGTGTAGAAGGAAAAGAGTACAAAAGTTTACCTCTAGAGAAAATTTCTATTTTACCAAATACAATGGATGGAACATATAGTTTAATTACAGCAGTGGATTTAAAAAATGGTGCAAAGACAACTGCGAATACTAAGGGATACTTAGGTGGTAGTAGTGGAATGTATATGTCGGAGAATGCACTTTATTTAACAACACCCATTTATGATGGAAATCCAGTGCCTGCTGCTGGTCGCGTTATGGATATGATCTGGATGCCAAGAACAACTGATACACAAGTTTTTAAATGGGGTGTTGATGGAACTGCCATGAATTTTGTAGGTACTACGGAAGTAAAAGGATCAGTGTTAAATCAATATTCAATGGATGAATATAAAGGTAATTTCCGCATCGTTACAACTGAAGGAAGTACATGGGATGAACAAAAAATATCACGAAACCACCTATTTATTTTAGATAAAAATTTACAAGAGCTCGGTGCAGTAAAAGATTTAGCTCCTGGTGAAAAAGTGTATTCTGCACGCTTTATGGGCGAAAAAGCATATGTGGTAACATTTAAGCAAGTGGATCCATTATTTGTTATTGATGTCGCAAATCCGAAAAAGCCAACTGTGCTAGGTGAGCTAAAGATTCCAGGCTTTAGTAACTATTTACATCCATTAGACGATACACATTTAATTGGCATTGGCTATGATACTGAGCAACGCTATGATGCATATTCGAAGCGTAATTTTACGGTTACAACAAATATGAAAATGTCACTGTTTGATGTTTCAGATTTCAAAAATCCAAAGGAACAATCAACAGTAAAAATCGGTGGAAAAGGCTCGTACTCCGAAGTTCAATACAATCCTAAAGCGCTATTCCGCAATAAGGAATACCATTACTTTGGTTTCCCAGTTGTCCTTTATGATGCAGGGAAGGGCGATGAAGTCGTCTACAAGGGTCAGGGCGCACAAATCTATGAAATCACTGCGGATAAAGGAATCGTACTAAAAGGAAATATTGTTAATAAAAGCACTGGCGATCAGTATGAAAGTTGGGAGCAGCGTGTACAGCGAGTAGTCTATATAGATGATGCTCTTTACACAGTAGCTAGCAATGAAGTGAAGAGCTATCAGCTAAAAGACTTCACACCACTTGACACATTAACAATTAAGTAAGAAAAAAGTCCAATGAACTCAATCTTTGAGATTATTGGACTTTTCATGTTGTTGAAAACTATTATGTTAATGAAATTAAGGTGTCATAGTATATAAAGCTTGGCTCTTTGGCAAAATGAGGGGTTGATTTCCGTTCCGACTGGGCGCTTTGTCGCTGACGCTTCGCTTTCGCGCAGAAAACATCCGCTTCGCTGCAGGGTCTCATCTGTGACGCTGATCCCCAAGTAGTTGCCCATAGCAGAGAAAAACTGGAATTGTTCCGATAAAACGAGAAAATATTCCGATAAAATGAGATTTTGTTCGATAAATCTTCAAAGTATTCATATAAAAATGAATTCATCACAATAACGTATGGTTGATTTCCGTTCCGACTGCGCTTTCCTGGGGGTGTCCGATGAGCCGCTTCGCTGCAGGGTCTCGGGGCAACAGGTGTTTTTTGTGCGAAAGCGTAGTGCAAACGCAACGGCAGCGACAGGATGTTGGTCACGAAGGCGTTATCACAGGACGTGATGGTTTTAGCCTTCGTTCCTCTATTGCTAATCCCTGAGGAGTCACCCAGTCTCCACTCCAAACAACTTATCCGCATGACATACGTTTTAATAAAATGTCATCCAACTTTTGAGTTTTATCGATTAACTTTCACGTTTTATCACCCAATTTTTAATTTTTATCGACATCCACCTTCCGAAGAGCAAAAAGGATTCATACACAAAACTGTGCGTGAATCCTTTTACTTTATTATGTTGCCCAGTCTCCACTCCAATCAACCAATTCATTTAGTAAGTATCTTTTAGCATTTCACTCTTTAATTTATAGTGATAATATGCAAAAGCATAGCACCGTAATTAAATGTTTTAGGTGCGCAGCAGATGTACAATAACATTCTCTATTCTGATTGATTATGGTGAGTGGCATAACTTTCACCTTTAACATTAAATTAAATTTATAAAAGTTCTACGTTATTGCTGATTGGAGTGGAAGGCTACTCGACTCCCGTGGGAAGCGGTTCGACGCTCGCCCACAGGAAAGCGAGTAGCCTGGAACGGAAATCACCCACATTTAAAGTGCCACAACATTCACAAAGATTTACTTAACTATTTTGTTTATCAACAAAAAAAAGTCCAATAAACTCAACCTTGAGTTTATTGGACTTTTTCTTTGGTTAGTTATTTTTGACGATATGGAAGAATTTCCGATACTGTCACGAATTCATAGCCTTGCCCTTGTAAATAAGCAAGCACGGCATCAAGACCATCGGCAGTCGATTGATGAATATCATGCATTAAGACAATGGCGTTATTGTGTAAATTATTTTTGACATTAGGTAGTAACTGTTGTGCATTGCGATGCTTCCAGTCTAATGTATCGATCGTCCATAAAACAACAGGAATTGGAATTTGAGCATTAATCGCATCGTTTGTTGCTCCGTATGGCGGTCTAAATACAGTTGGCTTTTGATTAATGGCCTTTTCTATCTCCGCAACTGTAGATGTGTATTGCTTTACTGCCGACTCTAGTGGCAGTTTTGTTAATACAGGATGATTCCATGAATGATCACCTATTTCATGTCCTCGTGCAAGTACGTCCCTTGCGATATCAGGGTAATATTGGACACGACTACCGAGCATAAAGAAGGTAGCTTTTGCATGATATTTATCGAGCGTATCTAAAATCTGTTCTGTAACCTTTGGATGTGGGCCATCATCAAAAGTTAAGGCAATACGTTTTTTGTTTGGATCACCTGTATTAATTGGCTTCGTCGGCTTTTCCATAGCAATTTGGAAATCAGAGGCTAACAACGGATTGATAAGTGAAAGGGGAAGCTTCACAATTGGTGAACCAGCTGCTCCGCTAGCAATCTCATACTCATCAAAATAGAATTGTAACGAATCATCAACGATAGCAAAGCGATTGAAGTTAGACCACTTCGGTTCAGTTGACTTTATTAAATCATCCTTGAAAAGCTCATCCTTTAACTTGAGGTTTTGTTGTAAGTCATTACGTACATGAGTAGCTAATGCCGATAAGTTGTTTTCATCGTTGTTCAACAATGTTTTAATGGAGATTAGTTTACCAGTTTCATGATTGATGAAGAATGTTTTTGTTGAAACCTCTGGATTGGCTCCGCCTGTATACAGCATTTTTGTTAGTACAAAAGAATAGTATTGTTTTTGATATGGGAAAGTTTCCAAACTAATATTAAGCTCACCCATTATATCTTTATTTTCTTTCATAGATGACAGATAGTTTTCTTTTGAATCCGTTATGTACTGTAATACAGCATCGTTAAAAGCTTTATTATCTGTTTCTGGATAGTGAATAGCAAAAGGAGTTCGCTTATCATTAGAAACATCTGTTACAATACGTATACCTGGAAACGCAGAGCTTTCTGTGGATAGATCACTCGTTATTGAATCTGAATTTGTCTCTTTTGAGGCACTAATTTTTTGAAACTTAAAGTCATCCTTTGATAGGATAATAACTAAAATAATAGTCGTTAATGTAATGATGAGGCCAATTAATAGGAAATCAATCATTGGGCCGCGTCTTTTTCTGCGTTCCGGCATTTTGATGGATACGCTCCTTTCCATATTTATTTTTCTATACAATCAGACGTGTTAGCCATTGAAAAAGTTATACGAATCTACGAAGTTTTGCTATCAATTTATGGGAAACCAATCTTCATAAATAAATTACCCATTAGCTTACCATTTCTAACTTATGAAAGCCAAAGTACTTTTGTTAAAAGTTAAAATTTTTTTGTTGAGTTTTTATTTGCAGTTCGATACTATTGGCAAGGAACCTTTTGAAGGAGGCAGATAACTGTAATGGTTTTACATGAAGTGGATAATGAATTTACGATTGACTGTTTATTGCTTGCAGGGCGAATTATGATTGAAAGCGGTGCGGAAACATATCGTGTGGAGGATACAATGCTACGCATGGCACATTCTCAAAATATGCTGGACGCGCAATGTTATGCCACACCTACAGGAATCATTTTTTCGTTAGGCAAGACACAGCCGACGAGAATTACATCGATTTCCAACAGGGTAACAGATTTACAAAAAATAGCCTTGGTAAATTCAGTATCTCGGAGACTCACATCTCACATGATAACACTAGAAGACGCTTATGACGAGCTAAAGTCGATACAAAAAACAAATTATTTTTTACCAACATATATTCAAGTATTAGCATCGGCTCTTGCGAGTGGTTGTTTCCTTATAATGTTTAAGGGGGGATGGTCTGATTTCCTTTTTGCCTGTTTGGCAGGGGGGTTAGGCTTCCTAGTGCTTTTATTGATAAATGACTTAACAAAAGTGAAATTTTTCTCAGAATTTACCGCTTCATTAGTAGTAGGGTCGATTGCTGTCTTTTCAGTGAAATATGGCCATGGTACGGAAATAGATAAAATTGTTATTAGCTCTGTTATGCCACTAGTACCAGGTATTTTGATCACGAATGCAGTTCGGGATTTAATGGCAGGTCATTTTATGTCAGGGATGGCAAAGGGCGTAGAGGCCTTTTTAACAGCTTTTGCAATTGGTGCAGCTATTGCCGTCACTCTATCGTTTTAGGAGGCAGATGACATGGACTATATCATACAGTTGATTCTTAGCTTTTTTGCGACTGCAGGTATCGCAGTTATTTTTAATGTACCTAGAAAAACCCTAATTTATTGTGGTTTTGTTGGGGTAGTAGGCTGGATGATTTACTTCGTCCTAACAGAGCATGGCATGGATGTAGTAAATGCCTCATTCTTTAGCTCTTTCGTAATTGCTATCGTTTCTCATTTGTATGCTCGGCGCTTCAAAATGCCGATGATTATTTTTATTGTTGGTGGTATTATCCCGTTAGTTCCGGGAGGCATGGCTTATAATGCAATGAGAAATGTTGTAGAGGATGATTATATACAAGGGCTACAGTATGGGTTAAAGGCATTTTTAATTACAGGTGCCATCGTTATAGGACTTGTATTTGCAGAGGTACTAATACAGCTTATTTTCCGTTCTGTACGTACTGGTAAAGCGAAATTCCAAAAGGTCTACAAGAAATAAGACTCTACATCAAATGTAGACGGATAGAACAACTATAAAGAAGGAGGTTACGCTCTTAAGTGTAACCTCCTTTATAATATTAAAAAAGCTTTCGCGCAATAAAACAGCTGTTTTTGCTGACGCTACGCTTTCGCACATAAAAAAATTGCTGAAATTTCTTTTTATCACTATTAATTAGAGTTACAAGCCAGAAAATACATGCTTAGTGAAATGGCTGATTGGAGTGGAGACTGGGCGACTCCTTCGGGATCAGCGTCACAGATGAGACACTGGAGCGAGCTGGTAGAGGAACGAAGGCTAAGAGCATCACATCCTGTGATAACGCCTTCGTGACCAACATCGTGTTGGCCCAAGCGGCTCATCGGACGCCCCCAGGAAGCTTTGCTCTGCGCGAAAGCGAAGCGTCAGCGACAAAGCGCCCAGTCGGAGCGGAAATCAACCTCTCGTTTTGCGTAAGAGCCATACTTTATTTCATATGAATATTTTCTTTCATTAACATAATAGTTTTAACAACAAGAAGGAGGTTACGTTCTTAAACGTAGCCTCCTTTAAATTAACTATTTAACTAGTAGTGCTTCAATTTCCTCTGCATGAATTGGTTTACTAATATAGTAACCTTGAATTGCATCACAGCCATAAGAAATCAAAAGATCTGCTTGTTCAGCAGTTTCGACACCCTCTGCTACAACTTTAAGTTCCATAGATTTTCCGAGTTGCACCATACCGTTCATTAGCTTTTGGGTTTTTTCAGATTTTAATAAAGAACTTGTAAATGCTTTATCGATTTTCAATGTATCTATTGGTAGAATTTGCATATATCTAAATGAACCATACCCGGTACCGAAATCATCTAGTATAAAGGCGATACCTTCATTTTCAAGCTTACGCATTTGCTGTGTGATAAAGGTAGCAGCTTCTGCTTCTAGGGCAAATTTCTCTGTAATTTCGATTTGAATAAGGCTTGCAGGGCAGCCAGTTTTCGCTAACGTTTCAAGCATTGACTTTGCCATGTTTTTATCACGGAATTCGCGTACAGAAGAGTTAATGGATACTTTTAAATCAAGGCCGGCTTTTTTCCAGATTAGTGCCTGTTCACAAGCTTTTTCTAACATAAAGGAACCAATATTATTAATGAGACCAGTTTCCTCAGCAATTGGAATAAGCTCATCTGGTGAAACAACGCCTATTACTTCATCTTCCCAACGAACTAGTGCTTCTACAGCTGTAATTTTACCTGAAGTAACATCAATTTGCGGCTGATAGAGGACTTTTAAGTTTTTTTGGTCAAGAGCTTGAAGTAAACGTTTTTCAATTAAAGCTTTACGATTTAATGCCTTATGTGTTGCTTTTGATAGTGAGACGATTTTATCGCCACCTGCTTCACGGACAGTTGTAATAGTAGCAATGGATGCCTTCATTAGTTGGGAGAATGTAGTTTGATCCTCTGGATAACGTGTAATTCCGCCACTAATAGAAATAGGGACCGCAACATTACTGTTATAAATTGGATGTTGTTGTAAGTAAGACAGGAAGCCTTGAATAAACCATTCACTTAATGGTGTAATCACGACAAAATCATTTTCATTAATACGTGCCATTGTGCTATCTTGGAAGTACATTTTTATACGTTTGGTAAACTCTACAATAAGACTTTGATCGATTTGCTGATCATGTAACTCTTTTAACGTATAAAATTTATCTATACTTAAATAGACAAAAGAGAAGTTTCTTTCTTCCTCAATCATTTTGGAAATCACTTTTTCGAGTCGATGTGCATTCATGAGGCCTGTTTCTGTATCGATATAAGCGATTTTTTCAAGCTGATGCTGTATATTCTTGGACTTCGAGATATCCTTTTCAATTAAAAAAAATTGTTGTTCATTTGTTTCGATATCAAATGTTGGGATAGCTGTTAGGAGTACCCAATAAGACTGACCTGTTTTTGTAACTTTTTCGACTTCACCTTGCCACGTATAGCCGTTGTTTAAATTCCGCCAGATGGTATTAGTAATCTTTTCACTTTCTTTATTTTCAGGGAACAGCTGCCAAAACGTTTTACCAATAACGCGTTTTGGTGTCCATTGACTCGTTTTTAGAAATTCAGCATTACATTCTAAAATGAATCCATCATGATCAAGCGTTACTGTCATAAATGTCGAGTCTAATCCCTGTTTTAAGTCTACGAGGGTGCTGCTACTTGAGACAGAATTAATCATTAATTCTGGTAGCATAAACATCATAAGAATGAAACGCTCTCCTTGTTCAGTAAATGGATTAGCTAGCAGCGCTGTTGTAATTTCTTCATTTGTATATGTGTTCAGTTGAATTTGATTGATATACGTACTGTCATCATTTTGTAAAAGTGTTTGAAACTTTTCTAATGAAAGCTGACGTAGTAAATTTTCATGAATAAATGAAGCGGTATGTTCTTTAATAGTAGTAGCTGAAAATCCAAATAGTTGTTCAGCAAGCTTTCCCAATTTTATAGCTTGTCCATCTTGATTCATGACAATTGCAGGAAAAGGAAGTGAATTTAAATAATGTTCATCAATCGTAAATGATTTATGCATATGACTCATGATTATCCGATCTCCTTGAGTAATCTATATATACTATTATTATAGTTAATTATCAGGAATTAGTCATTATGAATATGATTGTAAATATTTGATAATGAAAAATTCTGGGACCTTTTTAGTGAAAAATAAGTAAAGGATTGATGGAAAATAACAGTATTTAGTATTTATATAGGGAATGAGAATTGTATAAAACAATTAAATGGAATAGTATTTATCGTCTCCGGTGCGATGTTATGGGGAGCAACTGAACGTTTGATGGAGTGGTTACTCAACCATACGCCATTGACAGTCTCCTTTATGTTAACAATTCGTTTATCGGTTGCAGGTATTATATTACTTACATATTTATCTTCATTCGGTAGGTGTGAGAGGAATGAGTTGTGCAGAGGCACAATTCAAAATCCGGACGCATTGTTTATCTGTGCGACAGCAACAATTACGCCAAGGCGAAATTGATTTTGAACTAGAAAAGATATTTTCGGCATTTGGTAACAAAAACTATGGAGTAGACAACTTCTTGTGTTCGGGGTAGCAGGAATGTTGGGCGTACAGTTTGCTTTCGTGGCGGCAATCAATGAAAGTAATGCTGTATTTGCTACCTTATTGCAGTTTTTAGCACCGATATTTGTTGTTGCTTATGTCTCTCTTAGTTTAAAGAAATGGCAACCGAAATATCAAGCGCTAGGGATTATTGTACACTTATAGGTCTTTTCCTCCTACTAACGGACGCTTCATTTGACGCTTTGCTAGTTAGTACCAAAGCTTTACCTAAGCACAAAGCCGATTCAGGACGCAATTATGCCGAGGCATAATTGATGTAGCATGAAATACATTACAGCAGTTGAGACAAGTATCCTTTCTAGTATTGAACCGATAACCGCAAAGGTTATTTCAGTTATCGTGTTTGGTACATCGTTAGGTTTTTGGCAATTCGTTGGTGTATTCGTTATGCTTGTTTGTGTAACGTGGCTTTCTGTAGGTAAAGGAAAAGCATAAAAATACTATCTATATAGGAGTTCTTAACTATATTTGAATTTTATGGAACTTCTTTAACTGAGGACAAGGGGGAAGAATGTGAAAGAAATTTTTTCCTATGTAAAGCCTTATAAATGGGCTGCATTAATTGCGTTTTGTTTAATGCTGGTGGAATTGTTTGTGGAGCTCGCTCAGCCACTTATCATGGCTAAAATCATAGATGATGGAGTACGAGCTCAAAATCAAGGGGTAATTTGGCAATGGGGAATTGTTTTACTTGCCTTATCCTTCGTAGCCTTTATAGCAGGTGTCGTAAATTCATATTTTTCATCGCATACAGCACAGAGCTTTTCCTATGATTTACGAAATGCATTGTTTGAAAAAATACAATCCTTTACATTAGCTACTTATCAAAAATTCTCAACGGCATCCCTTATTACAAGGTTAACGAATGATGTGACGCAAGTTCAGACGGTACTGTTTATGAGTTTGCGTATTATGCTTCGTGCACCACTTGCCGTTGTTGGTAGCATCGTTATGGCTTTTGTTGTAAATGCTAAACTAGCGTTGTTTTTATTTATTGGCGCACCATTTATTTTAATTTTTCTTATTTTTATGGTGGCAAAAGGCGTGTCTTATTTTGGACTTGTGCAAAAGAGAATTGATCGTTTGAATCGTGTGTTACAGGAAAATTTACAGGCTATTCGATTAGTGAAGGCTTATTTACGTGGTGCATATGAAGCCTCTCGTTTTGATGAAGTTGCCTCACGCTTAAAAATAGATACTGTAAAGGCTCTACGCACAATGGAGTATATTATGCCTGTACTGTTATTCATCATGAATATGAGTTTACTTGCAGTGCTGTGGTTTGGAACGAAGCAAATAGCTACAGGTACAACACCACTTGGAGATGTTGTTGCCATTGTCAATTATGCAATGCGCATGACAGGCTCGTTCTCGATGTTTGCCTTTATTATTATTTTTTATGCGCGTGCAAAAGCCTCAGCAGAGCGTATGGCAGAAGTCCTTTCAACTGAAAATGAGATTGAGCTACCATCATCTTCAGAGAAAACATCTAATGGCATGAGTTTTGGAGAATTAGCTTTTGATCATGTGAGTTTTACTTATCCTGGGGAAGACTCGCCTGTCCTCTCCGACGTAAACTTCCGAGTGAAATCTGGTGAAAAGTTAGCCATTATGGGAGCAACAGGTGCAGGGAAATCTACGTTGCTACAGCTTATTTCTCGTTTCTACGATGTCACAGAAGGCAAAATAGTAGTAGAAGGGAAAGATGTACAGCAATGGGATTTACAAGAACTGCGCGAAATCATCGGCTATGTTCCACAACAATCTTTATTATTTACGGGAAGCATTGCTGATAATGTTCGTTGGGGCGATGCAGAGGCTGAAATGGATGCGGTGCTACAAGCTACAATGCAAGCGCAAATCCATGCTTCTGTGGAGGATTTCCCGAATGGTTACGAGACAAGAGTCGGTCAGAAGGGTGTCAATCTTTCAGGTGGTCAAAAACAAAGATTATCGATTGCGAGAGCGTTATTAAGAAAAGGGCATATATTAATGCTCGATGATAGTACAAGTGCGCTTGATGTTAAAACGGAGCAGGCACTATGGGAGGCATTGAGTGAAGAACAAGCAACGATGCTAGTGGTCACTCAAAAGATTCGGACAGCTAGAGGTGCAGATCGCATCTTACTCATTGATGCAGGAAAAGTGGTCGCATACGGGACACATGAAGAGCTTTTGCAAACTTCAGCGCTCTATAAAAAAATCGCAATCTCCCAACAGGAGGTGGAGGAATAATGGGATTTTTCCAAAAACCTTTTGGCTATGAGCCGATTTTGACGAAAGATGATGTGAAGCAGGCTGTTAAGAAAAAGAAGGGACCTCGTGCGACAAATTGGCAAAGTACACTACTACGTTTATGGAAAATAGTTGATGAACAACGTGTACTATTAATTATTGTGCTGTTACTTGTCTTGGCGAGTTCCATTTTGGCTCTCCTTGGTCCGTATTTAATCGGTAAAATGATTGACATGTACGTAACGCATGGAGAGCTTGCAGGACTAGAGAAGGGGATTATGCTGTTAATCGGCATTTATGCTCTATTAGCAGTATCATTATTTTTGCAAAACTATTGGATGATTGGTATTGCTCAACAAACCATTTATAGATTACGAACAAGTGTATTTGCTCATTTCCAAAGACTGCCGATTGCCTTTTTCGATCGCCGTCAACATGGGGAATTAATGAGTCGGATGACGAATGATATTGAAGCAGTTAGCTCAACATTAAATAGCTCCTTTATCCAAGTGTTTTCTAGTGTAGTAACATTGACGGGAACAGTGATCATCATGCTAAGTTTAAGCCCTTTACTAACAGTAATAACGATGACGATTATACCGATTATGTTTTGGGCGATGCGTTGGATCACCCGGAGAACCGCACCATTATTTAAGGAACAGCAAGCGGCTATAGGAGCTTTGAATGGCATGATTGAAGAAACGATTTCGGGCCAGAGAATAGTGAAAGCTTTCTCACAAGAGGAACGAATGAAAGAGGAGTTTCGCGAGAAAAGTTTACGATTAAAAAGTACTGGCTTTTGGGCACAGACATACTCTGGATATATTCCAAAGGTCATGAACTTTTTAAACAATATGAGCTTTACAATTGTGGCTGGTATTGGCGGTGTGCTTGCTTTTTATGGGCATGTGTCAATTGGCGTAATTGTTATTTTTACAGAATACGCAAGGCAATTTACACGACCGTTAAATGATTTGGCCAATCAATTTAATACCGTGCTGTCAGCGATTGCTGGTGCTGAGCGTGTATTTGCGTTACTGGATGAACAGCCTGAAGAGGAAGCTGCTTCTGCGCAGAAGCACAAACTATTAGGCCAGGTGAGCTTTCAACATGTGTACTTTAAATATGAGCAAGGAGAAGAAGCTTACACTTTGAAGGACATTAATTTTAACGTAGAGCCCGGACAAACGGTAGCTCTTGTTGGAGCAACTGGGGCAGGAAAAACAACGATCTTGCAGCTTATTGCAAGATTTTATGAAGTATCAAAGGGTGAGGTTTTATTTGATGGTGTAAACGTTCAGCAAATAGAACGACAAGCATTGCGTTCGCAAATGGCCTTTGTGTTGCAGGATCCATTTTTGTTTGAAGCATCTGTACGTGAAAATATTCGTTATGGTCGATTAGATGCTAGTGATGAAGAGATAGAAGAAGCCGCGAAGCGTGCAAATGCACATGACTTTATCATGACGCTAAAGGATGGCTATGACACAGTGCTTGCCGCAGATGGTAGTGGAATATCGCAAGGTCAAAAGCAGTTATTGTCAATTGCGCGAGCATTGATTGCCGACCCGAAAATTTTGTTGTTGGATGAGGCGACAAGTAGTATTGATACTGTTACGGAGCTTGCGATACAAGAGGCTCTCGATGTGTTAATGCAGGGACGCACTAGCTTTGTTATTGCACACCGTTTAAATACAGTGCACAATGCCGATATGGTGCTTGTTATGCACAAAGGTGAGTTAGTTGAAGCAGGCACTCAACAAAAATTAATGGAATCCGGTGGCATCTATGCGCAGATGTTACAATCTTCATCCCATCATCTTGATGAGTAAGTTGAAAGTAACGATGTAAGTGTCAATCACATTCCTCAAACATAAGAAAGAGCGATTTCAAAATTCTTGGGATTGCTCTTTTTTTAGTTGAAACATTGACTTTTATCTCATAATTTAACTTCTTTCAGCAGATGTTTTTTGTACCGAAAGCATAGCGACAGGTACAGAAGTCTCCCATCTCTATAAGTGGTGAGATGAATGCGGTTTAAGTTACTTTTCAGCAGGTGTACAAACATCCACTGAAAGAAGTTAAAGCCTCCGGCGGATGTCACGGAAATCGGAAAGGAGTTCTTTGTGCAAGCACAAAGCCGATTCCGGACGCAATTATGCCGAGGTATAATTGATATGTAATTTATCTATAAAAATAGTATAATTATGGATAAACACCTAAATGAAAGTAATTTTCTTAGGTGAGGGAGCGACTCGACGTTCAATCGCAGCGGAAAACGGGCCTTCAGATGAATGATGGTGTATAAAAATTCATACCTTATTCTAGTAATTTTCAGTCTATAACCGTCAAAAATCATATAAAACCTTTTAATTTCACTATATTTGAAGTAAAATTGTTAATAATTAGAAGTAGTTAGTATATTTTGTTGCCAGCTTATTTTCTTTCTTGCTACAATAGGGCAATAGGCTGATACAAGAACGGAGTAAATGATGAATATTTCAGTGATGACAGTGTCTTTTCCGTTAGATGGAGAAACATTAAATGAATTAAAATTATTGTGTGAAGAAGCGACCACAGATGATTATCGTGTGTATGAAACTGCTATGGGTTTGCCTATGGCGAGTTCCTTTGAATCGAAGGGCTTTATGGTACTTGCTTATGAAGATGACAAAGATGTATTAGTTGGTGCAGCTAGTGCAATAGATTTAATGGGGCTGCATACATATGAATGGTCTTTAGTTGTAACACCTCCGTACCGTCAAAAGGGCATTGGAACCGCTTTAGTGGAAGCTTTACAGGTCGGCCTCGAAGAGCGTGGGGCAGAAGGGCAATTGGCGGTAGTGATAGATGGCTCACCTTTTGGACACACATTTATTGAAAAGAAGGGCTTTGCATATAGCTTTTCAGAGGCCACTTTAGAAACAAGAGCAGAGTCAGTAGAATTAAAGAATGATATCGAAATTATCCCTTATGCAGGTGAACAGGCAGAGCTGATTGCTATTTATAGTGCAGCGTTTGGAGACCTACCTGAAGAGTCTGAGGAGCTAATCGCTTTTAATACATCAACGACTGGAAGGAAGCTATGGGTAGCACGTAAAGACGGAGAAATCGTTGGAACAGTGACGACTGCCCAGGAAAATGAAATTCAATGGGTAACGGCATTGGCAGTTCATCCAAACTGTGAGGGGCAAGGAATTGGTACTGCGATGCTTTCGTTTTCCAAAGATTATGCGAGCAAAATTGGAGCAAAATTCGTCATGCTGGATGTAGAAATTGACAATCGAAAGGCGCTTTCTGTTTATGAGAAGGCAGGCTTTATGAAGGCTCAACAAATAGACTATTATGTAAAACAATAAGTGAAGAGTGAGGAGTGTGCTTTATGCATCGCTCCTCACTTTTTTGTGTTCAGCAATGAAGTCCAGACACCAGAGATAGGAAGTGGGGATTTTTCAGATGGAGAGACGAACTACATAAACTAGTGGGTAAGTCTGTTTTTTCAAAGGAAGCTCCAAGGAAACCTGATCCGACCCTGTAAGATAAAGTTGAAAATAATTTCATAATGATCAAAAAAAGCAGTTTATCAAATTTAAATAACGATAAAACATTAAATTAACTTCAGATAGTCAGTCTAATATTAAATTGTTTTCTCGATTATAATATAGGAAGTTTCTCGTTGAAGTTAAAAGCCATAATTTTTTTCAGAAAATGTATTGACCTTTTTAAATTAAGAGTGTAGTATTATACAAGTCGTTAAGACAGCTACTGAAAAACAATTAAATTAAATAGAATTAGTTGTTGACATCTAGCGAACGACATGATATTATATAAGAGTTGCTGTTGAAGAAATGGCGACAAAATGAACCTTGAAAACTGAACGAGCAAAACGTAATCAATAAAGTTTTTAGTAGCTAACCTTGAGTTGGTGAACGAAACAAAATTTTGGACATCAAACATGATGCCAGCAAAACAATT
>NZ_JBGCCD010000045.1:0-42150 GCF_041262405.1 Lysinibacillus sp. RC79
ATAAGGCACTTCCTGTTCAAAATTGAACAAGAAGTGCCTTATTTTTACTGAAAAGGGTTCGCTTTTATGAAAACGTAAGTTTTTCAGTGCCCTCACAAATTGCGAGGGCTAATTGCTATTTAAAGACACTCAATCTTCTTTACGATTCACCTTGATGAAAGTTAATCTTATAAAATTTCTTTGGTCTGCCGCGAAGTTTTTCATGCTTCTTATAAATTAATTCAGCGACACCTTTACTTTCTAGCTCGTTCAGTATACGGTTTGAGCTTCTAATTGTGATGCCTAAATGTAAGGCAATATCAGCAGAGGATAATTCATTTGTATTTGTTTTTTCAATGACAGATAGAATCTTTTGGATTAAAAGGAGGGAAATATCTAATTTTTCACTTAATCGTTGTAGCTCAGGAGTTTCTTCTGTCATTTGTAAAACAACTTTTTCTTCTGTATTGGGACTTATTAGTTGACCACTTTCTGTAATAATAAATGATGGCTTTTCCTGTTGGTGAGCTTCGTGATTGGCGATATGTGCTTTTTTCCGAGCTTCATCAATGTTTTGACCAATTCCCCACCCGATATTAATGGCAAACGGTAAGTTTTCCGATAAAGCCTCTACTAATTCATCTTGTGAAAAGTTATTAGTCATTGTTAGTAAATCCTTTTGAGAGGTGAAAATTTCAAAATGAACACTTTGTTTTTGTATAATCATCGTTAAATGATTCTTTTTACTATATTCCAATAGCGTAGTATGCAACAAGCTTTGATTAAATTCTGCATTAGTAT
Organism: Lysinibacillus sp. RC79; assembly: GCF_041262405.1. Lineage (NCBI taxonomy): Bacteria > Bacillati > Bacillota > Bacilli > Caryophanales > Bacillaceae > Lysinibacillus > Lysinibacillus sp. RC79. The sequence continues at coordinate 781 of NZ_JBGCCD010000045.1, forward strand.
TTTCTATTTTAGAAGGAATCAAGGCATCACCTGTTATTTCACCAATTGCCATAATACTTTCTGATAATTGTTTATGTCGGACCTCTAAAATAACCTTTTCAAATACTTCTAAAATAGTTTCTGGAGATGCTGTGATAAGCTCTGCGTTCACACCTTGCTTAGAAAGCTTGTCTAATATATTACTAAAAGCAGTAATAGATAGATCTACCTTTCCAGATCTATTTAATTCGATATGTCTTTCTAATAATTCCTCATAAAAATTATCCGTAATATCTAAATGGATAATATGTGCCTCTTCATTTTTTAAATATAATTCCTCTAATTTAATTAAATCTGTATATCCACTAAAGTCAAATGTCACTTTAGAAAAGTCCAAGCTAGGATATTTTCTACTGATATGAAATAGCTTTTTATAAAAATCTCGCTCATTTGCCATGTAGTAGTAGGTGGGTATTTGATACATAACATTTGAGCTTTGCAATACTAAATGGGCTAGGCCGTTCATAACAACTGCATCAAAAAATAAATAGTTTTCTAAATATAATGGTTTAATTTCAGAAAGCTTTTTATATGTAAAAAAAGTTAATTCGCAGCGTTCTTTTAATTGTTCTTTGATTGGTAAAACATCTTGTAGAGAATTATGCGCTACAATCACACCGATTCGAATCAAAATGAATTCTCCTCCTAGATTTTCTATTAGCTCTAGTATATTTGACATTTGCATCTTATAGCAATATGGAAGCATATTTTTTGAATTTTGTTGATTTTTTTTATAAGCATCCTCTATAATCATTTAAAGACAGTCTTTAATATGTCCGAAAATAAACACAAGGGGGACTCTTATTGGAAAGGTCTAACACAAGTAAGCAGAAGTACATAATTCTTGGGATTTTATTTTTAACTTGGATTGTAAATTATTTGGATAAGCTATCTATGAATGTAGCAATTATTCCTATTGCGGAGGAGTTTAGTTTAAATGAGACGCAAGCAGGGTTAATTATCAGTGTCTTTTTCATGAGTTATGCAGTGATGCAGTTAGTTGGGGGATATTTATCAGATAAATATGGGGCAAGACGTATGATTCTTATTTCGGTTTTATTGTGGTCTATTTTCACGATTTTGACTGGCTTTGCATGGTCATTTGTATCACTTATTGCGATTCGGTTACTCTTTGGGATTGGAGAAGGAAGTTTTCCTGCAGCTAGCTCATTAGCAATTGCAGACAATTTCCCAAAATCAGAACGAGGTCGTGCAAAGTCAACGCTTACAGCTGCTACTACTATTGGTAGTATGATTTCGACTATTGTAGCTGCTGCTTTAATAATTTCTATTGGCTGGAGAAATTTATTCTTTATTTTTGGTGTTTTAGGATTCCTATTAACGATTGTCCTTTATTTTTTATTAAAGCCAAACACTCAATACAGAGAAGAGGCAAAGTCTATTAAAGTGAAAGTGCCACTAAAAAAATTATTAAAAATGCCAATGCTCTGGCAGTTAATGTTGATGTACTTTGGCGTCAGTATTGTCAATTGGGGACTTACATCGTGGATGCCGACTTATATGGTAAAGGCAAAAAATTTAGATATGGTTTCGATGGGAGCACTAGCAATAATTCCTGCGTTAGCAGCATTAATTGCTGTAGTGCTAACAGGCTGGCTAATTGATAAATTTGCTGTTGGTAAAGAGAAATATTTAATTATGTTTGGTGCTTTTATTGCAGGCATTAGTTTATTTTTCATGACGAACGCTTCTTCAATTACGATGATTGTAACATTTCAAGCTTTAACATTGGCGGGCTGCTTGTTTGCTACAACAACGATATTAACTTTACCACTTAAATATTTCTCACATGATGTTATTGGAACTGCAACAGGATTTATGTATTTTGGTGGTCAGATAGCTGGTGCAATATCTCCATCTATAATGGGGTACATCATCTCGCTATTTAATGGATCTTATTCAGCAGCATTCTTGTTCTTAATGGTTATGGTTATAATTCCTATTCTAACAGCGACAACTTTAAGAACTAAAACATCAATAACTACAAATCCAACAGCTTAATAAAAATAGAAAACGGAGTGAAAGGTTTATGTCTAATTCTTATATAAATGAAATATCCAAAATTATTGAAGAGAAGCGAGATAAATATATAAATATCAGCGATAAAATTTGGAACTTTGCCGAAATTCGTTTTGAGGAATTTCAATCTGCTGAATTATTATGCACGGCATTGGAAAGTGAAGGTTTTCAAGTTGAGAAGGGAGTGGCTGACCTAGAAACGGCTTTTATCGGTAGCTACGGAAGTGGGAAACCTGTTATTGCTTTTTTAGGAGAATATGATGCCCTTTCTGGCTTAAGTCAAAAAGGAGGGGCAGCAATGAAAGCTGCTACTCAAGAAGGGGGAAATGGTCATGGCTGTGGACATAATCTTCTCGGTACAGGATCCTTGGCAGCGGCAGTAGCTTTACGTGATTACATGGAAAAACATAATATTCCTGGTACAATCAGATTTTATGGTTGTCCAGCAGAAGAAGGTGGCTCTGGCAAAACATTAATGGTCCGTGCAGGTCTTTTTGATGATGTAGATTTTGCTTTATGCTGGCATCCTGCTGACCATAATTTAATGATGTGTACGAGCTCCTTAGCCAATGTTCAAGCTTCCTTTAAGTTTACTGGACGTTCTGCCCACGCAGCTCAGGCGCCGCATTTAGGTCGCAGTGCACTGGATGCCGTTGAACTTATGAACGTGGGAGTTAACTATCTTCGTGAGCATATAATTCCAGAAGCACGCGTGCACTATGCAGTGACAAATACAGGTGGATTATCACCGAATATTGTACAAGCAGATGCAAGTGTACTTTATTTAGTACGTGCACCAAAAACAAGCCAAGTCAATGAAATTTATGATCGTGTCTGTAAGATTGCTGAGGGTGCCACATTAATGACAGGTACAAATGTTGAAATCAACTTTGACAAAGCATGCTCTAATCTAGTTCCAAACCATACAATGCAGCAAATAATGTTTGAACAGTTTACACAACTTGGTACACCACAATTCAGTGAACAAGATTATGAATTTGCTACGGAAATTAGAAAGACTCTTTCCGAACAGGAAAAGAATGGAGGAGGTCTGGCCGCTATTCCAGTATTTAGAGAGCTACTTGCAAAGGAAAAGGATACAGCATTATCAACAACGTTATTCCCTTACAATAAAGCATTTACAACTATCACGATGCCAGGCTCAACAGATGTGGGGGATGTAAGCTGGGTTGTTCCAACTGCACAATGTACAACGACATGTCATGCACAAGGGACACAACTGCATTCTTGGCAGGTCGTTGCTACAGGTACGACATCTATCGCTCATAAAGGGATGCTTCATGCTGGGAAAGTTATGGCTGCCACTGCTGCTGCGATGCTGGCGCAACCGGAATTAATTGCACAAGCAAAGCAAGAGCTAAAAGAACGTTTAGGAAATGAGATTTATCAAAATCCAATTCCTCAAGATGTTAAACCTTCACACATCCGCAAATACGCATCTGACGTAATCGAATAATTGAAAAAGAGGCGTCAAGACAAGAAAACTGTCAATGACGCTTCTTTTGTTTTTTATAACGAAGAGGAGACAGTGACATCATCCTTTAAAAATTCAACACAATTTCTGCCTCGTTCTTTTGCTTGATATAACGCTTTATCACATCTTGATAATAATGTATTTCGCGTATCACCATCTACATAGCTAGTTACACCGAAGCTACTAGTTTTTCGTTGCACAACAGGGAATTGATGATTTTCTAATTGTTGACGAAGCTTTTCAGAAAGCTTTACAGCATCATTTAGTGTAGTTTGAGGACAAATAACTAAAAACTCCTCGCCACCCCATCTTCCAATTGTATCTTGTTCTCGAATAGTATTTTGCAATATCTCTGCTACGCTCATTAAAACTAAGTCGCCTACTTGATGGCCAAACTCATCATTTACTTCTTTAAAATAATCAATATCTAGTAGAATAATAGAGAACGGGGCCTCATGATGCTGAGCATGTTGAAATGCTTCTTCTAACACATCATCTAACCTTACACGATTTGGAATTTGAGTTAGGCGATCTGTATTTGCTAATTTTTCAAGCTCAAGTTTTGCTCTTTCTAGCTCTTGTGTTCGTTCCTTTACTTTATGTTCGAGCGTTTCATTGAGCGTTTGTTGCATTTCTTGATGCTCTTTTTTAATAATATTGATTTTATCGCCTAATGCTAATGACAAAAATATAGATTCAAAAATAGCACCAACTGCAGGAACTTCCTCAAATATAACTGGATGGAATGGAATTAAACTTAAAAAGGCCAATGCTTGTACAATAATGGAACCAAGCAGAACTGTCCAACCTACCAAATAAAATCTGGCCATCTTCTGACCTTTTAACAACACAAATATTCCTGATAACCAAAGAAAAATAAAGACTACTACAGCAAAAATAATTGTAAAATTATTTGTAATCGTAACATCAGGGACAATGAATGAAGCAATTAAAGAAAGTATAGTGATCCATAATAGTAGATTTCCGATTTTGTGGAATCGAGGTAAATATTTTTTTAGTTCAAGAAACTCTTTGCAAAATAGAAGCATAAATAACAGTAAAAGATTACCACTTATCGCTGAGGATTTTATAAAAAACCATTTAGGCAAATATTGACTTGCTAATTCAATATCTAAAGAATTCAATGTAGCTTGATAGAGGATAAAACTAAACATATACATAACATAGTAAAAATAAGCCTTTTCTTTTAACGAAAAAAACAAAAATAAATTGTAAATTAATAATGCGGATAAGAATCCATAAAAAATTCCTGTTAAATATTTATAGTCAATAATCTTATTGATAAAGCTATCGTTTGTAAAAAGATAAGAAATTGAATTTAATGGTAATTCGCCATCTAATTTTATATAAATTTCTTTGACGGATGGGTCTTGGATTTGAAATAAATTAGAGCGATAATGAATGTTTTGATTGTCAATATTTGAAATTCCTCTTTTTTGAACACTATAGGTGCCATCTTCTTTCACTAAATACATTTCAATGCTATCTAGCTTGTCTGTTACCTCTAACCAGTAAGACTCCTGTTTATCCTTTAATATTTCATCGGCATCTAATCGTAGCCAAATTGTATCATTCGTATGCCAAAAAAATAAATAATTCTCTTTACTAGTGACAAAGGAATTGTCATATGTACCACTTAATAAATCTTCGATAGTAATTTTTTTTGACGGATCACGCAAAATATCATAATGCTTTCCCAATTTAATAGGTTCTGATAGTTCTGCAGCATGACATGGTAAGCTGAATTGTGTAAAAGTAAATATGAGTACGATAAAAAAATAAAATAACAGGTTGGTTTTTATAATTTTATTTTTCATCATGTATTTTTTCTCCTATCCTAATCCCTATCCTTCAGTTACTAGTTATGCTGATGAAAGGTAAAATAAGGTGCTCTAAAAATAGAGTATTATGTAAATATATCACACTTTATTCTATGTTTAGGATTTTTACGAATAAAAAGAAGATAATTCGATTAGGAATCCTTTGATTATTTTCAAAGACCATAAGAGCAAGAATGAGGACGAAATGAATGTGTTTTTCCTGATAATATGATGGCTAATAAGTAATAAGGAGGCATCATGATGTCAAAAATTCAGGAATTTAATGAGCTACATTCAGCTAAAGAACTATTATTTATAGGAAATGCGTGGGATTTATTATCTGCGTTAACTTTAGAAAAAGTTGGTTTCAAAGCGATTGGTACAACAAGCTGGGGAATTGCCAATTCACTAGGGTATGCAGATGGTGAGTTAATTGATTTTGATCGGCACTTAGCCATTATTAAAACAATTGCAGACAATGTAAAAATACCTGTTTCTGCAGATATTGAGGCGGGATATGGACAAGATCAGAAAACAATTTTAGAAAATGTTTTAAGGACGGCGGATCTGGGAGTTGCAGGTATCAATATTGAAGATTCACTCAAAAAACAAAAGGGATTACGAAATCTAAACGAGCATTGTAAACTTCTAGCGGAAATGAGAACGATGTTAGATAATCACGGTTATAAAAATTTCTTTATTAATGCTAGAACAGATACGTATTTTCTGATGCAGAATCCATTTATAGAAACTATGAATAGAGCAAAGGCTTATGTGGAGAGCGGAGCAAGTGGCATATTTATTCCAGGATTAACAGATGATGAGGAGATAAGAGAAATAACTTTGAATATAGATGCACCCATTAATCTACTTTCTTTACCTGAACTGACGGATTGTAATAAGCTTAAAGAATTAGGGGTAAAACGTTTTAGCTTCGGCAATGCACTATCAGACAAAATAATAGCTTATTTAAAAATGAATGCTAGCCAATTACTGGAGAAGCAAAATACGGCGTTTTTATATGAGAAATAGGCTGCAAAGGGGATGGAATAGTGAACAACAAAATCAATCTTTCATTTGAGGAAATGTGGGAGAAAATTATGGCCTGTAATCAAACATATGATGGGCTATTTTATACGGCTGTAAAGACTACTAAAATCTATTGCCGTCCTTCATGCAAATCACGAAAGCCGAAAAAAATAAATGTAGAATTTTACGACGATATTCAAAAGGTTGAGAGTGCTGGATATCGTGCTTGTAAAAGGTGCCAGCCTGAAGTGGAACTCTCTCCGCATACTCAACTCATCAAAAAAGTAACAGCCTATTTAATAAATGAGTATAAACAAAGATTAACATTACAGGATATTGCTAATTATGTGGGAATAAGTCCATTCCATCTTGAACGCCTATTTAAACAAGAAACTGGTGAAACACCGCGAGCTTATTTAGAGAAAATAAGAATAGATAAAGCCGTATATTTTTTAAAAAATACAAGTTATACAAATCTTGAGGTTTGCTATGAAGCCGGATTTCAAAGCCCATCAAACTTTTATAAAGTGTTTCGGAACTTAAAATATTGTTCACCAAGTGAATATCGAAACCTTGTGAGGAGTTAAGGACATGAATTGGATCAATAACGAAACCTATATTGTGATTAATCCACCTGCAGCATTTAATTATACTGAGTGCCTAATATTCTTAAATAGATCTAAAAAAGAGGTGCTGCATCGAATAAAAGACAGTTATATATATAAATTGCTTTAAGTGGATGGACAAAATATTTTATGTAAAATAGGGCATCAATCAAATTCTATCAAAGTCGAATTTCCAATACACGTACCATCTGAAAGCGCCTTAGAAAAAATTGCACAGTACATTTGGCAATGGTTCGATTTAGAAAAAAATTTGAGCAGTTTTTATGAAATGGCTCAAGAAGATACAATTTTGCAGCCTCTCGTTAAAAAATATTACGGTTTACGAATAATAGGCATGCCAGATTTATTCGAAGTACTCGTATGGGCCATTATCGGACAACAAATTAATTTAACATTCGCATACACATTAAAAAGACGTTTTGTAGAACAATTTGGAGAAAGCCTAACATTTGAAGGAGAAACTTATTGGCTGTTTCCAACATATGAAAGAGTTGCCGCTATTCAGGTGGATGACTTAAGAAATTTGCAATTTACACTTAGAAAATCTGAGTACATTATAGATATTGCAAAAATCATGGCAAGCGGACAATTGACAAAAGAAATATTGCTTCAACAAGAAGATTTTTTAAAAAGTAAAAATTTCTTAATGGCGATTCGAGGCGTTGGTGCATGGACAGCTGATTATGTGCTTATGAAATGCATACAAGATCCAACCTCATTTCCTATTGCGGATGTCGGTCTTCATAATGCCTTGAAAAATCAATTAGCATTAAATCGTAAGCCGACTATTGAAGAAATTAAGAGCATCGCAACACATTGGAAAGACTGGGAGGCTTATGCCACTTTTTATTTATGGAGGTCTCTATACGATGAAACAATATAAATTAGATTTTAACTCTCCCATCGGCATCATTGAAATTGTAGGTTCTGATACAGAGGTCTATTCAATAATGTTTTCAGAGCAAGATCAAATAGTAAGTGTTCCTCAAAAAGAAACACCCCAAGTTTTATTAGATTGCCAACAACAGCTACATGAATATTTCATCGGTGAGCGCCATGAGTTTACATTTTCTTATGATTTTGAGGGTACTAACTTTCAAAAAGAGGTTTGGACTGCTTTAACAAGTGTTGCTTATGGTGAAACAGCAACATATAAAGAAATTGCCGTTTCCATCGGCAATGAAAAAGCTGTGAGAGCTGTAGGAAGTGCAAATGGCAAAAATAATTTAAGCATCGTCATTCCTTGCCATCGAATTATTGGCTCAAACGGAACATTAACAGGCTATGCAGGTGGGATATGGAGAAAGGAATGGCTGCTACAACATGAAAAATTAAATAGTAAGGGAATTAAGAAATAAATTTATGATGATCATACCTCGTATGGGTAATAAGCCAGCTATTTAAAAAGTGGTTTATTTCCTTCGATTTTCTAACGTTCCCTTTGTTTGTAATATAACTTAGCCTAGGCATGCCTTTTGTATAAATAAGCGGTTATTGCTAAAAATAAGACCGTCAAAATGGGTGATTTAATTAAATAATAAGTATTTGTAATTTTACCACTTGTTATGACAGTTTTTTTGCAGTATCGACGCTTTTTATACATGTGAAGCATGAACTTCAAGTGTTAACTAGCTTCGTAATTACAAATGAAGGAGGTGTAAACGTGAGCGTAGTTTATAGAACCGCTTTAGTGTTAGTCATCATTGGCGCAATCAACTGGGGGCTTATAGGATTTTTTAGATTTGATTTAGTTGCCTATTTGTTTGGTGGACAAACCGCAGTATTGTCACGATGGATTTATGCATTCGTTGGATTAGCGGGACTAATATCCTTACCTGTGCTTATTATGCGATTTGATGGGGATGAAGACCTTAATCCTGATCTAAATCTTGATCAAGATCATCATACTCGCATAGACAGAAACCCAAGCTATGGTATGGAGTTTGGTGATGAAGCAGATTTTACTGCATTAAAAACAACTAATGTACTAAAAGAAGAAAAAAAGGATTCACATAGCAAAAATAAAACTAAAAACAAAAACAAAAAATAACCCTTAGTTTATCGATAGTACCCAAAAAAACTGGTGACCACATTTGGTTCGTCAGTTTTTTCGTTTATGGCTAGGAGAAAAATCCGCAAAGAAATAAGGGATTGGCACCCAGATAACGAAGCGGATTTTTACTAGAAGTTCTTACATTCGTCTGTCCCATTAGCAGTTATTATCTAGAAAGGCGAACGGAAATCTTATGGTGATAAAATTTATTGGTGTGTCAATACATCTTCAATCAAAAATGCGATGTAGAGATTTGTTTTTGTAAATGGGTTACTTAAGTCCATATCTAATAGCGTTTCTATTTTTTTTATTTTATAAAGTACTGTGTTGCGATGAATAAATAGACGTTCACTAATCCTACGGGTACTACCATTTTCCTCGAGAAAAATGCGTAAAAATTGTACATAATCTGAGCTATGCAATTCATCATAGCGATAAAGCACACCTAAGATGTCTTGGCTATATGATTTGATTAATGTTTGATTTTGCACGGCCATGATAATTTTGTAGGCACCAATTTCTTTATATTTATATAGGAAACGATTGTTATGAAGCTTTGCTAATTGGATTACTGTTAATGACTCATCATAGCTTTTGCGAACATTTCCAAGCTCTTTATGATAATTTCCTTTACCAATGATAATATCCAAGTAACCATTTTTTTGCGTGATTTTGTCGTAAATTTCTTCAACAACTTTTGAGAAGGGAGTATTTGGCGTAATGATTTGTGCTCTGTCGATTAAAAAGATGAGGTGATTTTTATGCTTTAGTTTTAAGAAGCGTTTATATCTATTTTGAAATGCAAATTGGATCATGACCTCATAACGGTCAATATTAGCTTGTGCACCATTTGTTGTACATGAAATGATGGCTAACTCCCTACCTTGTGGAAAACCTAGTAGTGCTAATTGATCTTTAATGTAGTCGGCGTTTTGTTTGTAGTGAAAAAGTAAGTTATAAAGAACCTTTTCTTCGATAGAAAGCTCTTGATGGTGATTGGCGATAAATTGAAATGTTGTTTTTAATAGATCTGCTATTCGATAGTTCCATGGCATGTGAAAAATAGGGAAATCATGTTCGTTGGCAAAAGTGATGACTGATTCTGGTATATTTGGAATATATGGGCCGGTATTAATAATAAAACCTGCTACTTTTTTAGAGAAAGCTAGTTTTACAAGTTGCTCTAAGGAATCTCCTTCTGAAGATAAATTAATACCTGTAGTCACGACTAATTCATTAGGTCTACAAAACATAATTAAATCGATGCTTTCTACTACGTTAATCCCTGTAACTCTCCGAAAAGTTCCGCTATGTCCAGCTACTAATGTTAGCATTGGGAATTGGATCCCCTCTACAATTTTGCGAATTGTCCCCATTTTCCCCCCCCTTATTATGAACATAACTTACCATATATTATGTGCAGATGCACATATTTTTTTAGTTTGCTATCTATATCTCATAATTTTTATCTTTTATAGAATGTGTATAACTACTGTGAAAGAGAGGACTTGCATATGTATAAGTGTAATAGTAGACGATTGCAAGAGTTAATTGAACAATTTAGTCAATTTGGAGCTACAGAAAATGGTGGCGTAACTCGTTTGTCTCTTTCGAATGAGGATGTATTAGCAAGAAACTATTTTTGTGAGTGTTGTGAAGAATTAGGGATGGACATTAAAGTCGATGATATGGGTAATATTTATGCCATTCTACCTGGAAAAAAGGATGTCCCTCCAATTGTTATGGGGTCGCATTTAGATTCCGTTGAAAAGGGTGGGAAATTTGATGGTGTATTAGGCGTTTTAACGGCAATAGAGGCCATTAGAACGTTAAAGGAAAACGAGATTGAGCTAGATATCCCTATAATGATTGTGAATTTTACGAATGAAGAAGGTGCTCGTTTTGATCCTGCAATGATGAGCTCTGGTGTCATCTCAGCTAAATTTGAAAAAGAAAAAATGCTGCAATCTGTCGACAAAAATGGCACTAGTTTCAAAGAAGCACTGCAAGCAAGTGGTTATGAGGGAGATCAAGAAAATCGTTTAAATGAAGCACTTGCTTATATCGAATTGCATATCGAGCAAGGACCTGTTCTAGAGGCGAAGCAACTGGAAATAGGAGTTGTTGAAGGTGTATTAGGCATGGTTTGCTATGAAATTATGGTTTCAGGGCAGTCCAATCATGCTGGAACGACACCAATGACAATGCGTCAAGATCCGATGATCGTAACTTCAAAAATCATTACGTATTTACATGAAGAGCTCGGAAAAATTGATGAACAGTTAGTGTTTACCTTTGGCCGAATGAATGTTTCTCCAAATATTCATACCGTTATACCGAACAATGTGACATTTACGATAGATTCACGTCATCAAAAACCAGAAGTTATGCAAAAGGTTGAGGACATACTGAATAATCTTCCTACAGAGGATATGGGCTGTAGCGTTAAGCCAGTTAAGCTATGGGGTAGAGATACAGTCTATTTTGATACTCATATTTGTAATGAAGTGGAAAGGGCTTGTCAGAGCTTCGGCTATTCTTCTCATCGTATGTTTAGCGGGGCAGGACATGATGCGCAATATATTGCAAGCATTGTTCCATCAGCGATGATTTTCGTACCAAGTATTAATGGTAAGAGTCATTGCGAGGAAGAGGAAACAACATTTGAGGATTGTGCGAAAGGAGCAGATGTATTACTTGAAACAGTGTTGACGCTGCAAACAAAGTTCAGTATGGGAGAGACCTACACTTTACATTAAGGTAGTTCCTAACATTATTATGATTGAGCATTCTCCATTATTTTACGAAGGGTGAGGGGTACAATGAAAAAAATTATTAAAGGTGGACGAGTGGCGACAGCTGCAGATGTTTTTGAGGCAGATATTTTAATTGAAAACGGAAAAATTGTTCAAATTGGCAAAAATCTATCCGACGTTGGGGCAGAAGTTATTGATGCTACCGGTAAATATGTGATGCCCGGAGGAATTGATCCGCACACACATTTAGATATGCCATTTAACAATACTGTGACTGATGATGATTGGAAATCTGGTACCATTGCAGCGGCTTTCGGTGGGTAACTAAACTGTTACAACAAATTTAGACAAAACTATACAAATCTGTATAGAAGCATAGATTTATAACAGAATACCCTTCGTATCAAGCGATTGGTGCGAACTCCACGTTAATTGCTTTTAACTCCTAAAGCCTTGTGACCAAAGCGGAGCTGGAAACGGCAGACGTAACGGTGCGAAAGCAGAAAAAACAACAAGGATGGCATAAGCTGAAAAAAATTACTCAGTGTCCGAAAAGGGTCATCGTGACAACGGAAAACGGTAGCGCTAAGTGCTTTGGCAATGGATGTTTAGCAGCGAACTCCTAAATCTCTAATGAGACAAGGAAGACGTTCAACGACTATCTCCTTGAGGGAGAGTAAAACCGCAAGCAAATGGCGGAAGAAAAATGTGGCTCTTATTAGAAGATAAGATGAAGATATAGTCTGCGCTTATGTGAAAGCATAAGAGGTCTACTCGTGAGAGAAAGACTGCATGAAGGGTTGCGCCTTAGTGTGAACAAGAAAAATATATACAAATATAAAAATGTTAACAACCTCTCTAAATAGGGTAATGAGATTTTATCTTAGTGAAAGAGAGGTGGTACGCATGGAATTAATGTCCATTGGGGAATTTGCTAAACGTGCGACAAAGATAAGACTAAAACCAACTAAAGAACAAGAGATTTTGTTTTGGAAGTCTGCGGGGACTGCGAGATGGGCTTACAATTATTTCTTGGCTGAAAGTGAACGTATTTATAACGACGAGAAGCGTACAGTCAAAGAGGGCGAAGTTCGGAAGAAAATCAATAACGAACTGAAACCAACAACGCATAAATGGCTTAAGGAAGTCGGAAGTAATGTGATGAAACAGGCGGTAAAAGATGCCGATATTGCTAGAAAGCGTTGGTTCGAAGGCTTGACTGAAAAGCCAAGGTTCAAAAGCAGACGAAGAAGTAAAGTTAGTTTTTATGTAAATTACGAAAGTTTAAAACGAACAAATGATGGTTTTAGAGGTGAAAAGATTGGCAGTGTAAAAACTTGCATTGCGCTTCCTAAGCTTAAAAAAGGTCATAAATATTCGAATCCGCGCATTTCATTTGACGGAAGAAATTGGTTCTTATCAATTGGGTATGAGCAAGAATTTGAGCAATATGATTTGACAAGCGAAAGTTTAGGAATTGATGTAGGGATCAAAAAATTGGCAGTTTGTTCTGATGGCGAGTCGAAAAAGAACATCAACAAAACCGAAGAAGTCAAACGATTAGAGCGAAAGTTGAAACGAGAACAACGACAACTAGCTCGTAAGCTTGAAGCCAACACGAAAGAGTACACTAAAAACCGAAAGCCAATCTATAAAATACCTTTAAGGAATATGAAAAATATTCAAAAACAAAACACTGAAATCCGTAATTTATATAAGCGACTTAACGATATCCGAACAAATCATTTACATCAATGTTCTAATGAGATTGTGAAAACCAAGCCATCTCGTATTGTAATGGAACATTTAAATGTAAAAGGTATGATGAAAAATAAACATCTGGCGAAGGCGGTAGCCGGGCAAAAGCTATATGAATTCAAATGGCAAATTCAATACAAATGTCAAAAATACGGAATTGAATTTATTGAAGCTGACAGATGGTTTCCATCATCAAAAACTTGTTCTTGCTGTGGACAAATCAAATCCGATCTGAAACTGAAAGCCAGATTATATATCTGCCCTTGTGGATTGAAGTTGGATAGAGATTTGAACGCAAGCATTAACTTAGCAAATTACTCAATCTAAGGAATTTAACTGACACTAAACCTTAGATGTGTACGCAACGATACTGCGGAATTTAAGCCTTTGGAGAGTCATACTAAATGGCAGTAGCTTTTTGCGAAACCAGACTCAGTGAATAAGGAAGACACAAAAACGAAAGTCGGAAGATATAAGTTGTGTCACAGTAGAGATGTCTACATTTTTTTAGAAATGTATATGTTTTTCGTATCGGACGACTACTATTTTGGACTTCTGCTTAACGGCTGGCGAAGAAAAACTTTCAGCTGCAGTTGAAAAGTGGCATGACAAGGCGAAGGGGAAATCAGCTATCGACTATGGATTCCACTTAATGATTGGTGATTTAACTCCTGAAACAGAAGCGGAATTGCCGCAAATTTTAGAGCAGGAGGGCATTACTTCTGTAAAGGTGTTTATGGCTTATGCGAAAGAATTTCAAGCAACGGATCGCACCCTTTTTAAGGCTTTTAAAATAGCGAAAGACCTTGGTGCTGTTGTTATGGTGCACTGTGAAAATGGTTCTGTTATTGATGAGCTTGTAGAAGAGGCGCGACGTGCAGGTCATAAGGATCCGATTTATCATGCGCTCACTCGTCCAGCAGAATTAGAAGGCGAAGCGACAAAACGTGCGATTGAGTTAGCCCATATTGCTGGCGCTACCCTTTATGTTGTCCATGTAACTTGTAAAGAGGCGGTAGATGAGATCATTGCTGCGCGTGAAAAAGGCTATGACGTCTACGGTGAAACATGTCCACCATATTTAACTTTGGATCAATCTGCTTTAGCACAACCTGGTTTTGAGGGTGCAAAATATGTTTGGTCCCCACCACTTCGCCCGAAATACCATCAAAATCATTTATGGAATGCTCTAAAAGCAAAACAACTACAAACAATTGGCTCGGATCAGTGCTCATTTAGTTTTAAGGGTAAAAAGCAGTTAGGATTAAATGATTTTTCTAAAATTCCTAACGGTGGACCTTTTATTGAAGACCGCTTCAGTATTTTATATTCAGAAGGTGTTGCAAAAGGAAAAATTTCTATTCATGAGTTTGTCGATATGATTTCCACAAGTGCAGCAAAAATATTTGGTTTATTCCCACAAAAAGGAACGATTGCAATCGGTTCTGATGCCGATATCGTTATTTTTGATCCAGAGGTAAAACGAGAAATTTCGGCTAAAACACATCATATGAACGTGGATTATAACCCATATGAAGGATGGGAAGTAACAGGTGAACCAGTAAGTGTACTAGTACGTGGAGAATATGTCATTAAAAATAAAGAATTTGTTGGTGTACTAGGTAGCGGGCAATATATTAAACGTCCATTAAAAGCTATAGCTACAGAAGCACTAAACATTTAGCATTATCCCGCATTAACGGGCAGTAATACTCCCACCGCAAAATTTTAGCAAAAGCAAAGAAGTTAAGTGGGAGATAAACTGCCCGTAAAAGCCCGATTCGTTCAACTAATAATCAGTGGGGGATGAAGAAAACCCCTACTGATTAAAGTTTCACTTTATGACCGATTGCTTTGGATGGAGAACAGAGCAATCGGTCTCGTAATATCTTCATTTAGCTACATCTACCTCTATAAGTGGTGAGATGAATGTTAAGTGTGGCTCTTTTTTCAATGGTTCTAACATCAATTACGCCAAGGTGTAATAAGAAGGAAAAAATGAACACATGAGGGGGATATGGAAATGGCTCAGAATCAAGAAAATACAATGTCCCAACAGTTAACACGTAATTTTATGGAATTAACTAGTAGAATGACAAAGAGTGAAGCAATTGAGGAATCCAATCGTTGTCTTTATTGCTATAATGCACCATGTATTAAAGCCTGTCCAACGAGTATTCAAATCCCAAATTTCATAAAAAAAATTGCTTCTGGTAATATGAAGGGCTCTGCTACGACTATATTAGAAGCAAATCCAATTGGTGCAAGCTGTGCAAGGGTTTGTCCAACGGAGGAACTATGTGAAGGGGCGTGTGTGTTAAATTCCTCAACAAAGCCAATTAAAATCGGAGAGCTACAGCGCTATGCAACAGATTGGGCAATGGAAACGAATGCTCAGCTATTTAAGCAAGGGCAAAGCAATGGACTGAAGGTAGCGATTATTGGTTCAGGTCCCGCTGGTTTATCGGCTGCTCGTGAACTAAGTCGATTTGGTTATCAGGTTACTATTTATGAAGCTGAATCGAAAGCTGGTGGCTTAGGGAGCTATGGTATTGTGTCATTCCGTTTACCAAACGAAGTCGTTGATTGGGAAATTGAACAAATCGAAAAGCTTGGTGTGGAAATCAAAACAAGCACAACTGTCGGTGTTGATATTTTTGCTGATGAAATCTTGGAGCAATATGACAGTGTTATTTTAGCAGTCGGTATGGGAGCTGTGCCAAATCTGGGCATTGAGGGAGAAGATTTAGACGGTGTTCATGATGCGATAGAGTTTGTCAGAAAAACAAAAATGGGACCGCTTACAAAAGATATTGTTGGGAAGCGAGTGGCTGTCATCGGTGCAGGAAATACCGCGATTGACGGTGCTACATGTGCAGTGCGATTAGGTGCTGACAATGTTCAAATTCTTTATAGAAGAACACAAAAGGAAATGACTGCGTACAAATTTGAATATGAATTTGCCAAGCAGGATAGTGTGGAGTTTAAGTGGCTAACAGCACCGAAAAAAATTATTGGCAATGAGTCAGGTGAGGTCGTAGGCATTGAATGTGTGAAAATGAAGCTCGGTGAAGCGGGTGCTGATGGTCGACAAAGACCTGAGGAGATTGAAGGGTCCAATTTTATTATTGAAGTGGAAGCTGTTATTAAGGCAATTGGGCAAACACGTTTTGTGTCACTGATTGAAGCTTTTGGCTTACAGCATACAAATGGCGTTGTCGATATTGATGAAACGACAATGCGAACTTCGAATGACAAAGTATTTGCATGTGGAGATGTCGTCTTTGGAAATGGCCAGGGCGAGGCGATGGTTGTAACAGCTGTACAGCAAGGAAAAGACGCAGCATACAAGATCCATGAACGTTTAAGAAAACCAAGTGAGATTGCATAAGGGAGGAACTAATATGGCAGACTTACGCATTGACTTAGCGGGCATCAAATCGCCGAATCCATTTTGGCTTGCTTCAGCACCGCCAACGAATTCAGGCTATCAAGTACAACGCGCATTTGAAGCGGGGTGGGGTGGTGCTGTATGGAAAACATTAGGGGATCCAATTTTAAATGTTTCTTCCCGCTTTGCAGCTGTTAGCTTTAACGGACAAAGAGTAGCTGGCTTCAATAATATTGAACTGATTACGGATCGTCCGTTAGAGGTAAATTTACAAGAAATTTATGAAACGAAAAAAAGGTTTCCACATCACGCAATCATCGCTTCCTTAATGGTGGAGCCAAAGCAAGAAAAATGGCATGAGATTGTTAAACGAGTAGAAGATGTGGGGGTTGATGGTCTTGAGCTTAACTTTGGTTGTCCACATGGGATGGCCGAACGAGGAATGGGGTCTGCCTCTGGTCAAGTACCTGAATTGGTGGAAAAGCAAACGTACTGGGTGAAAGAGGCAGCGAAAACACCAGTAATTGTGAAGTTAACGCCAAACATTACCGACATTACAGTAACGGCAGAAGCGGCTACAAGAGGTGGAGCAGATGCTATTAGTATGATTAATACGATTAACAGCTTAGCGGGTGTCGACCTAGATACATGGAATACAGTGCCTCATGTAGCAGGAAAGGGTGCACATGGTGGTTATTGTGGTCCTGCCGTTAAACCAATTGCACTCAATATGGTTGCAGAGTGTGCCCGTAATCCATTAATCAATGTTCCGATTTCGGGCATTGGTGGTATTTCCAACTGGCAAGATGCTGCCGAGTTTATATTAATGGGAGCTACGGGCGTGCAAGTTTGTACAGCAGCAATGCATCATGGCTTTAGTATTGTTGAGGATATGATTGATGGACTCAATAACTATTTAGACGATAAAGGCATTGCCTCTGTCATGGATTTAGTAGGTCGCTCAGTTTCTAGATATTCCAATTGGGGTGACCTGGACTTAAACTATAAAATCGTGGCTGAAATTAATAACGATGTTTGCATTAACTGTAACAAGTGCCATATTGCATGTGAAGATACATCGCATCAATGTATCGATTTATATTCAGAAGATGGTCGCCCAATGCTGAAAGTTCGGGAAGAGGACTGTGTAGGCTGTAATTTATGCTCAATCGTTTGTCCTGTAGATGGTGCTATTACAATGGTTGAACGCAAATCTACAGTTCCACCAATGACTTGGAATGAACGTCAATCTCTGATTAGCAGTCTATCTAAGTAAAAAGTCTAAAATCTAAAATCAATTTCGCCTTGGCGTTATTGCGTTTGGAGGCTTAATCTTCATTCGTAGGGTGTTTGAATTCATCTCACTACTCTCTGAGGTAGGAGTATTTTGCCGAATGAAGATAAACTGAAATTCCACCTTCCTTCAGCATTTTCGTTGAAGGAAGGAATAACCTCATGTAAGTTGTCACGGAAATTTGATAAAAGAAGGAGAGATTATATGGAACGTGATGGGAATTATTTAAAATCCCCAGATTTACTTCCAGTGACACATCAGCAAAGAAATATTGGAACATTTGGTTTTGCAGTAATTTGGATAGGGATGGCAATTGTTTTAGCAGCTTTTGCAATCGGTGGCTCAGCAATCATTAGCTTACCATTGCCTATGGTAATTTTAGCAACGTTAATTGGCTCTTGTCTAATTGGTGTATTTATGACGTTAATTGGTGATATAGGCATTGAACATGGCTTATCATTCCCAGTATATATGCGTGCTCCGTTTGGTACATTTGGCACACATATTCCGTCACTTGTCCGAGGTGTAACGGCTGCATGTTGGTTCGGTCTGAACACTTATTTTGGAGCATTAGCGATAAACGGCATTTTAAATTTACTTTTTAGTTTTGATAATTGGTTTGTCTGTTTCATTGTCTTTGCAGCACTTCAGTTATTTAATACATCACTAGGTATTAAATCTATTGAACGCTTTGCAGATTTAGCAGCACCAGTTATTATTTTAATTTCCTGCTGGATGTATTATACCTTGGCAGATAATGCAGTAGCTCAAGGGAAAAATATTTGGACGTGGGTGGAAGCGCCAACAACAGGATTCTCTGCCTTCACTGCATTTATGGTAGTGATTATGGCGAATATGGGATTTTGGTCGACGCTAGCAGCCGATATGCCTTCACTTTCACGCTTCTTTAAAGCGCCAAAAAATGAACGCAACTGGTTCAAACGCAATAAAACACAGCTGGTCGGCTCATTAATCGTCATGCCGATTACAAATACTTTCATAGTGACAATTGGTGCTGTGTGCTATATGGCTGTTGCCTCTGCTGATCCTATCAATGCACTACAGCAAAGTGCAAGTGGCTTTATTTTAGGGATTTTACTGTTAATGATTGTATTAGCACAATGGTCAACTAACACCTCTGCAAATGTTATCCCAGCGGCAACGATCTTCTCAAATATCGGTGGGCCAAAAGTGCCGTTTTGGGTTGGGGTTGTTATTGCAGGAATAATTGGTATTCTAGCACAGCCTTGGAGTTTATTTGATGTGTTAGTAAATGCACTTTTAATTATCGGAGGAATTTTAACGGCAATCGTTGGTATTTTATTTGCTGATTACTATTTAATCCGTAAACGTCGTGTGCATGTAAAAGCACTTTATGACTTAGAGGGTCAATTTAAATATTGGAATGGCTTTAACTTTGCTGGTTTAATCGCTTGGATTATCGGTGGTGCAGTGGCAAATGTATTCTCCACTTATTCCTCATTAATAGGGTTCTTTGTAGGAGCACTTGTATATTATGTATTAGCGAAGTATTGGTGGTTCAAAAAATACCCTCAAGTTGAGCTAGAAGATCCAAGTGATGCAAAATATTTAGGGATTACAGTTGGTCACAATTTGGATGAACTATTTGGACAGCAACAAGCGCCTGCTCCAACAGTTGTTCCAGATGAGAATGATGTCGTTGAACAACCAGATCCGCTGTTAAAAGGTGCTGAATAATATTAAACACCTAACAGAATATCAAGAGGTTGATGAACGGAAAGGTGAGGTGATTGCATGTCAGAACATCAACAAAGCACAGAGGAAATAAAAAAAGTGGATCATTATTTAGATAGTGGCTTTAAAATTAAATATGTTTATGAAAATTTAAGTGGTATGTTTGTAGAATTTGCGCGTCAAGAAGAGGTTATTTTGATGCAAATTCTAACATCAGATGCACGCAAATATTTCTCTGCAAAGCTCCAAGAACAGACGTTATTGCAGTAATAAAGTAAACTCTATTCCATTCGATGGAATAGAGTTTTTTTACGTAATCAAATAGGCTTTTGCTCTAAGTTGATTCGTTTACCGCTAAATAAAGATAAAAATTGTTGCTACAACAGCTAATCCATTTGAAATAAAAGCCGAAGTGACGGATAGAACATTCAAAGTAACGGATAGAACATTCAAAGTAACGGATAGAATACCAAAATGCTCAGAATCCTTGTCCTATTATTGCCATAATCGTGTTTTTCCTAAAAATACAATTGTGTTTTTCAACAGAATTTATTATTATTATAAGATAATTCATCGTAGAAAGAACTTTAGAGAAAGAGGCGTAATTGAGTGGGAAATAAAGAATTAAAAAGGGGATTAGAGGCACGTCATATCCAAATGATTGCTCTTGGAGGTACTATTGGCGTGGGCTTGTTCATGGGGTCTGCTAGTGCCATTCAGTGGACAGGGCCTTCCGTGCTCCTTGCATATGCTATAGCAGGTATATTTATTTTTTTCATTATGCGAGCAATGGGAGAGATGCTTTATGTGGAGCCAAGTACAGGTTCCTTTGCAACGTTTGGCTATAAATATATACACCCATTAGCTGGTTATTTAACGGCGTGGAGTAACTGGTTTCAATGGATTATTGTTGGAATGTCAGAGGTTATTGCAGTAGGAACATATATGCAGTATTGGTATCCAGATTTACCTGCATGGATTCCAGGTTTAATTGCAATGGTGATTTTAGGTGTTGCCAACTTTATTTCTGTTAAATCTTTTGGAGAATTTGAATTTTGGTTTGCCATGATTAAAATTGTGACGATTGTTTTAATGATTTTTGCAGGCTTTGGACTTATTTTCTTTGGGATTGGTAATGGTGGCGTGGCAATTGGATTATCGAATCTATGGAATCATGGAGGCTTCTTTACAGGTGGCTGGACGGGCTTCTTCTTTGCGTTATCATTAGTAGTTGCAGCCTATCAAGGCGTTGAGCTTATTGGGATTACTGCAGGAGAAGCGAAAAATCCTCAAAAAACGATTACAAATGCGATTCAAAGTATTATTTGGCGTATTTTAATATTTTATATCGGTGCAATCTTTGTCATTGTAACAGTTTATCCGTGGAATGAATTAGGTACGATTGGTAGTCCATTTGTTGCAACTTTTGCAAAGGTTGGAATTACCGCTGCGGCAGGAATTATTAATTTTGTTGTTATTACAGCGGCAATGTCAGGCTGTAATAGTGGAATTTATAGTGCGGGACGTATGCTGTATACGCTTGCCATGAATGGACAAGCACCTAAATTTTTTGCGAAGCTTTCAAGTAATGGCGTTCCGATATTCGGCACAGCAGGCGTACTAGTTGGTTTGGTTATTGGTGTTATTTTAAGCTATATAGCGCCAAAGAATTTATTTGTATATGTATACAGTGCAAGTGTATTACCGGGGATGATTCCTTGGTTTGTTATTTTAATAAGTCAAATACGATTTAGAAAAATAAAAGGTGAAGAACTGTCAAAGCACCCATTCAAAATGCCATTTGCACCATTTACAAACTATATAACGATTGCCTTTTTAGTCATGGTGCTAATCGGTATGTGGTTTAATGATGATACTAGAGTTTCTCTTATTGTGGGAATTATTTTCTTAGCTCTTGTTATCATTAGCTATTATGTTTTTAGAATTGGAAAAGAACGTCCAGTTAATAAATAATGAAATGTTAAAAGGGTGTATTTCTACTATGAGATGCATCCTTTTTGTTTTGTAACAGCGATTTTACCCATTTTGCCTGTTTATTGTTAGCATCTTTAAAATGGGACAAAAGAGTAAATAATGTGTATCAATAAACAAAGGTTGATTTTCACTCCGAGTTGGCGCTCTCCGCGGGCTTGGCTTTAATTTCTTTCAATGGGTGTCCAAACACCTGTACCTGTCGCTACGCTTTCGGTACAAAAGACATGTGCTGAAATATAGGAACTCAGTCTAAGAACGCCACGTCCTGTGGCAACGACTGAGTGACCAACTTCGTGTTGGCCTAAAGCCTCCGGCGGATGTCACGGAATCGGAAAGGAGTTAAAAAAGGATGTTAGCCTAAAATCATCGCATCCATGCGATAACGGCTAACTGACCTGCATCGGTAAAAACGCCACGTCCTGTGGCATTACCGAAATGACCGACATCGTGTCGGCCCTCACGCAGGCCTAAGCACAAAGCCGATTCCAGACGCAATTATGCCGATGCATAATTGATTAATCTCCTCGTCACTACGTTCCTGCGGGGCTTTCAGCGCAAGCTAATCCCGCAGGAGTCGCCACACTCCGTGAAAAATCAACAGCTCCTCAACAACAGTATGAGTAGGCAAGCTGAACCAAAAGAGTATAGCTTTGATTAAACTATCAAAAAGATCCTGCTTATTAGGAATGTTTGATTATTTTCATCTAAGTAAGCTCTCTATAGATGAAAAAAAGGTGTTTCGACGCTCCTCATAAAATTTATCGGGGTCTCAAGATTAAATTTCATTACATCTTTACGCATTTAGGAATAGCGTTTTAGTTAAAAGGGACAATCCAGTAAGAATTGGATTGTCCCTTTAAACTATTGTTCTTTTCGCATAATAAAGCTTAAATGTCTGCCAGCCTGTTTATCTTGACGGTAGGAAAAACCTTCTGGGCTGAGATATGTGCATGTTGAATCAATCGAAATCTGTTTAGTTGGGATACCTGCAAGCTCACATTGTTTTTTGACAGTTTGTTGATTATCGATATGATATTTATTTGTTTGTGTATTGTAATACATAAAGTCCTCAGCATAGCCTAGGTTATGGAATTTTTCATAGACATCTGCATCCACCTCAAATTTCTGCTGACTAAGTGCCATACCGATTTGTATGTGAAAATCTTGTGGATTACAATGTTCATGCTCCATCAAATGTTGGAAAAGCTTTAATGTCACTTCCTTGACAGTCCCTTGCCAGCCTGAATGCACCACGCCAATAAGGCCATTGACTTCATTATAAAAAATGACAGGTACGCAATCGGCTGTAAAACTACATAAAAGTAAATTCGGCTCTAATGTATAAAGGGCATCGGTATTACTAATGGCAGTGTCCATTTGCTCAGCGCCGCGTCCTTTATCAGAAATCGTGACTTTATGGAAATTAGCACTATGTGTTTGTTGAGTGCAAATAAAATGATTTAAGTCACAATGTAAAGTAGCTGCTAATTTTTTTCGATTTTCTAACACATCTGCTTCATTCACACATGTATGCAGTGCCATATTGTTGTGTTCTAGCTCGATGTCATCCTTTAAGGTAGTGCCTGCGATAAATTGTGCGTTATCAAAATAAATTTTAGTTTTCATATCATCACCTCGTCTTACTATATATGATTGGTTAATGAATGTATAGGCGCTTACTCTTATGATTTTTAAGATCTTGAGTATTTACATATCCTTTCTACTTTCTTTTGACATAAAGAATAGATTTCATCATATAGTATGGAAAAATGATAATTAGAGGGAAGGAGTTTGTAAATATTAATCAAGAAAAATTCATACTGATCAGCCAATTCGGCATGTGGATCTTTTGGATTATTACATATATATTAATCATCAAACAAGGAATAAAGGATAAGAGATATGGGATGCCTATGGCTGCGATTTGCGCCAATATTTCATGGGAATTTATTTTTTCATTTATGTATCCGCTAAATGACTTGCAGAGGATCCTTACTTTCCTGTGGTTTCTTTTGGATATCTTCATTCTGATGCAATTTTTAATTTATGGTTATAAGGAGTATAAAAAAATTATTCAGAGAAAAGTATTCTATTCATCTTTTTTCATAACACTCGTAGTAAGCTTTTTCACGATATTAGCGATGATGCATGAATTCAAAGATACGGCAGGCATATATGCAGCATTTTTTCAAAATCTGATGATGTCAGGGCTTTTTATCGCTTTATTCATACAAAGAGGGAACTTAAGTGGACAATCAATGGGCATAGCTGTTTGTAAAATGGTCGGTACTGCGCTTGCAGCAGTTTGCTTCTATTTGTATTTTAGAACACCATTGATTACTATAATCTCGATGGCAATCTTTATTTATGATTGGATTTATATAGTATTAATCTATAGGTTTTATGTGAAATATGCAAAATAAAAAATTCCCTTCATCTATAAAAAAATTGCACTCTACAAAGTCACTCATCTTTGTAGAGTGTTTTTAACTTCTTTCAGCAGAAGTCTCCCACTTCTATAGGTGGTGAGATGAATGCGAATTGAAGTTACTTTTCAGCGGGTGTCCAAACACCTGTACCTGTCACTACGCTTTCGGTACAAAAAATATTTGTAGCTGACGCTTTGCTTTCGCTACAGAAAACATTGCTGAAAGAAGTTAAAGCCTCCGGCGGATGTCACGGAATCGGTAAGGAGTTCTTTGTGCAAGCACAAAGCCGCAATTATGCCGAGGCATAATTGATTTTAAAAACAAATAAAAATAATGAAATGAAACACACTATCAGCAATACACGAATAAGATGTCTCTGTAGTATGACGATAGGGTAGGTGAGGTGTTTTATGTTGAAAAAGAAGTGGATGACCACACTATGTATAATATGTACAATTGGGCTAGTTGGCTGTCAGGGGAAATCTACGGATGAGAAAAAACAAGAACAACAAATTCAAGAGTCAGAACAAAAAGCTGAGGATTTAAAAAAGCCTGTTACTTTTGAACAACAACAAACAAAGCCTGTCGTTGTTGAAATTGTGGACCCTTCTACAAAAGCCATCATTCAAACAATATCACCGCAAGAAATGGACTATGAAAGTGATAGACAATCGTATACAAAACAAATTGAGCAATTAGCAAAAAAATTAGCGAGAGGGAATGAAAAAACAGCCGGCTATGATAATCGTATGATACTCGATAAGCTGGACGATCAAGGAAAAGTAATTAAAGGGAGTCCTTTAATTGTTTTAAAAGAAAGTGAATTAGTAGAGAAAATATTAGAAGTATCAGCGACCGGTGGTAAAGTGGAGATGCCTCTTTATATTACAGAAAGCGGGTATTATTTTGAAGATATTCCTTCTTTAGAAAACGTAGTTGTTGCATCTTATACAACTTACTTCAATGCCCATGATGTAGGAAGAAATAAAAATATTGAACTTTCTGCGAAGGCAATCAACAATGTTATCGTTGGAAGTGAAGATTATTTTTCCTTCAATACAGTCGTTGGACCAAGGGACGAAGTAAATGGTTTTCAGCCTGCACCAGAAATCATCAACAAAAAAGTTGTGATGGGCATTGGGGGAGGTGTTTGTCAAACGTCCTCAACCTTGTTTAACGCAATTGATCAAATACCAGTAAAATTTGTAGAACGTCATCACCATTCTTTAGATGTTGGGTATGTTCCAAAAGGAAGAGACGCTACAGTTTCCTATGGTGGCTTAGATTTTAGATTTCAAAATACAACTAACGTACCATTTTTAATTAAAGCTACCTATAGTAAAAATGCTCTTACAGTTGAGATAAGAACAGCAGAAAAATATGTAGAAATTTTGAAAAAGCCATAGTAGTTTTTTTGAAGACACTTATGCTAAAGGTGTCTTTTTTTAGGTGTCATGCTATAGTTAAATTGAGGTATTTCAGTATAATTATGTTATGAGGAAGGGGAAAATAATGCATCCGAAACTACAGGCAGCAATAGATTCTATTGATTTTTACCAGGTAACATATCCAGAAGATGCTTGTGTTATAGTTGCTGATACTGAGAAAGTCATTGCCTATAAGCCAGGTAAACAAGTGGACTTAAAGATTAAAGTTGGTGATCCTGTAGTGAAGTATCGTGGAACAACAACTGAAAAGGCTCTTAGCTCAGGAAAGTTTATTAGGGAAGAGCGAGGTTCTGAAGATTTCGGAATGGCATATATTGCCTCAGCACAACCTATTTTTGATGGTGGGAAAGTAGTTGGTGTGTTAAGTGCCATTATTTCGAATGAAAAAATGGATGGTATGCGTTTATTAGCGATAGAGCTTTCTAGTTCTGTTGAAGAAATGACCGCAACGAATGAAGAGTTAGCAGTAGCAAGTGTAGATGTATCAAATCGCTTGGAGGAGCTATCCAACTTTTCGGAATCAATGACTGGAGATATTCAACAAATCAATACGATTGTTAATTTAGTAAAAGATTTAGCCATGAAATCTAAAATTCTTGGATTAAATGCTTCCATTGAGGCTGCTCGCTCAGGTGAGCATGGACGGGGCTTTGCTGTAGTAGCATCTGAAATACAGAAAATGTCTCAAAGTAGTAATGAAAGTGCCAATAGCATTACGAATCAATTAGAAAGCATTAAACAATCTATTGATCAAGTCAATGAATCAGCAAATCAAATCGCAGCGTTTACCCAGCAATTTTCTGTGAGTATGCAGGAATTAACCGATACTTATAAAGGAATTAACAGCACAGCAGAAAAATTAATGTATATTAGCGAGGTAAAAGCCTAACATATAAAAGGATAATAGCAATTTAATCGCTATTATCCTCTACATTTATATGATATTTAAAATTTCTTGTGGTGTAGCAACTTTGTATTCGGGTTCCTCTTGTTGTACAACTTCAATAGCGTCATATCCCCAACCAACCCAAATAATAGGCACTCCTACTTTTTTACAGGCTATAATATCTCTTTGCTCATCACCAATGTATAAAACTTCTGATGGTGTAATGTTTGAGTCTTTTAAAAATTTCTTCATTACTTTATCCTTTCCAAAAATACGGTTTGAGCAAAGAACATTTGATATACACTGAATGCCGTTCATTTTTAGAAATTCTAAAATGTTCTCCTGTGAATTGGAGGAAATAATAAGGATTTTATAGCCTCTTTTATCAATATCCATAAGGACTTCTTTAATACCATCATAAAGATGAACATCATTTAATGACTGACGATACAAGCGATAAAACTGTGGTAAAATCATGGGCAATTTATACATAGGAAAGTCGAATAATTTACTACGTTCCGCTATAGATAATTTTTTCAATGCTTCGATTTCCTTTAGCTCAATTCCTTTAAATTTATATTTTAGCGCAAGTGTATTCCAAGCTGATGCAAACACTGCCGTAGAATCTGCCAATGTTCCATCAAAATCAAAGATAATATATTTCATGACTAATTTTCTCCTTTATAATCTAGTTGTAAAGACGTTTTTTTCTTGAAAATGTTACTGCCTATCCATAAAAAAATGGAATGATTATACAGGATATGAAACAGCGTATTATAAATACCCCTTGATGAATAATTTTTTTACAGCGCAAATATTTTTTCAGGTTCTTTGGTAAATATTGTACCGAAAAATGCGTTGAATTCAATAACGAAATCATCTTTTAAATTTTTATTTAGTTAATGGACAAAAAAGTACCTGTCATCCGTTGTTTGAGTTGGGTGACAGGTACGACTATTAGGAAGCATCTTGTGTTGTATCTCGTTTTTTTGTTAAATAATATGCATTTACTGAGGAAGTAATAGGAATGATAAGTGCGATTCCAATGCCTGCGCAAAATATCATGATAATTTCAGTCACAAATATTTTAGAATTTATAATTTCGCCAATTGAATAAGACAAATCTTTAAACCATATGAGCAAGCTTAAATATCCACCAAAGAAAGCGAAAAATAATGTATTTGTATCTGTACCTAAAATGTCCTTTCCTATGCTTACACCTGATGTAAATAATTTTTTTCTGCTAATTAATGGGTTATGGTGAAGAATCTCATGCATGGAAGTAGCAATGGAAATGGCAACATCCAAAATTGCACCAATCGTACTCATAATAATAACGGATGCTCCAATTTGCACAAAATTAACTCCGATATAAAGTGAAAATATGCTAATTTCTTCTGCGGACTCTTCCCCAAATCCTCTAATCATTGATTTGTCCGTTACAAAAACAATGAATAGTAATAAAATTACAATCGTAATCATCGTAGAAATGAAAGCAGTCATCGTTTTACTGCTCAATCCATTTATAAAAAATAAGCTAATCCAACTTATGACGGTACAGGCTATGAACGTTAATAAAATTGGACTATTCTTTTGATTGGTCATTAAAAAGATAGTGATAAAGAGTACTCCAAAGTTTAAAAATAAAGATAGAAAAGATCGTACTCCTTTTTTTCCACCAATAGCGATCATCAATATGAATAAAATGGCAGTTAACCATACTAATACATTCATTATTTTGCCCTCTTTCGATTAATGAAAAAAATAGAAGTGTAAAGACTAATCGGAATCGTTAAGACAACACCGATTCCACCTGCTAGGGCTCGAGCTAATTCTAACGAAAGGTTCATGGAGAGTGTTTGCCCTAATGGATAAGAATTTTTTAAATATAAAATTAACATAGGAATTGAGCCACTAATATAAACAAAAAACAAAATACTTGTAATCGTTCCCATAATGTCTTTCCCAATATCCATCCCTGAGGTTCTCAGTGCTTTGTCAGAAATATTTTGGTTTTGCTCAAATAGAGCGAACATTGAAGAAGCCATTGTAATGGAGACATCCATTACAGCCCCTAATGCTCCAATAAATAACCCAGCCATAAAAATCACTCGATAAGGTCGCGTTAAAAATTGCATTTCTTCATATCGAATTCCATTCTCGTTTGTGATCCACAGAACTAAAGCGCTAATTAATAAAGAAATAAATGTTCCGATGAGTGTTGCAACAATCCCTGCATATGTTTTTTCATTCAAGCCGTTAATGAGCATTAAAGAAATAATCGTAAATAAAAGAACACATACCCCACTTATAAATATCAAATTTATATTTGAATGCACATATAAATCCAAGGAGAAGGATAATACAAGAGAATTTACAATTAAACTAATGATTGAAAATAATCCTTGTCTTTTACCAACAATCAGCAAAGCAAAAATAAAAATCCACGCTACTATCAAGACGAACTGATCACGTTTTACGTCTAAAATAGTCCCAGTTAAATCTCCATTTTTGTCCGTATTTGCTTTAATGGAAACAAATAATTTATTCCCAACATGGTACTCTTGGTCGAAGGCACCAGATACTGAATAGTCATTTGTAAAATGAATAAGCTTCCCTTTTTCTTCACCATTTTTTAATACAGCTGTAATAAGTTGAGTATATAAATGATCTTCATTTTCATACATATCCGTTACAGGGCTTGATTCTTTTAATTCCGTTTTTATAACTTCAGCAATTGGACGATCATAAAATGCTTCATTGTGATAAACGAAAAAAACAGAAGCGATAAAGCAAATTGCGATAAAGGTATAAAATATAATTTTGTTATAAGACTTTTTCTTCAAGATGTTTTGCAATAAAAAAACCTCCAATGTGAGAAGGGAATCTAATCATATTCGTTGCGTTCATTGTTAGAGTTGACACGAACAATGACTCACAATATCATTATGATTTTTTAACTTCTTTCAGCAGAAGTATCCCACCTCTATAGGCGGTGAGATGAATGCGAATTTAAGTTACTTTTCTGCGGGTGTCCAAACACCTGTACCTGTCGCTACGCTTTCGGTACAAAAGACATTTGTAGCTGACGCTTTGCTTTCGCTACAGAAAACATTGCTGAAAGAAGTTAAAGCCTCCGGCGGATGTCACAGAATCGGAAAGGAATTTTTTGTGCAAGCACAAAGCCGATTCCGGACGCAATTACGCCGAGGCATAATTGATTGTCAAGCAGATTAAAAAAGTGCCATTATATAGTAACGTGCTAATTGAATAGAGGTTCCTTTATATAATCGAGGCTAAACTGGCTTTTAAGTTAGTTATAGCATAATTAAATTATTGTTATTCATTGAGAAGTTTATTAATTAAATCACTTATGAGAAATATTATGTGCATAGTCGTGTTGATTAGGAAAATAGTGGTTTATTATTAATCAATCAAAGGTTTTATTGTTGATTTTTTGATTATGTACGACCGTTTTTAGCTGGTTGTAATAGAGGAAGCGGCTCCGTCACTCGCCCGCAGCGGAAATCGGCTTCTTCCAAATAAAAGGGGTAAGTAACACACCTCATTTGGCTCAGATATGCCAATGAAACGAGCGAGACAGCCATTTGAGCTTGTACCTACCTATATTTATTTAGCCTCCGATGACTCATCCTTCGTTACTGGTCAAGTACTACATGTGAATGGGAGTGTAATGACGGAAACTTAGGCAATTAAGGGATTTGTGTTCTTTAACGTTTTGTGATAGATTAGTAGATACTAAATTCGAAAGGAGGTAAAAGTGATGGAAACTGTATTCGCAAAAGGCTTAGCAGAAAAAGAGGTAAAATCTTACATGCTTGGTGGGGATTTGCTATCAAAGGGAGAAGTCTGCCCTTTTTTAAGCAAATTTCATATCGAAAACAGATTCCGGAAGCTTTTGCCTTCTTATTTTAACAATTGTAGTCATTAATTTTTGACGAACTTGTATAAATATATTTATGCAATTATGGCGCCGGTTCTGTACGGCGCTTTTTTACGTTCCATTGTGAAATATAAGGAATCTTTCCCTTACTTGTAGGGTTTTTTTCGCACTTTTAAGGCGCCGTTCTTCGGCGTCTTTTTGTGTTTTAAAGGAGTGAAAAGAGATGTGTAACCTTATATGTCCATTCATCTGTTAAGTGTCTTTAGCTTTGCAAAAGAGATGGTCAAAATCTATAAGGAGATTAAACAAATGATACTTCAATTGAATGGAATTAGTAAAAGTTATTTGGGAGATCCAGTTCTGTCAAATATAACGATGAAAATTGAGCGAGGAGATAAAATTGGCCTCATTGGTGTTAATGGGGCTGGTAAATCTACATTATTAAAGATAATTGCGGGAGACCTTCCTTATGATAATGGAGAGCTCTACATCGGAAAAGGCATTAAAATTGGTTATTTGCGTCAAGACAGTGGGTTGAAACTAGACAATACAATTTGGACTGAAATGTTAGAAGCGTTACCTGACCTTCTTGAGGTTGAAATAGAACTTCGAGAGCTTGAAAAGAAGATGAGCGAACCGTCGTTCATAGAAAATCCTAAAAAAATTGAAAAAATTATGGATCGATATGCAATGAAATCAGAATGGTTTATGCAGCATGGTGGCTATGAAATGGAAGCTAAAATTAACAGCATCCTTAATGGCATGGGCTTTGAAAGTACGTCAAAAAATACCCCTATTCATCAGCTAAGTGGTGGACAAAAAACTCGGCTTGCACTAGCGAAAATTTTACTGGAACAGCCAGATTTACTAATGCTAGATGAACCGACAAATCATTTGGATTTTACAACATTAAATTGGCTTGAATCGTATTTACGCTCATACCAAGGTTCCATTCTTGTCATTTCGCATGATCGATATTTTTTAGATGCACTTGTTAACGGTATTTATGAGATTGAGCGAACAGAAGTCAGGAAATATGTTGGCAATTACTCTAAGTATGTAGAAAGTAAAGAAAAAAATCGCAACTTGCTTGAAAAAAAATATGTCTTGCAACAGCAAAAAATTTCGAAAATGGAAGACTATATACAACGCAATATTACTATGGCTACTTCTTCTAAAAGTGCAAAAAACAAAAGAAAACAGCTTGAGAGAATAGAACGAATTGAGAAGCCTCTAAAGGATTTAAAACATACACAGATGGCATTTTCAATGGAAAAAAACTCTCATAAGGAAGTGTTAAAGGTACGAGATTTATCGGTTTCCTTTACGGTAGAATGCGAGCAACAACCGCTATTAAAAAATATTAATTTTCAGCTACATCGTGGTGATAAGGTTGCATTAATTGGTCCGAATGGTGTTGGAAAATCAACACTAATAAAGACGCTGTTAAAGGAGATTAGTCCGGATAGTGGTGTTATCACTTGGGGGAACGATGTGACGGTAGGTTACTACGATCAAGAGCAATCGAATTTACACCCAAATAACACCATTTTACATGAGGTCTGGAGTATGTACCCGCACATTGAAGAAGCTAGAGTTCGTACTGTTTTGGGGAATTTCTTATTTACTGGTGAAGAGGTCTTTAAAAAGATATCTACCCTCAGTGGAGGTGAGAGGGCACGAGTAGCTTTAACGAAACTCATATTGCAAAAAGCTAACGTGCTTATTATGGATGAGCCAACTAATCACCTTGATTTATTTAGTAAAGAAGTATTGGAACAGGCTCTTTTGAATTTTGAGGGAACACTTTTCTTTATTTCGCATGATCGATATTTTCTTAATAAGCTAGCACACAAAATGGTGGAGCTTTCTCCAACTGGCACGAGTATCTTTAACGGTAATTACGATGATTACATGAAAATGAAATTAAACTAAGGGCCATAACATGGAAAGGCAAAGAGGACCACCTATTAAGAAAATATTTGTGATTACGTAATAAAATATAAAAACGGAAAGAGGAAGAGAATATGACAAATAATCAAATTGCAGTTATTACTGGATCAGGTAGTGGAATTGGTAGAGCAACTAGTATTAAATTTGCTGAAAATGGCTATAAAGTTGTGTTAGTTGATTTTAACGAGAAAACTGGAGAAGAGACCCTTAAACTAATTCAACAAAATGGAGGTGAAGGAATTTTTGTTAAAGCGGATGTTTCCAAAGTAGAGGATGTTCAGAATTATGTACAGCAAGCGGTAAACACATATGGCTGTATAGATGTATTCTTCAATAACGCTGGCATTATTCAAAAATTCGCACCATTTACAACGGTAGAATTGGAAGAATACGATCGTCTTATGGATATCAATGTAAAAGGTATTTTTCTTGGCATGAAATATGTCATCCCAGTAATGGAAAAGCAGGGTAAAGGGTCGATTATAAATACTGCTTCATCGGCAGGTATTCGTCCAGAACACAGTATCGCTGTATACTCCGCAAGTAAACATGCAGTAATCGGTTTAACGAAAGGGGTAGCGATCGAGTATGCAAATAAAGGTATTCGTATTAATGCTGTGTGTCCAGGTGGTATCGTTACACCATTATTCCATAGTGTTGGTGAAACACTTAAAAAAACAGGATACGTACCCGAAGAAATGTCACGTGTACGTATGGGACGCCATGGTGAACCAGAAGAAGTAGCAGAAGCGGTCCTATTCTTAGCTTCAGATAAAGCAAGCTTCATGGCTGGTGCTGTTGTCTCTGTTGACGGTAGTTTGACTGTATAAATTTAACTTCTTTCAGCAATGTTTTCTGTAGCGAAAGCGTAGCGACAGGTACAGAAGTCTCCTACCTCTATAGGTGGGAGAGATGAATGCGGATTTAAGCTACTTTTCATCGAGTGTCCAAATACCTGCTGAAAGAAGTTAAAGCCTCCGGCGGATGTCACGGAATCGGAAAGGAGTTCTTTGTGCAAGCACAAAGCCGATTCCGGACGCAATTATGCCGAGGCATAATTGATTTGTCTTTGGAACAGTCACGCCTTTGGTCTTTATTAATGACCAAAGGTGGTGGCTGTTTTTATGTAGCGAATGTGAAATGAATTAGAGAAAAAAATTTTATAAACAATTATCTGGATAATAAAATAAAATAGTGTTATCGTAAGAAATAGCTAAATAAAAATATCCTTCGGGGTCGGGTGAAATTCCCAATCGGCGGTGATGAAGAAATTCAAAGTCCGTGAGCGTAAGCTGATTTGGTGCAAATCCAAAACCGACAGTTATAGTCTGGATGGGAGAAGGGTAAAAGTGTGATCTTTTTAAATTCGTTTGAGTTTATAAGGTTTATTTGAGTATGCTTTTATGTTAACTACTTCCCATCGTTTAATGGGAAGTAGTTTTTGTTTTATTTAGCTAAAAATTGAATAGCAGTAGTTCTTCGGGGTCGGGTGAAATTCCCAATCGGCGGTGATGAAGAAATTCAAAGTCCGTGAGCGCAAGCTGATTTGGTGCAAATCCAAAACCGACAGTGACAGTCTGGATGGGAGAAGAACGATGAGATGACAGCCTATGGAAAAATTTTATATCCATAAGGTTTATTTGTTGACGTCTTATGTATATGAACTCCCAAACCCCTTTAATCTAAGGGGTTTTTTGTTTGAACGGAAATTATTAAATGAATGAAAGCAGGTGAAAAAATGTTTACAGGAATTATTGAGGATATTGGTACTGTAAAAACCATGCAAAGCGATCGACAAAGTATGAAAATTACCGTTATGTCAAAGAAAATGGTAGAGGATGTAAAGCTCGGGGACAGTATAGCGGTCAATGGTGTTTGTTTAACAGTGATACATTTTAATGAACAAGAGCTAACGATGGATGTAATGCCTGAAACAGTGAGCGCAACAAATTTACAGCAGCTCGCAGTTGGAGATCCGGTAAATTTAGAGCGCGCTATGTCAGTTAATGGACGTTTCGGTGGTCATTTTGTATCCGGACATGTAGACGGGGTAGGGAAAATAGTGCGCAAGCGGCCATTAGCAAATGCAGTCTATATTGATATTGAATTATCAACGGAGTTAACGAGCTACTGTATTCCAAAGGGCTCCATCACAATTGACGGAACGAGTCTAACACTCTTTCATGTCGAGGAAAACGGTGTCACAGTATCACTGATACCCCATACTTACAAGGAAACCATTTTAGGTAAGAAGAAGATTGGTGATCTCGTCAATGTAGAAACCGATTTAGTTGGAAAATACATTTTGCATCAACTTAAGTATGGACAGGAACCACCGACCATCACAAGAGACTTCTTAGCACAAAATGGGTTTTAACCAACATATTTGAACAGGAGGTGGCGATATTGCTACATTCAATTGAAGAAGCAATAGAGGATTTAAAACAAGGTAGGATGATTGTTGTAGTAGATGACGAGGACCGAGAAAACGAAGGGGACTTACTAGCTCTTGCGGAATTTATGACACCGGAAACGGTTAACTTTATGGCGACCTATGGAAGAGGTCTTATTTGTACACCGATTTCACAGCAGCTTGCACAAAAATTAGCATTAAAGCCTATGGTTAATATTAATACAGATAATCATCAAACGGCATTTACCGTTAGTATAGATCATGTTGACACAACAACTGGAATTAGCGCCTTTGAACGGGCAATGACTATACAAAAAATGCTAGAGCCACAAGCAAAAGCTGCGGATTTTCGTAGACCGGGCCATGTATTCCCGTTAATTGCAAAGGACAATGGTGTATTAGAGCGTAGAGGACATACAGAAGCAACAATTGATTTGGCCAAGCTGTGTAATAGTATTCCTGCGGGAGTTATTTGCGAAATTATGGGCGACAATGGCAAAATGCTACGCTTTAATGACCTCGTTAAATATGCAGCGCAACATCATTTAAAAATGATTTCAATTGAAGCATTAGCAACATATCGTCGTCAACAAATAATAGAAGAAAACACAATGACATTATAAAAAAGGAGAAAAGAACAATGGGTAAAAAATTTGAAGCACAATTAATTGGTACGGATTTAAAAATAGCAGTAGTAGTAGGTCGTTTCAACGAATTTATTACAAGCAAATTATTGGACGGTGCATTAGATGGTTTAAAGCGTCATGGTGTGGATGAGAATTCTATCGATGTAGCATGGGTTCCTGGTGCATTTGAAGTTCCATTCATCGCAAAACAGTTAGCTGAAACAAAGAAATATGATGCAATTATTGGATTAGGTACAGTAATCCGTGGCTCAACAACACATTATGATTATGTATGTAATGAATCAGCAAAAGGAATTGCAAATGTGTCATTAACTACAAATGTACCTGTTATTTTTGGCATTGTTACTACTGAAAATATTGAACAAGCGATTGAACGTGCAGGGACAAAATCAGGAAATAAAGGCTATGACGCGGCAATGTCTGCTATTGAAATGGCAAATTTAAAGAAGATGATTGGATAAATCTTTCCTAATAATAGTATGGAAATTTCATAGGGAATTATTCTGAGAAAGCATTTTTAACATCAAGTATCCTTGAATATTTTTTAAAAGAATGGGGAAAATATCCGTAAGTGTATTTATGTTATTACTCATAAATGTACTAATTTGGAGCTGGATCAGTAGGAGATGAGGAATATTTCATCAATGGAACAAGAGTTAAATTTGAAATCTTTGAAGTCACTATTTCAACGCTCTGCTGATGTGATATTCCAAGAGTATTTCTTTCAGCAACATAAAGTACATTTGATAAAATGTGAAGCGATGATTAATGAGCGGTTACTGCAGACCGTTATTGTGCAACGAATTCAGTCATTATTTACTGCAACATCGGAGGAAATGTTAGAAGAACATATACAAAACAATTTACGCGTTCCTCATCTTCAGAAAATATCAAGTAAAGATGATGCCATTACAAGAGTTTATAAAGGACATGTTTTACTCTATTTTGAAGATATGAATTTGCTGTATTCAAGTTATATCGCTAAAAAACCGAATCGGGAGCCTAAAGAAACAACTCTTGAATTAGTTGTCAAAGGTCCGAGAGATGATTTTATTGAGGATGTTTTTATTAATATTGCTTTATTACGAAAACGATTACCTACTAATTCATTAAGTGTTGAGACGTATGAACTTGGTAAACGATCCAGAACAACTGTGGCTGTACTTTATTTTGAAGATGTCGTAAATCAAAAGATGCTTGAGAAAATAAAATTACAGCTGCAACGAATTGATACGGATATTGTATTTAGTGGGGATTTATTGATGGAAAGAATTGAGCAGAGTGCCAAAATTCTACCTAAACATGATTATACTGGACGTCCTGATTTTGCTGTACAAGCTTTAAGTAGAGGGCGCATTATCATCATAGTTGATGGTGTATCATATGCCATCATTATCCCTGCTAATTCAATGTTACTTTTTAAAACTGGTGAGGATAATGAGTATCCGATTATTGTAAGTTCAATGGAGCGTTTACTACGAATTATAGCTATCTTAATCAGTATACTTTTACCAGGTTTTTGGCTAGCACTAACAACCCACCATCAAGAGCAATTGCCATTCATCCTATTGGCAACAGTTGTTGAATCAAGAATGGGGCTTCCATTTCCAACTATTCTTGAAATATTAATGATGCTTTTTATGTTTGAATTATTTCGAGAAGCAAATATACATCTACCTAATGTTATTAGTGGTTCAATAAGTGTTGTCGGGGGATTAATTATTGGAGACGCAGCCATTAAATCGGGTGTTACGAGCCCTTCCATGATTGTAGTTATAGCTACTTCAAGTATTGCAGCTTTTACACTCGTCAACCAATCTATTGTAACAGCAATGAGTATTCTCAGGTTAATCATTGTTTTAGCATCTGCCTTTTTAGGGTTATTTGGATTTTTCGTTTCGGTGTTTTTCATACTTCTTTATACTGCAAATTTACGAGTATTAGGTGTTCCTTACTTAAGTATGGGAGCAGATTTAGATTGGCAGGACATTAAAAGATCTTTAGTTCGCTTATCTCCTTCAGGTTATCGTAAGCGACCGAAATTTTTAAATGTACAGGATGATACAAAGACATCGAGTAGGAAAAAATAAATTAGCATGTAGAGATCAGGCTTTTATAGGCCTGATCTTTTTTGGCCTTTTTTCACTTGACCTTATATTTACTTGAAGCTTTACGATGAATATAGAAAACCAATTACATTAGGTAAGGAGAGAAAAGCAATGAGATCTTATGAAGAATTAATCGTAGAAGTTATAAATGTAAGGGGCAGTTACTATCAAATTGGGCTTCAGCAAAGTAAAGAACTACTGTCAACTTCTCATCCAATACAGAATGAATCTCTGAATTTTAAAAATGTCCAAATGGCAAAACAACTACTACAATTTCATTCCCCTAGTCTTTTGCAAGAAATGGAAGGTTTGGCCGTTGGATTAGCTCAAACGTTGGATTCTGTCATTGATATATATAGTGGCTATAATATTACCTTTCCAGAAATGGGCTGTACATCTTTTGTGCAAAACGGAAATTATATTAGAAACTATGATTTTAGTCCAACATTGTATGATGCAAGACTTGTATTTTCTAATCCAATGAATGGATATGCAAGTGTTGGATTTAGCCAACAAATTATTGGTAGACTGGATGGAATGAATGAATATGGGTTGGTTGTCGGTCTGCATTTTGTCAATAGTAAGTACTATGGTGAGGGTTTTATCGCTTCTACGATTGTCCGAATATTGTTAGAACAATGTGAAAATATTGAAGAAGCTCTTAAATTAATTAGAGAACTCCCACATGGTTATTGTTACAATTATTCAATGACAGATCGAAGCGGTCAATCTATAGTAGTAGAAGCTTCCCCACAGAAGCAAGAATCAAGATATGGAAATCCATTAATTTGTACGAATCATTTTGAAACAACTACTTTGAAAGAGAAAAATAAGAAAAATATTCAAGGGTCCGTCAATCGAAAACATTTTATAAATAATTTAATAGAAAAGAATTTGACTACAATGGCTGCTTACCGACATTTTAATAATGGAAATTCTCCTTTATTTTTTAAACACTATCAAGAATACTTTGGCACATTACATACCGTAGTTTATTCGCCAAAGCTTCTAGAAGTTATAGTTGGAATAGGAGAGGACGCAGAACCGATAACAATTTCTTTTAAAGATTATTTGGACGAAGCTCTAACGCTTCCTAAAAGGTTAAAAGGTTGGATTGATCTAAACAACAATGATGGAATGGAATAAGCAATATATAAAAAGGAGGGGGCATGATAAAATGCTTCTCCTTTTTAGTTTACTTTCTAGGGAAGGATTATTAAACTAATGGTTGCGACTAGAACGATATTCCGCTCGAAAAATAAAAATTGTTTTAGAATTTTATTAGTTCCTGACAGACTTCTTCAACGTCAATAATGGGAAGGAGTTAGCCCAAAAAGTAAGTGGCGATAAATGTGGGGTGGTAATAGTCAAAACTGGCTTAGGATGATAAGATAAGAACGAATATTTTTATTTAGAGAGGCGAAGAAACCTGAATCGTATGCATTTACCCAAGCCGGTTCCGGACGCAACCATAAAAAAGAAGTTTACTATAGTATAATAGGAATATTGGATTGAATCGTTTCCCTAGTGGAGAGTATGACATGATGTTAACTTCGGCTAACGATTTTTGTATTTGATGCGAAAGCCAAGCCCAACTAAATTAAGGCATTATTCATGTCTATAGATGAGGAAGTACCAGTTAGTATGAAAACACGAAAAATAAAACTAATTTTATTACTATCAATTATCTTATTAATATTGTTTACAAGTTTAAACATCTTTACATCCTATATAAAAATGAAAAAGACCGTAGAAGAGTCAATAGCGAACCAAAGTCTGGAAGCGGCTAATTCTATTGCATCTTCAATTGATGTAGAGGCGTACAAACAATTTTTAGATAACCCCGAGAAAAACGATTATTATTGGCAATTAAGAAACTACTTAAATGATGCAAGAGTAAAACTAGGTGCCTTATTTGTTTATACATTAGAGATTCATAATCCAAAGGTATCCAAAGCAATGATTATGGGGTTACCAAGTGAAGTTGAAGGCTTTGATATCGGAATGGACTGTACAGTACCCGAGACACAAGTGCAAAAAGCTTATAATGGAGAAACATTTGCAACAGATGTAATACAAGATTCTGTATATGGCTCCTACTTAACTGTTGGTGCACCGATTAAGGATGAAACAGGGAAGGTTATTGCATACTTAGGCATTGATATTAGTGCAGACACATTAAATGACATTAAGGGAAAAGTGATCCAAGACAATCTTTTTATCTTTATTTTTAATGGTGTACTCATTTTAATCGTTATCGGCTCTGTTTTCTTCTTACAGAGATGGTATCAAAAAGAAGTGGCAGAGGAAGTTGGAGCGACAGAAGATACATATCAAGCAGAAATTAAAACTTTAATCAGTTCCGTGTCCTCTTTAAGACATGATTTCACAAATCATATACAAGTATTGCATGGATTTCTGCAATTAGACAAACCTGATCAGGCCAAACAATATTTATATTCACTATCCAAAGAGGTTCAGGCTATTAAGTCTCTCAAATTAAATATTGATCACCCTGGCTTGTCGATTTTATTACAAACGAAAAAACTAACTGCACAAAATCATAATATTGATATGGATTTTTCAGTATCACAGGATGCATTTAATAAAATTAAAACAACGGATTTAATCAAAATCTTGTCGAATTTAATAGATAATGCGATTGATGCGGCAAATGAATTATCGGAAGAGCAACGTAAAATAACAATTTGCTGTATAGCTGATGACAAGCAATATGAATTTAAGGTTACAAATACTGGACCAAATATTGTAGAAGCAGGGCAAATATTCAAACAAGGATTTTCCACTAAGAAACCAGGAAATGGTAAAATAAGAGGGCAGGGCCTGTTTATTGTAAATGAAATTGTCAATAAGTACGAAGGTAAAATTTCTATCGATTCATCCAAACATTTAGAGACAACGGCAATAGTAACCATTCCAATAAAGTAAATTTCTAAACTTCCTACAAAAAATTGTAGGAAGTTTTTTGGGTTGATAAACTATAAACTATTGTGAATTAAAATATGGCTCTTTGGCAAAGCGAGGGGTTGATTTCCGTTCCGGATGGGGCGCTTTCCTGGGGGCGTCCGATGAGCCGCTTCGCTTCGCTGCAGGGTCTCATCTGTGACGCTAATCCCCAAGGAGTCGCCCAGCCTCCACTACAATCAACCATCCCTCATAGTATGTATTTTATGGCATGTTACTTTAATTTATAGTGAAAAACGAAATGCGACATCAACAAATGTTTTATGTGCGAAAGCGAGTATCCTGAAACAGAAGTCACGCTCATTTAAAACGTCAAAAACATTCACAATGACTTCCTAAAAAATTTAGTTCGCCATTTTGAAACTTCCTATAAAGTCGAAAGTTTTTTTATCTTTATTGATTGAAGTTCGCGACCGGCGAAGTAAAAGGGTTTACCGGCGAAAGAGGGAGTTTTAGCGGCGAAGTAAAAGGGTTTACCGGCGAAAGAGGGAGTTTTAGCGGCGAAGTAAAAGGGTTTACCGGCGAAAGAGGGAGTTTTAGCGGCGAAGTAAAAGGGTTTACCGG